>NZ_JAVIJB010000049.1:0-45834 GCF_033977165.1 Mesorhizobium captivum
CCCGATAGCATGCAAAACTGTTCGCGATGTCCTCGCACACCTGTTCGCGATGTCCCCGGTCCAAACAGGCAGGAGTAGGGTGGGAGATCGCTAACCGCCTTCCGCCGCCACCATCTTCTCGACCACCCAGCGATACTTGCCGATCCTGCGATTGCGGCAAAAACCTTGCGCTTCAAACATCGCCAGCGCGCCGTTGTGCAGGAAGGCGCCGGCAACCGAACGCCCTTCAGCGTCCTCGGGATAGCTTTCCACCGAGCCGCCGCCGAGGCGGCCGATCTCGGTCAGCGCGCCGGCAAGCGCCGCCGCGGCCACGCCTTTGCCGCGCCGGGCCTTGTCGGAGAAGAAGCAGGTGATGCGCCAGTCCGGCAGCGCCGTCAGTTCCTCGCGATAGGCGCGCTGGTGTTTTATGCGCGGCAGCTCGGCGGTCGGCCCGAACTGGCACCAGCCGACGCAGTCCGGACCGTCGAAGACGAGCGCGGCGTGCGCCCGGCCCTCGCGCACCAAGGCCTCCTTGGCGGCACGGTTGCCGGCGGCGCCCACGCCCTTGGCGTGAAAGGCCATGCACCAGCAGCCGCCCCACACGCCATTGTGCCGCTCGACCAGCGCGGCGAAATGCGGCCAGGTGGTCATGTCGAGAGGTTTTGTGCTGAAACTCATCGCTGCCTCCTCAGCGGCGAGGATAGCCGATCCAAAGGGATTTTGAAGCAATGCTCTGGAGCGCCAATGTCCCCCACAAGGGGGGAGATTGGCTAATCGCCTACCCCGTACCCGTCCCCGACCTTAGCGCCTCCCTGCCCTCGTCGTCGCGGCGCAGGCGCGCGTCGGAGATCAGCACCACCGGGCACGGGCAGCGCTGCAGCACGCCGCTCGTCGTCTCGCCGAAGATGAGCTCGTCGCCCGGCCGGCGCGCCACGCCCATGACGATCAACGCCACGTTCCTGCCGGCCTGGCGGGCAATGGCATCGGCGGCGGCGGCCCTTGAGCGGATGGCGGTCTCGATCTCGACGCCATAGCGGTCGGCAAGCGCGACGATGTCCTTCAGCACAGCCTCCCTGCGGCGATGCGAGACGGTGTCGCGCGGCTCGTCGCGGCTGACCCGCGCGACATAAAGCATCTTGACCGGCGCGCCGGTGACGGCGGCAATGACAAGCGCCAGTTCGGCGCCTCGGCGGGCGACCGACGTGCCGTTGACCGGCACCAGGATCCGGCCTGACTGCGGACCGAGCCTCGGCATATGCCGGCCGGCGCTCGTCGCTTTCAGCACCAGGCAGAGCGGTCCGTCGAAGGCGCCAGCGATTTCGTTGAGCCGGCGCGAGAAGCCGCCCTTCGCGGTCAATGCGCGGCCGAGGCCGATGAGCAGCATGCCATAGCCCTTGCGCGCTTCCTTGGCGACCGCCTCGGCCGAGAGCGGCGCCTCGTGCCGGCGGCGTGTGAGCGGCGCTTCACGCGCCGGCTCCTCGTCGGCTTCCTTCGCCGCCTCGCGGCCCTCCTCGGCACCCTTCTCGATCTCGTCAAGATGCGCCGCCTCGCCGGGCTCGGCGTCGCTTTCGCCGCTGGCATGCAGCGCCGTCATCGGTTTGCCGGCGCCGATCACGCCGGCAAGGTAGGCGGCGAAGCGGCCGACCACGCCCTCGTCGACCACCACCAGCAGCCGCTCCAGATTGGCGATGAAGCCCCGCTGGTCGACCTCCTCGCGCTCCAGCCTTTTCTTCTCCGCCTCGCCGATCGGCAGCCGGCCCAGCGCCCAGCGCAGCGTCGGCGGCATGGCCAAAGTGGTGATGACGGCCATGGTGAGGATCATGGTGAAAAGCGTGTGCGAGATCACGCCGATCGACAGGCCGATCGAGGCGACGATGACCTCGGTCGAGCCGCGCGCGTTCATGCCGCAGCCGACCGCGATGCCCTCGGCGCGGCTCATGCCCGAGACTTCCGCGCCGATGAAGGCGCCGCCGAACTTGCCGATGCTGGCGATCGCCACCAGCGCCACGGTGAGCAACGCGAGCTGCGGATCCATGAGCACCGTGAGGTCGGCCGAGAGGCCGGCAACGCCGAAGAAGACCGGCATGAAGAGCGCGGTGATCACACCGCGCAATTGCCCCTCGATGTGGCGCGACAGGATCGGCGACTCGCCGACCAATATGCCGGCGACGAAGGCGCCGAGCACGGTGTGGACGCCGATCAGGTCGGTGATCAGCGCCATGGCGCCCATGATGGCGAGGATGACGGTGACGACGGCATATTCGGAGCGGAAGGTGTCGTTGGTCCAGCGGATGGCGTCAAAGACGATGCGGCGGCCGAGCGTGAAGGAAAAGGCCATGAAGAGGGCGACGCCGGCCAACGTGAAGGCTAAGCTGCCGGCCTCGATGCGGCCATGGGTGGCGATGCCGATGGTGATGGCGATGATCACCCAGCCGATCGTGTCTTCGATGATGGCCGAGGAGACAATGACCTGGCCGAGGTCGCGGCGCATGAAGTTCATCTCGCGCACCACCATGGCGACGATCTTGACCGAGGAGATCGACAGCGCAGTGCCGAGGAATAGGCCGGCGACGACGCGCTCGCCGCCTGCGGCGAGCAGCGTGTCCGGCATGAATTGCGCAGCGACGAAACCCAGTACGAATGGCAGGGCGACGCCAGCCGCGGAGATGGAAAAGCAGGCGCGGCCGACGCGGCGCACCAGCCGCAGATCCGTCTCCATGCCGGTGAGCAGGAGAAGCATCAAAACGCCGAGCTGGGCGATGGCGTTGATCATCGACTTTTGCGCGGCATCGCCGGCAAAGACCACGCGCTCGGCCGCCGGCCACAGCCACCCGAGCAGCGAAGGCCCGAGCAGAATACCGCCGATCAGCTGCCCCATCACCGCCGGCTGGCCGAGGCGCTCCAGCAATTCGCCGATGCCGCGGCCGACGACGAGCAGCAGGATGACTTCGAGAACGAAGATGCCTTCGCCGGACATGCCGCTCTTCTCGGCGGCGAAGGCGACGGCCGGCACCGGCGCAAGCGCCGCCGCGGCGAACGCGATCGTCCAGCGCCGATTAAGCATGAATGACAATTTCTGCACCCCTCGATTATGTCTGGCCATAACGGTTTCGCGCGGGCTTCGGTTGCACGGGGCGCGGGAGCTGCCAATCTCCCCCCTTGTGGGGGAGATCACCATCGCCGCACGCCTTCTGCCAAGTCAGTTGCAGCGTAAAATTCTATTCAAATGCGGCTGTGGATGTTTGCGTTTGCGTAAAGCGACTCGCGCATGTTCGAGACACGGCGGGCAATAAGGAGAAGCTAATGAAAAGCGACTTTGCCGCCGCCCACCTGCACCTCGACAGGGCCTGCCACTATCTGCGCGGCGACGATGAAACCAGCCGCACGGCACTTGCGGCGCTCGACCTCGTGATCGAGGCGGTCGCGACCGCCCAATATGCCCGGCCCGAGGCCGAAGTGGTGCCGTTTCCGGCGGCTTCAAAACGGGCATAGCGTCCCATCGCATCCTGACTTATCCGCCTGAAAGGGCGGGAACATTTTTGCCCGCCGCACATTGTGTTATATGGGGTGTGGCCGGCTCATTCGGCCGGCCACGGCGGAAGGCGCGTGGCAAGGGGATGTCGCAGGTCCAGACGATAAAGCCAACCGAGGCGGCCGCCGCGCCGCGAGGGTCTGATGCGTCCGCGCTGAACCTGACCTCATCCGAATTCGCAACCACCATGTCGCATTTCCACCGCGCCGAGATCGCACGCATGGCCGGCTGGCGCGACCGGCTCGATCGCACCAGCAACTGGTCGATCACGGTCGTCGCGGCGATGCTTTCGGTATCGCTATCGACGCCGAGCGCCCACCACGGCGTGCTGCTCTTTGCCATGTTGCTGATCACGCTCTTGCTGTGGATCGAGGCGCGGCGCTACCGCTTCTTCGACGTCTACCGGGCGCGGGTGCGCCAGTTCGAGCGCTATTATTTCGCGCAGATTTTTTCGCCACAGGCGGACTACGCCTCCAACTGGCTGGCCATACTCGGCGAAGGCCTGCGCTCGCCGCGTTTCCTCATCTCGCAGCGTTCGGCGCTGATCAGGCGGCTACGCCGCAACTACGTCTTCATGTACACGATCCTGATGCTCGCCTGGGTCTTAAAGATCACCACGCCGAGCCTGTCGCGCGAAGGCTCGCCGATCGGCTTCGGCGCCTCGCTCATCGACACCTTCCGGGTGGCGACCCTCGGTCCTATCCCCGGCATTGTCGTGGTGTGCGGTGTGGTAGTGTTCTATATCGGCATGCTCGCCGCAGCTTTCCTGATCAGCGCCGACGACGGCGAGTTGTCGTTCGGCGACGTGCATGTGTGAGCGGTCCAGCGTCGTATAAAGCGCCGCCTCACAATCCCGGCGGCCCGACGAAACCGTCGGTCAAGCGCGCCAGCGCCTTGGCGGCGGCGAGCAGCTTCATGTCCGAATGGCGGCGGCCAATGAGCTGAGCGCCGATCGGCAGGCCCTCCCGGTCGAGGCCGATCGGAAGGACGGCGGCCGGATGTCCAGTCAGGTTGAAGCGGCAGGCATGGCTCAGCGCGCTCCAGTAGGGCGTCTCGACGCCGTCGACGGGGATCGGCGCCCCCATCTCGCGATGGCGGAAGGCGGTGCACATCATCGCCGGGCAGACGAGCACGTCCCAGTCGTCGAAGAAGCGCTCCCAGGCGCAGATGAATTCGTCGCGTCGGTTGAGCGCCTCGAGATAGGCCGCCAGCGAGGGCGAGACTTCGCGCGGCTGCCGGAAGACCTCTGAGTACCAGGTGATGAGATCGGAAAACAGCGCCCGCTCGGCTACGAAATCGTGCCGCGGCAAGGTCTCTCCCACCCGCGCGCCGCCGACCTCGATCGCGCCTGCGAAACCTGCAATCGCCTCGGCGATGTCGAACGCGGTCGGCACGCCCGGGAATTCGGGCGCGAACGCCACCTTGAGCTCTCCGAGCGGCGGCTCCGGCGCCTCGTCGATCGCCACCGGCGGCACTTCGGTGTCGAAGCCGTCGGCGCCAGCGATGAGACGGTGGGCGAGGATGAGATCATCGACGTCGCGGGCTAAAGGCCCGATGTCGAACAGCAGGCGGAAAGAGCGCGGCATGTCGGGCGGATCGGCGTAGCTGCCGGTAATCGGCACGGTCGCCTGCGTCGGCTTGAAGCCGCAGATACCGGTGAGATGCGCCGGCACGCGGATCGAGCCGCCGGCGTCGCTGCCGATCTCCAGCGGCACCAGCCCCGCGGCCACTGCCGCAGCGGCGCCGCCGCTGGAGCCGCCGGGCGTGCGGGTGACGTCCCAGGGATTGACCGTGCGGCCGAAGATCGGGTTGGAGGTCTGCAGGTCGCGCAGCCTCGGCGGCACGTTGGTCTTGCCGATGATGATGGCGCCGGCCTTGCGCAGCCGCGCGGCGATGGTGCTGTCTGTTGTCGGAACATGGTCGGCAAAGGCCTCCAGGCCGACGGTGGTGCGCATGCCCGCGGTGGCGTGCCCGTCCTTCAGCGTGATCGGCACGCCATGCATCGGGCCGACGGCATCGCCGCGCGCGGTCGCCAGGTCGGCGGCTCTTGCGCCGGCGCGGGCCGCCTCCTCGTCGAAGGTGACGATGGCGTTGAGGAGCGGATTGACCAGCGCGATGCGGGCAAGCTGCGCCTCCATTGCCTCGACGGCGCTGACTTTCCTGTCGCGGATCGCCGCTGCCAGTTGCCTGGCGGTCAGGAAGGTGGTGTCGGAGTGGGTCATGGTCGTGTTCCTTCCGGTGGAAGGGGAGTAGGGCAGTAGGAGGAAGAACAGACTGCACGGACGCCGCGCATTTTTGACTCATTGTCTATGCCCTACTGCCCTACTCCTCCCTCAATTCAACGAAAGCGCCGTGCGAAACTCCTTCGTGGTGTTGCGGTTGGGATAGGGCTCGGCCGGCACCGGGACGCCGAGATGGGCGCAGAGCGGCTCCCAGCCATCGCCGAGCTTGTGGACCAGCAGGCGCTTGGCCGGCACGGTGTTGAGCACCGCCTCGACATTGGCCTCGTAAACGGCAAGCGCATGCGCGCGGTCATGCGGGCGGCCGCCGAAGACCTGCTTCGAGACGAGCGAAATGCCCAGCGACTCCTGATCCCGGCTGTCGGCGATGGCCGGCAGTATGGTCTTTTGGAAACTCTCCCACCAGCTTTCGGGCGAGCGCCAGGTGAGGATGACGCGCGCCTCGGGATAGGCTTCGATCAACTCGCGCCAATAATGCGCCGACGGCCAGTCGACGCAGGATTTATAGGCTGCAAATAGCCTGTTCCAGTCCGGCGCAGCGCCCTTGGCCAATGCCCGCCAGAGCCGTTTCTGCTCGTCATGCGCCGTGACTTCCGACATGTGATGGCAAGGGCCGAAGCCCAGCATCGTCAGCGCCTCGCGCATCGAATCCGTGCCGGTCCGGCCGAAGCCGGTTCCTATCACCCTGATTGTCATTTTTCCCCTCTTCAAACTATTTGTTTTGCGCAATTCCGGACAGAAAACCGCTTCACATTTTTCCTGGAATTGCTTTTGAACTCACCCTCCCTGAACCACGAGCCGCGAGCGATTGCCCTCCGGATCCGCTATGTCGATCGCGTCGCCGATCTTTTTCGCAGGCACATTGGCGGCGTCGAGCCTCAACGCGACAGCGGCAAGCTCTTCTGCCGAAGCAAGCTCGACCGTGAAATGGTCGAGGCCGGCCGCATTCGGCGGCGGCTCGCGCAGCTCGTCGCGCGCCCAGATGTTGAAAGCGATCATATGCGCCCGGCGCCCGGTGCCGCAGTCGAACATGCCGAAGGTCCTGGACTGGATATGCGGCTTGAAGCCGAGCACGCCGACATAGAATTCCATAAGCTGCTCCGGGGCGCGGGCGCGCATATGGATGTGACCGATGAAGGCGTCCGCGGCCATCCTCGGCTCGACATGGCCGGAATTGCCGAGGTCGCGCAGCAGGCCCGGGACGTCCAGCGGCTCGAGCCCGGAATGCGTGCTGCCGTCGGTGGCGATCAGCGCCACCCGGCCGTCGGCCGACACTTCCCGGCGCAGGAAGCGCTCCGGCGTGTCGAAGCAGATCTCGATGCCGTTGCCGGACGGATCGGAGACATAGAGCGATTCCGAGACCAGGTGATCCTGAGCGCTGTACCGCAAGCCTGACGCCTTGAGGCGGGCGACGGCATGGGCGAGATCGCGGCGCGTCGTCATATGGATGGCGACATGGAAAAGATCGCGCGATTTCTGCGGCAGGGGCAACTGCGCTCCGGCATGGAGCACGATCAGCGTGCGGCCGCCGGCGCCGAGTTCCGCCATGGCACTGTCCTCGCCGATCGGCTCGAGTCCAAGCGTGTCGCGCCAGACAGTCAGAGCCGCCGGGATATCGGTCACCCTGAGATGGACCGGCCCGAGACGTGTGGCTTGAGACAGCAATCCTTCGTCCATGTCGTCTATCCGATTGCGGTCGACAACATATTAGCTCTGAATGATATTTCTGTCTTGCGCCAAGTTCGGGTTGACCCCTCCCCGGCGGGCGGCGACTATTGCCAAAAGGCATTTCGTTTTGACGCAATTCCGGACGGAAAACCGCCGCACACTTTTCCTGGAATTGGTTATTCGTTCCCCCGCAATTCCGAACGAAAAACCGCTGCGCACTTTTTCTGGAATTGCTTTGAGCAGGAGGAATCCCCATGGACGAGACCGACCACTGGCGCAACATGGCGAGCGCGCCGAGGGACGGCAGCCGCATCCTGGTCACGGTGCGCTCGTCCGAGCAGGGACCGGCGGAGGTCGACATGGCCTACTGGTCGCGCGCCGACCAGTTCGGCGAGGAAGGCTGGCGGGCGTCCGACTCCTCGCCGGGCCGCGTGGTCGAATATGCCGAGCCGGAGCTCAGATGCTGGATGCCGCTGCCCACCGCCGGGCGCGCGTCGATGCCGAGCCCATGGGAGGGCGATGACGTACCGCTGGTGGACGGCGAGGGGATTTAGGCGAGGCGCTCCCTTGTCCCCTTGTGGGAGAAGGCGGGGCGCCGAAGCCGCTAATCTCCCCCCTTGCGGGGGAGATGGCCGGCAGGCCAGAGGGGGGTGCGAAGGAACGCTACCGTTGGCCGGACGGCCGTGCACCGACAGGGTGAATGTGGGACTGCCAAGAATTGACAGGCTGGCGGGACAGCACCCCCCTCTGCCCTGCCGGGCATCTCCCCCGCAAGGGGGGAGATTGGCTGTTTCAACGCCTCAGAACAAAAACGCCGCCGTCGCCGGATCGGGCCCGGTGCGGCCGTCGGCGGAGTCCATGCCGCGGATGGTCTGCGTGTCACCCGCATCCAGTTCGAAATCGAAGACGTCGAAATTGCCGGCGATGCGCTCCTGGTGGATCGACTTCGGGATGACGACCAGTCCCTCCTGCAGGTGCCAGCGGATGATAACCTGGGCCACCGACTTGCCATGCTTCTTGGCAATGCCTTCCAGCGTCGGGTCGGCGAGCAGCCGGCCGCTGCCCAGCGGGCTCCAGCTTTCTATTCTGATGTCGTGCTTCTTGTGGAAGTCTCTGCTGTCGCGCTGCTGGAAGCGCGGGTGCAATTCGATCTGATTGACGACCGGCGTCACGCCGGTCTCGCCGATGATGCGCTCCAGATGATCCTGGTTGAAGTTCGAGACACCAACCGACTTGATACGGCCGGCTCGCTTGAGCTCGACCAGCGTCTTCCAAGCCTCGAGATATTTGTTCTGGCTGGGCACCGGCCAGTGGATGAGGAAGAGGTCGATCTGGTCGATGCCGAGCTTTTGCATCGTGTCGTCGAAGGAGCGAAGCGCCGCATCGCGCTGGTGCGCGCCGTTGCGCAGCTTCGAGGTGATGAACAGCTCAGCCCTCGGCACGCCTGCGGCGCGGATCGCCTCGCCCACGCCCCCCTCGTTGCGGTAGCCCTCGGCGGTGTCGATCAGGCGATAGCCGGCCTCGATCCCCCAGCGCACGACTTGTGACGTGATATCCGGGTCGACCTGCCACACGCCTAGGCCGATCTGGGGAATGGTCGAGCCGTCGTTCAATGTCAGCTGTTCAGGCATGGGTGGTTCCTTCTGCGCGGTGGGTTGGCCCCGCCTATGTAGGCCGCGGCTCGATGAATGCGAGTCGATGACGCTGCTAGTCTCCCCCCTTGAGGGAGAGATGTCGCCGAAGGCGACAGAGGGGGTCGCTGCGCGTGAAGCGCCAGCGCTCTTTGCGGCGCCAGACGAGATTGGTGCTCTACGTGAGGCGACCCCCTCTGGCCGCTTCGCGGCCATCTCCCCCACAAGGGGGGAGATCAGCAGTTCCAGCGTCTCAACCCTTCGCCCCGAACCGCAAGCCATCCATCAAGAGCTTCACCAGCCGGCCCGAGCGCTCGCGCCAGTCGGGCGTGTTGGGGGCGGAGTAGATGCCGCCGAGCGCATGCATCACATCCGAGGCGTCGACGTCGCCGCGGATTTTGCCTGATGCGGCGGCCGCTTCGATCAGGCGCCGCATGGCCTGCGAGACGCGGCCCGAGGTGTCGGAGAACAGCGTCGAGTTGGTGGTGAGCAGGATGCGAAGGCTTGTGGCCAGGCCGCGCTTGGTGGCGATATAGTCGACGAAGCGCTGCATCCAGAGTTCCAGCGCGACGTCGGCTGGATGATCGCGGGCGAGTTCGTCGGCCGCCTGGCAGAGCCCTTCCACCTCGCGGCGATAGACCACCTCGACCAGGTGCTCACGCGTCGGGAAATGCCGGTAGAGCGTGCCGATGCCGACCCCTGCCCGCTTCGCTATCTCCTCCAGCGAGGCATCGACGCCGTCGGCCGCGAAAGCCTGCGCCGCCACCTCGACCAGCTTGTCGCGGTTGCGCTTCGCATCGGCGCGCAGCGGCTTCTGTGCCGGCGCTTCCGGCCTTTCAGCAGTCTCTGGCGGCTGGTCGGACAGTTTTTTCTCCACTCTCGCAATATGGGGTTGAACCAAGGCGGCCCAGCCCCCAAGTAAATAAACGGAGGCGCCTCCGTTTTAGTGGAGCAGCTTTATCATATAATCAGGGGAAGCGGTATGTCACGTGTTGATGAGAGCGTGATCTCCCCCCAAGTGGGGGAGATGGCCGGCAGGCCAGAGGGGGGCGCTGTCCCGCCAGCCTCTCAATTCCTGATAGGCGCTTCCTCGGAAGATGTCTCCTTCGAGAAAAGTAAGTCGCAAACGCCTCGTTCCTTCGCGCCCCCTCTGCCCTGCCGGGCATCTCCCCCACTTGGGGGGAGATTGGCAGTTTCCACGCCCTCGCCCTTCCTCAGACGTTGCCCTTGCCCCATCCCCCCGGGGCGCCATTTCCATCCCCCTAGCGTCCAGCAATTGGAGCCCGACGCCTCATGACCAGCCAGACCATCATCGATCCTCCCGAAGACGGCCATTTCAGGAATGGCGATGCCGCCAGCGGCTCAACCAGCCAGCCCAGCCCGACCACCCTCTCCATCCACCTCACCATCAACGGCCACGACCATGCGCTCGAGGTCGAGCCGCGCGTGACGCTGCTCGACGCGCTGCGCGACCGGCTCGCTCTCACCGGGACAAAGAAAGGCTGCGACCAGGGCCAGTGCGGCGCCTGCACCGTCCATGTCGACGGCGAACGCGTGCTCGCGTGCCTGACGCTGGCAGCGCAGGTCGAGGGCCGCGAGATCACCACCATCGAGGGGCTTGCCGACGGGGACGGCACGCTCAACGCCGTGCAGGCCGCCTTCCTCGAACAGGACGCCTTCCAGTGCGGCTATTGCACGCCGGGGCAGATCATGTCGGCGGTGGCATGCATCCGCGAGGGCCACGCCGGCTCCGACGAGGAGATCCGCGAATACATGGCCGGCAATCTGTGCCGCTGCGGCGCCTATCCGCACATCGTCGCGGCCGTCCGCCAGGCAGCCAAGGAGCTCCGCTCATGAGAGACTTTTCCTATCTTCGCGCCGACAGCGTCGAGGCCGCGCGCAATGCGGCCGCCCTCCCCGGCGCCGTGCTGCTTGCCGGCGGCACGACGCTGGTCGACCTCGCGAAATGCGGCGTCGCCGAACCCTCTGTCGTCATCGACATCAGCCATATCGAAGGGCTGAACGCGATCGATGTAAACGCCGACCGCGCGGTGATCGGCGCGCTGGCCAGGATGAGCCATGTCGCCGACAATGCCGAAGTGAAGAGCTATTTCCCGGCCGTGTCGGAGGCACTGTGGCAAGCCGCTTCGGCGCAGCTTCGCAACATGGCCACCATCGGCGGCAATCTGATGCAGCGCACGCGCTGCCCGTACTTCCGCGATCCGCAAAACTTCCCGGCCTGCAACAAACGCGCGCCGGGCAGCGGCTGCTCGGCGATCGGCGGCGTGACTCGCGGCCATGCGGTGCTTGGCACCAGCGAGGCCTGCATCGCCACCTATCCGGGCGACCTTGCCATCGCGCTCGTCGCCTTCGACGCCGAGGTCGATCTCGGCGAACGGAGGCTCAAGGTCGAGGACTTCTTCCTCGCCCCCGGCGCCACGGCCGAGCAGGAGCACGACATCCGTCCCGGCGAGGTGATCACGGGAATAGAGATCCCGGGCTCGGCCGTCGCGCGGCGCTCGACCTACCTGAAGGTGCGCGACCGCCAGTCCTATGAATTCGCAGCGGCAAGCGCCGCCGTCGGACTGGAGCTCGAAAGCGACGGCCGCACCGTCCGCGACATCCGCGTCGCGCTCGGCGGCGTTGCCACAAAACCGTGGCGGGCGCGCGAAGTCGAGCAGGCGCTCAAAGGCAAGCCGCTCGACGAAGCGACCGTGCGCAAGGCGAGCGAGCTCGCCATGGAGGGCGCTGTCGACCATGGCGCCAACCACTACAAGATCGCATTGGCACCGCGCGTGATCGCGCGCGCCATCCTGAAATTGGGAGAGACGGCATGACTGTTCATGACGTGAAACACGCAGCGTCGGACAGCGCCCGCCTGGAAGCGGTCGGCGGAAGGCTGTCGCGCGTCGACGGCCCGGCCAAGATCACCGGCGCCGCCCATTACGCGGTCGAGCAGCAGCTCGAGGGGCTGACGCATGCCGTGCTGGTCGGCGCGACGATTGCCGCCGGCAAAGTCACGGCCATCGACACCCGCGCCGCCGAGACCGCGCCGGGCGTGCTCGCCGTGCTGACGCCCGACACCATCATGGAGCTGAAGGGCGCATCGGACTGGTTCGGCAGACCGCCATCCGCTGAAACCTACTGCCCGCTCGCTCGCGAGGTCACCTTTTCCGGCCAGCATGTCGCGGCCGTGGTGGCGGAGACCTTCGAGCAGGCGGTGGCGGCGGCAGCGCTGGTCAAGGTCTGGTATGACGAGACGCCAGCCATCGTCGATCTGAGCGACGGCAAGGCAGGCGACGGCATCCCTATCGACGCCATGACCAAGGAATGGGGCGACGCTGAAGCCGCCTTTGCCGAAGCCCCCGTGCGCATCTGCGCAGCCTACAACACGCCGCGCGAGTTCCAGGCGGCGATGGAACCGCATGGGCTGATCGCGCGCTGGGAAGGCGACGCGCTCACCATCTGGGAGCCCAGCCAGTGGCTGGACGGCATGGCGCGCACCTATGCCGAATGGTTCGGCATTCCCTTCGAAAATGTGCGGCTGGTCTCGCCCTATATCGGCGGCGGCTTCGGCTCGAAGGCGCTGGCCTTGGCGCATAGCGCGGTGGCGGCGGCTGCGGCAAAGATGCTCAACCGGCCGGTGACGCTGGTGCTCAACCGCCCGCAGAACTTCACCTCCTATGGCGGCCGCGCCGCGACGCGCCAGACGGTGGCGATCGGCGCCGACCGGGACGGCAAGATCCAGTCCATCGTGCATCGCGGCGTCAACGAGACGGCCGTCGACGGCATGTGGGTGGAGCCGCTCGGCTCGGTGACCTCGATCATGTATGCGACGCCCAACTTCTCCTCGAAGCAGAATGTGGTGCGGGTGAACACGGTGGTGCCGGGGGCAAAACGCGCGCCGGGCGAGAACCCGAGCGCCTTTGGAATCGAATGCGCCATAGACGAGCTCGCCCATGAGCTCGGCATCGATCCGCTGGAGATGCGGCTGATCAACTATGCCGAACAGGATCCGCATGCGAAGAAGGCTTGGTCGACCAGGCAGTTGCGCGAAGCCTTTGCCGCAGGGGCGGAAGCCTTCGGCTGGGCGAAGCGCTCAGCCGCGCCGCGCTCGATGCGCGACGGCCACCAACTCATCGGCTGGGGTGTGGCGGCCGGCACCTATCCGGTGCGGCGCGCCCATGGCGAGGCGGTGGTGAAGATACTCGCCGACGGTTCGGTCGAGGTCGAAAGCTCCTCCATCGACATGGGCCAGGGCACCTACACGATCCTGGCGCAGACCGCCGCCGAGACGCTCGGCGTGCCGGTGGAGAAGGTCTTGGTGAAGCTCGGCGACTCGCGCCTCGCCCGCGCCGGCGTCACCGGCGGCTCGCGGCTTGCCGGCGTCATGACCGGGGCCGTCTACAAGGCGGCCGGCCAGGCGCTCGACGAACTGGTCGGGCTGGCGCTCTCCGATCCGCGCTCGCCCTTCCAGAAGCTGCAGGCGAACACGCTGGTGGTGCGGGATGGCCGCATCGCCTCGCCACGCGGCGATGGGCCGGAGCTGTCGATCGCCGAGTTGCTATCGGCCGTCGGCCGCGAGCGGATCGAGGCCAAGGGCGACACCGTTCCGGCCAACTTCACGCCGGAGCAGCGCTACAACAACTACACCACCATCGCCATGGCGCTGCCGCACACCGAGGGCGACTATTCGCGCCATTCCTGGTGCGCGCATTTCGTCGAGGTGCGCGTCGACGAGGATTTCGGCACGGTGCGTGTCTCGCGCGTGGTGTCGGCGCTGGATTCCGGCCGGCTCTACAACCCGAAGCTGGCCGAAAGCCAGTGGAAGGGCGGCATCATCATGGGCATCGGCCAGGCGCTCCTGGAAGAAGGCATCGTCGACCGCCGCCACGGCCGCATCGTCAACGGCAACCTCGCCGACTACATGCTGCCGACTAATGCCGACATCCCCGACATTGAGACGATCTCGGTCGGCATCCCCGACCCGCATTCCTCCGCCCTCGGCGGCAAGGGCGTCGGCGAACTCGGCATCGTCGGCGTCGCGCCGGCGATTGCCAACGCGGTGTTCCATGCGACGGGGAAGCGGGTAAGAGATCTGCCGATCACGCTGGAGAAGTTGATCTGAGGGTGGCGCGAGGCACCCCCCCTTTGCCCTGCCGGGCATCTCCCCCTCAAGGGGGAGATCATGCGCTCCGCTGCCTTCGGCAATCGCCGGCGTTGTAGGAGAAGCGGCGGCGGTCAAGCTACCAATCTCCGCCCTTGAGGGGGAAATGGCCGGCAGGCCAGAGGGGGGTGCGTCTCAGCAGACCCAGCGGGAGATCAGGCGCTCGCCAACAAATTCGCGTCCCTTGCCAGCCGCCAGCGCCCATCGCCTTCCTTCCGCAGCAGCGTCAGCGTATAGCCCGACCGCCGCACAGGCTCGCCGCCGGGCGGCGTCGCCGTCATCTCGATGCGGTTGCGGATAACGGCCCAGTCGCCGAGCAGCTTGAGCTCGACGATCTCGCTGGTGCCGTCGATCTTCGTCTCGCCCATGCCTTTGGAGGCAGCGGCGAAGGCTTCCTTGCCGAAGGGTTCCTTACCGGGAACCATAAAGACGACATCGTCCGTCATCAGGCCAAGCACGGTCTCCAGATCGCCTTTGCGGCTCGCCGCCATCCAGGTTTCGACCACCTGCCGGATAGCGGATTCGTCGTCGGTCATGGTTTGAGCCTCCCTGCATCGGCTCGTTGGCGTCGGTGAATAGGTGGCGCAATCGTCGCCTTTGGCAATGGTATTGGAGTGGGCGCCAGAGCGCGTGATCTCCCCCGCGGGGGAGATCGGCAGTTCCGGAGCCGGCGCCCTGGGAAGATTGCGTCTACCACTCCAACCCGAACACCAATTTGCCGAAGTGCAGGCCGCCGGCGGCCATGTGGGTGTAGGCCTCGGTCGCTTCGTTCTGTGAAAACATCTTGTCGACGACCGGCTCGATCCCGGCAGCGCCGATTGCGCGGGCGGCGTCGCGCAGGTCGGAGACCGATCCGGTGTTGTTACCCGTCACCTTCAGCGCCTTGATGATGATCGGCAGCAGATTGACGGTCGCCTCGGCGCCGGTGACGAAGCCGATGGTGAACAGCGTGCCGCCCGGCGCAGTGGCATTAACGGCGCGGGCGAAGGTCGCCGAGCCGCCGGTCTCGACGACGAGGTCGGCGCCGAGGCCGTCGGTCAGTTCCAGCACCTTGCCGTCCCAGTCCGGCGTCGCGCGGTAGTTGATCAGGTGATCGGCGCCGAGCGCCTTGGCCCGCTCCAGCTTCTCGTCCGACGACGAGGTGATGACGACGGTGGCCCCGGCCGCCTTGGCGAGCTGCAGCGTGAAGATCGAGACGCCGCCGGTGCCGAGCAGCACGACCACCGAGCCCGGCCCGACATCGGCGGCGCGGATCGCGTTCCAGGCGGTAGTGGCTGCGATCGGCAACGTCGCCGCGGCCTCGAAGGAGAGATGCGGCGGGATCGGCACGACCGAATTGGCCGGCAGCGCGACATATTCGGCGAGCGATCCGGGCAGCGAGATGCCGCGCATCTGCGTCATCTCGTAAGGGCGCGGCCGGCCGCCGACCCAGCGCGGCTTGGCATGGGCGACGACGCGGTCTCCCGCGCTGAACCTCGTCACGCCCTCGCCGAGCGCGACGATCTCGCCGGCGCCGTCGGCGACAGGAATGAGCGGGAAGCTCGGCCCGGGATAATTGCCGCTCGCCACAGCGACATCGACGAAATTCAGGCTCGCCGCGCGCTGGCGGATCAGCACCTCGCCGCGCTGCGGTTCGGGTGTGGCGACATTGGCGGCGCGGAAGGCGTCAAACCTGGGTTGGCTCAGTTCGATGGCTTTCATGGGTTCACTCCGTGGGTGGCCGTTTGGCGGGTTGAGTGAACCTAGCTGCTGCGCTATTCCTCGATAATCCTTGGCCTTTGCATTTGAGTATTGCGCAACATGCAGCAATCCCATGAACCGGCGGCCCTTGCCGAAATGGCGGCCTTCGCGGCCGTCGCCGAGGCGCGCTCCTTCACCAGGGCGGCCGTGCGGGTCGGACGCGACGCCACCATTCTGTCGCGCCGCCTGCAATCGCTGGAGGAGCGGCTGGGCGTCAGGCTGCTCCACCGTACGACGCGCAACGTGTCGCTGACCGAGGCCGGCGCGGAATTCCTGCCGCGCGTGCGCGCCATCCTCGCCTCGGTCGACGAGGCCGAAGCGGCTGCGTCGGCGCATGCAGCCGGCGGGCCGCGCGGCCTGCTCAGGCTGGCGCTGCCCGGCACATTCGGGCGCATGTGGATCGGGCCGCTCTTGCCGCTGTTCCTGGCGGAGTTCCCCGATGTCCGCATCGAGGCCGAGTTCTCCAATCGCTTCGCCGATCTCGTCGCCGAGAATTTCGACGCTGCTGTCCGGCTGGGCAGCCTGGAGGATTCGCGCCTGGTGGCGCGCAAGGTGGCGACGCGGCGCCGGCTGCTCTGCGCCGCGCCCTCCTACCTTGCCCGAAGGGGCAGGCCGGAAACGCCGCAAGCGCTGCTCGAACATTCCTGCCTCGGCTTCACCGGCTTCCAGACCTTTCCGGCCTGGGAGATGACAGACCGCGAGGGCCGGCGCGTGCGCGTCGAGGTTTCGGGGCCGCTGGTCAGCGATGATGCCGAGGTGCTGGTCGAAGCAGCGGTGCAGGGTGTCGGCGTGATGATGAGCACCGACTGGTTGGTCGGACGCGAGCTCGCCGACGGACGGCTGGTGCCGATCCTGGAGGACTGGACCCTGGCCGACGAGGGCGCGGTCTATGTCGTCATGCCCTCAGCCAAGGGCCAGGCCGCCAAGACCCGCGCCTTCGCCGACTGGATCGGCAAGCGCTTCGCGCCGGAGCCGCCGTGGCGGCGGTGAGGCGCACAAACGAACCCCGGCGCGAGCGCCGGGGTTTGTTCGGTCCGCCGTATCAGAACTTGTAGCTGAGGCCGGCCCGTACATCGTGGGTCTTGAGATCGACGTTCGCAACCGTGCCAGGACCAAGAAGCGGTATCGAGATATCTTTTTTGCCGAAGTCGGAGTAGCGATATTCGACGCGAGCGATCCACCTGTCGGTGAAGGCGTGCTCAACGCCAGCCCCAACCGTCCAGCCAAGATGGGTTTCGTCGTGGATTGGTATTGAACCGCCGGGGCCGGTGGTGATCACGCTCATCTCATACTTGGCCGCGTCCACGCCTGCTGTAATGTAAGGCAAGATCCGATCGAAAGCATAGCCAGCCCGCAACCGCGCCGAACCCGACCACTTGAGTTCGCTCTTGAGCAGCGCGCCGGCACCGGTGAAGGTGCCCAACCCATCTACATTGTTGTACGCAAGGTCAGCCTCGGCACCGAGCACGAAGCGGTTCGCCAATTCCTGGTTGACGCCGATATGGACGCCGCCAATAAAACCGCTCGGATCGAGGGGAACGTTAACATCGGTGCCCCCAACGCCGGCGCCGGCGATGAAGAGATTGGATTTTCCGGCCACGTAACCGAAGTGAACGCCGGCATAGAGGCCGGACCAGTCGTAGGCGGCCGCAACGGGCGAAGTTTCACTGATGTCCGCCGCGGAACGACATGCCAACAGGCGCGAGAATGAAGGCTGTGGCGAGAAGAACCGTTTTCACTATTTGCTACCCAATGTTGCTTCCCCAGCCGCGAAATGCTCGGCGGCGATCCGGGTGTCGTCGAGGTTTGGCATTGTTCGCCAGCGGCGTCTTGGGCTGAGCCGCACCTGAATTGTCCTGGAGAGCGCCGCAACGCTTTCTCGGTCGGTGTGGCCATTCAGCCTCAGTCGATCGGCGCGCAATGCCGGTCGGATGGCATGCTGTCGGCTCTCCGCAGGCGCATTTCGAAGGCGAGCCGCTGAAGCTGCCGATTCAATAAGTGGAGAGATTCGCTCCTTCAGCGCGAATCGGGCGCGAAAGGCATGCCTATGTCCGAAATGAGTTTGACGAGATCGGCTTGGCGCCCCGTGCCGGTCTTGGCAAAGATGCGGTTGAGGTGGGTTTTCAAGGTGTTTTCGCTGATACCGAGCGACAAGGCGCTCTTGGACGCGCTCAATCCGCTGCCGATCCGCAGGAGGACCCGGGCCTCCGCGGGAGTAAGGTCGAACAGCGTTGTGAGAACGGCCTCCGGGAGCGGGGAAGAGGACGTCGTGGTCGAAACGAAGACGGCGGCACAGGCGGGTCGGAAAGCCGCGCGCGCGGTCCCTTCGGTCAGCGGCAATACATAGGCTACGGCGGGCGGTTGACCTGGCGCTGAAACGGGCAGCCCGATGCCGCGAGAGCCAAGCGAAGCATCTGCGCTCGCAGCGCCGGCTATTGCTTCCGCCAGAGCGCGGGCGACCGCCGGATTCTGCGGCTGGAGCAGGCCGTTCCTGGAAAGAATGGGACCCTGCCCGGAAAACATCCGGTCGGCAGCCCCATTCGCATGGAGGATTGCTCCGTCGGCGCTGGCAAGAACAACAGGCACGGCGAGATGGTCGAGCGTCTCGCGATAGAGATTGGCGGTGATGCGGGTCTGATCGAGCAGATCCCCAATCAGGGAAGCGCGACGCAGATGCGGCGAGAGCAATGCCAGGAAACGCTGCTCTTCAACGGTTATGATACCCCTGTTGGCACGCGTGGTGCAGCCCATGAGCCCAATCCGGTCCGGCGTGTGAACGAATTTGGTGATGCAAGCCTCGCGCAATCCCTGCGGCTTGGCCCAATTCTGAAAGAACGGCGTTTGCCGGAGCTCGGCCTCGCTCATATGCGACAGCGTCGCAACAGGCGTGTCGATGTCGCCAACGACCGCCGCCTTCAGTCCGGGAATTCCGTCAAAGTCATAATCCTCCTGGAGCGCGCGCATTTGCACGGGATCCCAGGCTGATTGAGCCGCGAAACGGCCGTGATTGTCAGCAGTGCCGGCCAGCGCGACCGTGGTATAGGCAGCGTCGACAGCTTCGGTGATCCGGGTCATCACCCCGGCCCAGCCTTCCGGATTCAAGACGCAATCATAGATTTCACCGATAATGGAACCAAGAACTTCGCTGTCCAGCCTCTCCACCACGCCCCCTGACATGCCCTGCCCCCGCATGAGGGATGAGCGAAAAAAGATGAATACAGCAACAAGTTGAACAGCGGCTCAGGTGCGAAGACGCCGATCTCGCCTCGAAGGATTTTGCGGCGTCACACTTTCGGGTGACGCCACGCGTGGTTGAACTCGTATAAGGGTCTAATGCGATCGGTCGAACGCCGAGCGATCAATGTCGCCGGTTATTCCCGGATTGGAAAGCATCGCGTTCGATAATTTTTTGAAGCGTAGATTTTTCGGGGTGTTCGATTGTCGCGAAAGACGGTGTTTTCATCGGCTCAGTTGCCCTCGCACCTTAGCGAACGCGATCGATTTTCCCTCTGGCAAGACATCCATGTCGCGGAGATATGGTCGGTTGAATACGGCATATCCGCGACCCTGCCTTTCGAGGCAGCGATCGAAGCCACGGCTGTCGGATCACTGGTTCTTGGCCAGATGTCCGGAACGATCAGGCATGCAACGAGGAAGGCGAGCAACATCGCCGACGACGACAACGACGGATATCTCCTGCTGATCAACAAAGCCGACACCGTCTTGACCGGGGCACAGGTCGGCCGCGAGTACGGTGTCGGCAAGGGAGAAGCGGTCCTGGTCACGGCATCGGAAGCACTGAAAATGGTCGGTGCCGACAGAAATGTGTGGGCGAACGTGGTGGTCCCACGCGCCGTCCTCACACAGGCCTTCCCGCAGATCGATGACAGGCTGGCATTGAAGATCGGCGCCGAAAACGAAGCTCTCGATCTTCTCAAACGTTATTGCCAGCTTCTTGAGACCGGCCGCCCCCTCGTCTCGGCCGATCTCATCACACACGTAACGGACACGATCGTCGATCTGATCGGTCTGGTGACGGGCGCGAAAGGTGAGGCTGCCGAATTGGCCGGACTGCGCGGCCTGCGAGCCGCCAGGCTGCAGGCAGTCCTGGCCAAGATCGCTGACAATTTCGCCGCCCCTGGTATCTCTGCGCAGGGCGTCGCAAAAGAACTCCGTTTGTCGGCGCGCTATGTTCACGACATCCTTCAGGAGACGGGTATCAGCTTCTCCGAGCGTGTACTCGAGCTGCGCTTGCAGAGAGCACACAAGATGCTCTCGCAGAGACACAATGACGACATGCGCGTCAGCGAAATTGCGATGATGAGCGGATTCAGCGATGTGTCGTATTTCAATCGCTGCTTCCGCCGTCGCTTCGGCTACACGCCAACGAGCGCCAGATAGGTCCTGGCGCCTCCGGCGACCGGCCAGGCGCCGCGATTCCGTTTCCCATCAATCCCGCCCTATCTGTTTGTTTTAGCCGCATTTCTGCGACGCCAAGCGATTCCGCTTGGCTGCAAAATGCTCGGTGGTGCCAAACCATCACAGCGCGCAGAAAAGGCATGGCATCGCTTTCCAGTCCAATTCCAGTGCGGTCCTGCCCAAGACAAAGCCGGGTTCCAATGACATGTCAGCCTCAGGGTGAAACGACTGTCATGTCAGGGGATTGAATGCCGCAGAATAGATTTGGAGGCCGCAAGGCGACAGGATTGAAGTATCTGCTGCTGACTTCGACCGCGCTGGTCGGTCTTGGCCAGCCAATCGCCGCCACAGCAGCCGAGACCTGGACCGGCGCTATTTCCACGGACTGGTTTGCCGCCGGAAACTGGAACCCCGGATCGCTGCCGACCGCGGCCGATAATGTCACTATCAACACAGTCGTTATAAACCCCACCATCATCAACGCCGGAAATGCTTTTGCCGCCGGTCTCACCATAGCCGATGGCTTTTCTTCAACCGGCAATCTGACCATTTCGAATGCCGGCACTCTCACCAGCCAAGACGGAACCCTGGCGTATTCAGCAACAGCCAATGCATCGGCAACGGTCACGGGTGCCGGCTCCTCATGGACTACTTTCGCCAATCTCATAGTTGGATATGGCGGCACCGGTACGCTGGACGTTGCCAGCGGCGGCGTTGTGAATGATCTCAATAGTTATGTCGGCTACGTTTCCGGCTCCTCGGGTACGGCCACGGTTGATGGCGCCGGGTCGCAATGGAACAGCACGGGCAATCTCTATGTCGGTCTCGGCGGCACAGCCTCGGTGACGGTTTCAAATGGCG
Source organism: Mesorhizobium captivum (assembly GCF_033977165.1). NCBI lineage: Bacteria > Pseudomonadati > Pseudomonadota > Alphaproteobacteria > Hyphomicrobiales > Phyllobacteriaceae > Mesorhizobium > Mesorhizobium captivum. The sequence goes on from NZ_JAVIJB010000049.1 coordinate 21,238, forward strand.
GCCTGTTGTCGGACGATCTTGCCAATATCGGTGGGGGTTTCTCAGCATCCGGCACCGTTGTGGTGACAGGTGCGGGATCGACGTGGACGAACAGTTCCCAGGTGACCGTCGGCGATCAGGGCACCGGCTTTCTGGACATATTCACCGGTGCCACCGTAACGGATGTGACCGGCCTCGTCGCCGCGAATGCCGGCTCCCATGGCACGGTGAATGTCTCCGGCACGGGATCGACATGGACGAATAGCGGCGATTTGACGGTCGGGCAGAGTGGCACGGGCGCGATGATCGTTTCCGCCGGCGGCAAGGTGACCGACAGCCTAGGGACAATTGCCAAAAATTCAGCCTCCTCGGGTACAGTCACCGTCGATGGCGCGGGTTCGATCTGGACAAATTCTTCCCACCTGTTCGTCGGCGATCGGGGCGCCGGTGCGCTGAACGTCTCGAACGGCGGCAAGGTCACCAATCTGAGTGGCATTGTAGGCAACCTGGCTGGTTCCGTCGGCATAGCAACTGTCGATGGTACCGGTTCGACATGGACGAACGGAGCCCTCGCTGTCGGCAACGCCGGCACTGGCGCGCTGACGATTTCGAATGGCGGCGTGGTCACCAGTTCGGTGGGTTATGCGGCTTACGCCGAGGGTTCTAGCGGCACGGTGACAGTCAACGGCGCGGGCTCGACCTGGGCAAACTCGTCCGACCTGTTCATCGGCGACCAGGGCCAGGGCGCGCTGACGGTCTCAGGCGGCGGCGCGGTCAGCAACGCCTTGGGCTATGTCGGCGACTTCGCGGGCTCGACGGGCATCGTCTTCGTCGATGGTGCCGGCTCGACCTGGAGCAACAGCGCGGATTTGTATGTCGGCAATTTCGGCGCCGCCAACGTGGCGGTCACCAATGGCGGCGCCATCAGCAACGACACGGCCCATGTCGGCAACTCGGCGGGCTCGACCGGCTTCGTGTTCGTCGACGGCGCCGGCTCGACCTGGACGAACGCAGACCTGTTCGTCGGCAATGCCGGCACGGGCACAGTGGCGATCTCGCATGGCGGCACGGTCAGCAGCGGCACTGGGTTCATTGGCTCGCAGGCGGGCTCGACCGGCATGGTGATTGTCGACAACGCCGGCTCGACCTGGACCAACAGCGCGGATCTGTTTGTCGGCGATTACGGCATGGGCACGCTGGCGATCTCGCATGGCGCGGTCAGCAACGGCTCTGCGATTGTTGGCGCGAAGGCGGGCTCGACCGGCATGGCGTTTGTCGATGGCGTCGGCGCGACCTGGACCAACAACTCAACCCTCTATGTCGGCGAAGACGGCACCGGCACGCTGGCGATCTCGAACGGCGGTACGGTCACCAGCAGCGCCGGCTATCTGGCCTTTGATGCCGGCTCCATGGGCACGGCAATGGTCAGCGGCGCGGGTTCAACCTGGACCAGCAGCAGCCTCCTTTTTGTCGGTCATCGTGGTACGGGCTCATTGATCGTCTCGAACGGCGGCAAGGTGGCCAACACCGATGGCTATCTGGGCGGTAATGCGGGGTCCGTCGGTCTGGCCGGCGTCAGCGGCCCCGGCTCGACGTGGACCAGCAGCGGAGATCTCAATGTCGGTGTCGGTGGCACAGGCACGCTGACGATTGCGAATGGCGGCGCGGCGTCCGCCGGCGGCGCGGTCAACATCGCCGTCCTGGCGGGCTCCGTCGGCACGCTGAACATCGGTGCGGCGAGCGGATCGCCGGCGACGGCCGCAGGCACACTCAATGCGGCGAGCATCCAGTTCGGACCGGGCGCGGGTACGATCAACTTCAACCACACCGACACGAACTACATCTTCGCGTCGGCGATCGGCGGAGTCGGCACGATCAACCAGATCGCCGGCACAACGAACCTCATTGCCGATTCGAGCGGCTTCACCGGCGCGACCAACATCACCGGCGGGCGGCTGGCCGTGAACGGTTCGCTGGCCAACTCGCTGGTGACGATCTCGGGCGGCGTTCTGGGCGGCAACGGCACGGTGGGCGGCATCGTGGCTCATTCGGGCGGCATCATCGCGCCGGGCAATTCGATCGGCACGCTCAATGTCGCGGGCGATGTCGACCAGGCGGCGGGTTCGGTCTACCAGGCCGAACTGACCTCGACCGGCCAGTCCGATCTGATCCAGGCGACGGGAACGGCGACGATCGCCGCCGGAGCGGTCCTCGACGTGGTCAAGACGGATGCCGCGCCTTACGTAGCGGGCACGCATTATACGGTGTTGCAAGCGGACGGTGGCGTCGCCGGAAACTATACGCTCACAGGCGATATCGGCACGGCTTTCCTCGGCCTCGCCGACAGCTATGACGCCAATCATGTCTATCTCGATGTGATCCAAAAAACCTTCGCTCAGGTTGGCCTGACGCCGAACCAGATCGCCACCGGCGGTGGCGCCGAAAGCCTGGGGGCCGACAATCCGCTCTACGACGCAATCGCGGTGCTGCCGACGGCTGCAGCCGCCCAGAACGCTTTCGACCAGCTCTCGGGCGAGATCCATGCCTCGGCCAAGGGGATGTTACTGGAGGACAGCCGCTTCATCCGCGACGCCGCCACCAAACGGATCAGCGCCGCGTTCGGCGATGCCGGCGCAGCCGCATTGCCGGTCATGGCCTATGGCGAGAGTGAGCCGGAGTTGGTCGCCCCGGACACCGACCGTTTCGCCGTCTGGGGCCAGGCCTTCGGCTCCTGGGGACATACCGGCAGCGACGGCAATGCCAGCGCCTTCGATCGCTCGACCGGCGGCCTCCTGGCCGGCGCCGACAGGCTGGTCGGCGACTGGCGCGTCGGCCTCATCGGCGGCTACAGCCATTCGTCCTTCGACGCCGACGCTCGCCGTTCCAGCGGCGCCAGCGACAACTACCATCTCGGCCTCTATGGCGGCACCAACTGGGGCGCCATAGCCTTCCGCACCGGCGCCGCCTACAGCTGGAGCGGCATCTCGACAAAACGATCGGTTGCCTTCAACGGCTTCGCCGACCAACTGTCGGCTGACTATGACGCCGCCACCGCGCAGGCGTTCGGCGAACTCGCCTACAAGATTGATGCCAACCGGTTCCATTTCGAGCCCTTCGCCAATCTCGCCTATGTCAGCGTGCAGACTGACGGCTTCACTGAGGAAGGTGGCGCCGCGGCGCTGACCAGCGCCGGCTCAACCACCAATGCCACCTTCGCCACGCTCGGGCTGCGCGCCTCGACCAACGTCGCGCTTGGCGGCATAAGCGCGACCGCACGCGGCACGCTCGGCTGGCGCCACGCCTTTGGCGATGTCGCGCCGACTTCGACATTCGCCTTCGCCGGCGGCGATGCTTTTGCCATCGGCGGCGTGCCTATCGCCAAGGACAGCGCGGTGGTGGAGGCGGGCATCGAGCTGCGGATGTCGGCCAATGCGACGCTTGGCCTCACCTACGCCGGCCAGTTCGGCGCCCACGCCGCCGACAATGCAGCCAAGGTCGATCTCAGCGTCAAGTTCTGACAACGAAGGCGGATCAGCGAGGACGCACGGGGCGGCAGCGGTCGCCCTGATGGGAGGCGGCAGTGGGCTCACTTTGTCTCCCTTTTCCTGTCGAAATGGCTGAGCAGGTCCATCGGCACCGGGAACACCACCGTCGTCGAGCGCTCGCCGGACACGTCGTGCAGGGCTTCGAAATAGCGCAGCTGCATGGCCTGCGGTTCCTCGGCCAGCATCTTGCCGGCCTCGACCAGCTTTGCCGCGGCCTGCTGCTCGCCGTCGGCGTTGATGACCTTGGCGCGCCGCAGCCGCTCCGCTTCGGCCTGCTTGGCAATGGCGCGGATCATGCTCTCGTTCAGGTCGACATGCTTGATCTCGACATTGGAGACCTTGATGCCCCAGGCATCGGTGCGCTGGTCGAGGATCTCCTGGATGTCGCTGTTGAGCCTGTCGCGCTCGGCCAGCATCTCGTCGAGCTCGTGCTTGCCGAGCACCGAGCGCAGCGTGGTCTGCGCCAGCTGGTTGGTGGCGGTCATGAAATCCTCGACCTGGATGATCGCCCGCTCGGCGTCGACGATACGGAAATAGAGCACCGCGTTGACTTTTACCGAGACGTTGTCACGCGAGATGACGTCCTGCGGCGGCACGTCCTGAACCACCACGCGCAGGTCCACGCGCACCATCTGCTGGATGAAGGGCACCAACAGGATGAGGCCCGGCCCCTTGACCCCGGTGAAGCGGCCGAGCGTGAAGACCACGCCGCGCTCATATTCCCTGAGGATACGGATGGCCGCCGATAGGAACATGATCACCAGCAGCGCGAGGATCAGATAGCCGACATAAGCGACTGTCATTGTTTAGCTCCGTCGTTTCCTGCCCCCGTAGATTCCCGCCCGGTTTTTCCTGCCCCGTCGTTTCCGACACCGCGCCGCCGCACCGTCAGCACCAGGTCACTGACGGCGGTCACCTCCGCGCGATCCCCCGGCGCGATCGGCCCGTCGGCTCTCGCCCGCCAGCGCTCGCCGAGCGCCAGCACATGGCCCTCGCCGCCTTGCCAGTCGAGGATCTCCACGGGGAGGCCGCGCATCGCATCGCCGCCGATGCGCGGCGGATTGCGCCGCGCCGCCCAGAGGTAGCTGCCGGCAAACAGCGCGAGTCCCAGCGTCAGCGCCGCGGCAGGACCGATGATCGCCCACGATATGGCGAAGCCCGGCCCCTCGACCTTGAGCAGCATGGCTGCGCCGAGCAGGAAGGCGGTCGCGCCGCCCAGCCCCAGCAAGACCGTCGGATTGAAGGCCTCGATGATGAGAAAGGCGACGCCGAGCAGCATCAGGGCGAGGCCGGTATAGTTGATCGGCAGCAGATCGAGCGCATAGAGGGCGAGCACGAGACAGATGGCGCCGATGACGCCCGGCGCCACCGCGCCGGGGCTCGTGACCTCGAAGACGAGGCCATAGAAGCCGAGCAGCATCAGGAGGACGGCGACGTTCGGATCGGTGATGACGGAGAGAAGCCGGATGAACCAGCCGGGATCCAGCGTCTCGACGGTCAGGCCCTTCGTCGCCAGAACCTTCTTCTTGCCGGCCACGTCGACGGTGCGGCCGTCTGCCAGTTGCAGCAGCTCGGTCGTGTCGCGGGCGACGAAGTCGATGACATGTTGCTGCAGCGCAGCACTTGCCGGAAGGCTCGCCGCCTCGCGCACGGCCTTCTCGCCCCAGTCGCCATTGCGCCCGCGCATCTCGGCGAGCGAGCGGATGAGCGCCACCGCGTCATTGGTCACCTTGGCCATCATTGGGTCGGCGGATGGCTGCCCGGTGCTCTTGTTGTCCTTCTCTCCGCCGGGAAGCGAGGGCAGCCCGCCGATCTCGACCGGCGTCGCGGCCCCCAGATTGGTGCCGGGGGCCATCGCCGCGACATGGGTGGAGTAGAGGATATAGGTTCCGGCACTGGCCGCATGGCCGCCGGCCGGCGCGACGTAGCCGATGACGGGAACCGGGGAGGCCAGGATATCGGCGATCATCTCACGCATCGAGGTGACCAGGCCGCCCGGCGTGTCGAGCTGAAGGATGAGGACCTCCGCGTTGCGCTCGGTCGCGGCCTTGAGCGCCTCCTTCAACTGGCGCGAGCTCGCAGGGCCGATGGCGCCGTCGATCGCGATGCTGACAGCAACCCTCTCCGCCGCCGTTCCGGCCGAGGAGAAGGGAAAAAGAAGGGCGGCCACGAAGACCGCTGCCAGAAGGGCCACCCGCGCGAGTTTCACGCTCAAAGCTCCTTGGATTCAATATGGGGTTGTGCCGGGCGAAGTCCAATGAGCTGCTGATCTCCCTCCTCGAGGGGGAGATTATCTGCCCCTCACGATTCCACGGCAATTTCGACGCGGGCTCCAACGCTCGCTCCCTCGCTCATGCCTCACCGTCCCCATTGACCGCGCCAACGAACAATGGAGACGACAATGACGACTTTAGCTCGAACAACCAATGAAACCCGCAGCGCCGACTTCAGCCTGTTCGGCTTCGTCGGCCGCGCCGTGCGCCTGGCCTATCGCGCCATGAAGATGCGCAGCGAACGCGCCGCGCTGCAGGCGATGCCGGACCATCTGCTCAAGGATCTCGGCATCAGCCGCTCGCAGATCGAGTACTGCACCTCGATCCGCCTTGCGCCCTCCGACACGGATGGGATGAGCGACTGAAGCATGGGTCGCTTCGGCGGCCGGAACAGCTTGAAGGCCGATCAAAAGCCCCGGTATCGCCGGGGTTTTCGCGTTTGGCCCTGCCCCGTCGACCGGCCCGCCCGGCGTTGGATTCCGGCCGCGGGCGCACGTGCGAACGAAACGTCCGATGCAATTTCCACGGTGCGCGTACCAAAAATTCCACGCTCGCACCCACTCTCGTTCACACGCTCTTCCGCCAAAGAAAAGCGTCACGGCAACCAAGCCGCAAACAATCCTGGGAGTAGAGAAAATGCAACCCAACACCAAACCTGCCAACACCAAGCCCGCAAGACTTCCGCTCAACGGCGTCGACACGCCGAACCTCATGGCGACGATCAATTTCGTGGCGGGCCAGCCGGAGCTGGCGAAGTTCCAGTTTCGCGCCCACAACGAATGGATCGAGGGCACGCATAGCAAGAGCGTCATGCATGGCTTTTACGGTGCCGGCCAGGAGCAGAAGCATGAGAAGCCCTATTACGCCGACAGCGACCATCCGGCGATCCTGTGCGGCGCCGACAATGCGCCGACCCCGGTCGAATGGCTGCTGCATGCGCTGGCGAGCTGCCTGATGTCGGGCGTCGCCAACATTGCCGCCGCGCGCGGCATCAAGCTCACCCGGGTCAAGTGCTCTGTCGACGGCGACATCGACCTGCGCGGCATCCTCGGCATCTCCGACGAAGTGCGCAACGGCTTCCAGAACATCCAGGTATCGTTCGAGGTCGAAGGCGACGCGCCGGCCGAGAAGCTCACCCAGCTCGTCGAACAGGCCCGCGCCCGCTCGGCCGTCTTCGACGTGCTGACCAAGGGCGTGCCGGTCACGGTCGGGATCAAGACCATCCAGTGACGCCGACACTCCAATGACCCGATGGGAGACGGTTCGCACAAGGCCGTCTCCCTCAACGCCATCGGAAAGAACCATGAAACGGGCTGACGTCGTCATCGTCGGCGCGGGCCAGGCCGGCCTTGCGCTCAGCCATTGCCTCGGCCAAGCCGATATCGAGCATGCCGTGATCGAGCGCGGCCGCATCGGCGAACGCTGGCGGTCGCAGAGCTGGCGCTCGCTCCGGCTCCTGACGCCGAACTGGCTGAATGCGCTGCCCGGTTCGCCCTATGCAGGCGGCGATCCCGGCGGCTTCATGGGCAAGGCCGCCTTTGTCGAGACCCTGGAGGCCTATGCGGGGCGCTGGCAGGCACCCATCGAATGCAGCGTCGAGGTTCTTTCCTGCAGGCGAACCGGCAACGGCTTCGTGCTCGACACCAGCGCTAGCGCTTGGTCGGCCAAAGCCGTCGTGGTGGCCACGGGCCATTGCGACCGGCCAGCGATCCCCTTTGGGTCCAAGATTATGGGGGCGTCCGAGAACGTGGGCGCGGCGCTGAGCATCCACGCTTCGCGATATCGTTCCCCCGGCGAATTGCCCCCCGGCGGGGTACTGATCGTCGGCGCCTCCTCCTCCGGCGTGCAGATCGCCGACGAGCTGGCGCGGGCCGGCCGGCGCGTGACGCTATCGGTCGGCAAGCATACACGCCTGCCGAGGCTGTGGCGCGGCAAGGACATCTTCTTCTGGCTCTGCCAGATGGGCTTCATGGCGCAGCGCCCGCAAGGTCTCGCCAATCCGGAGAGCGCCAGGCGCCAGCCTTCGCTGCAGCTCGCCGGGCGGCCGGACAAGGCCGATGTCGACCTCGCCACCCTGCAGGCGCTGGGCGTCGAGCTGGTCGGTCGCGTGCGTGGACTTGCCAATCGCGAGATCGCCTTCGCCGACGATCTCGTGGCGAGCGTGGCGGCAGCGGAGGCCAAGCAGGCGCGCCTGCTCGCCGAGATCGACCGCTTTGCCGGCGCCGAGCGGCCGACGCGCCGCGAGCCAGTAACCGTGCCTTCGGCCCGCCCACAGCGGCTCTCGCTGACCGACGGATCGATCCGCACGATCATCTGGGCGACCGGCTATGCGCGATCCTTCGACTGGCTGGAACCGCTGGCGCTCGGCGGCGACGGTGAGCTCGCGCATCAGGGCGGCGTCACCAGCGTGCCCGGGCTCTACGCGCTCGGCTTCCGCTTCTTGCGCAAGCGCGATTCCAATTTCATCGGGGGCGTCGGCGCGGACGCGCAGGCGATCGCCACCGAGATCTCCCGCTATCTCGACCGCAACGGCCGGCAAGCCGCCTGAGGCTGAGGACAATGACGATGCCAACGACCGCGATTTCCCTTCGGCCTACACCCAAGCGCGCCCATTACGATGCCGTCATCGTCGGCGCGCGCTGCGCCGGCGCCTCGACGGCCTTGCTGCTCGCCCGCGCCGGCCTGAAAGTGCTTGCAATCGATCGCAGGCCTTATGGCTCCGACGCGCTTTCGACGCATGCGCTGATGCGGCCCGCCGTGCTGCAGCTTTCGCGCTGGGGCCTGCTCGAGCCGCTGCTCGAGGGCGGCACGCCAATCGTCGAGGCGACAACCTTCCACTATGGCGACGAGGAGATCACCATCCCGCTCAATGCCGGGCCGGATCTTCCCGGGCTGATCGCGCCGCGGCGCACCGTGCTCGACCGCATGCTCGTCGACGCTGCGCGCAAGGCCGGCACGGAGGTCCTGCATGACATGGCGGTCGGCGACCTCTTTGCCGACACGCGTGGGCGCGTGCGCGGCGTCGAGATCCGTGGTGCCGGCCGCGCCGCCTTGCGGGTGAGCGCCGACATCGTGGTCGGCGCCGACGGCATCGGCTCGCTGGTGGCGAAATGCTGCGACGCGCAGCTGCTTAGAAGCGGCGCCGTGTCGGCCGCTCATGTCTATGGCTACGCGCCCGTCGATCCCGGCGCCGGCTACCATTGGTATTTTCGCGACGGCATCGCCGGCTCCCTCATTCCCACCAATGACGGGCTTGCCTGCATCGTCGCTTCGGTGCCGACAAAACTGTTCGACCAGCGCTTCCGCCTCTGCCATGCGCGCGCCCGCACGGAGGTGCTGGAAGCGCTTTCGCCGGCGCTTGCCGAGCAGGCGAGCCGCGCGCCGGAGGACGCCCGCCTGCAAGCGTTCCGCGGCGTGCCGGGCTACATCCGCCAGGCCTATGGCCCGGGCTGGGCACTGGTCGGCGACGCCGGCTTCTTCCGCGACCCGATCACCTCGCACGGTATTTCCGATGCGCTGCGCGATGCGGCGAGCCTGGCGCACGCAGTCCTCGACGGCTCGGCAGCGGCCTTCGCTGCCTGGCAGCAGGAGCGCGACCTCTTCGCCAACCAGGTCCTCGACACCACGGACGCCATTGCCGGTTTCGACTGGACGCTCGCCGATATCGGCGAGCGGCATCGCCGCTTCAGCGCCGTCATGAAGGCCGAGGTCCAGACGCTCGCCGGACAGCCGATGCCGGACCGCTATGCCTCGCCCACCATGGGGCGGCCGACCTACCGGGCACCGGCCAACCAGGACGAGCCGCGGGCCCCGGCCGGCGTCTCAAATCCCGGCGCCTCGAACCATTATCGCAACCGAATGGGAGCAAGACCATGACTGTGCATCTGATGAAGGACGGGTGGATCGGCGTCATCAAGGGACGGCCGCGGGTGGGCGCCGTCGCCGAGCGTTCGCGGCGCACGCAACCGCAGGATATCGACGCGTTCGCGGACATGACCGGCGACCGCAACCCGCTGCACTACGACAAGCGGCTCGCCGAAGCTTCGGTGTTCGGCAAGCTGATCGTGCAGGGCGGCGTCACCTCCGGCATCCTGAACGCGGTGGTGGCGGAGGATCTTCCCGGCCCGGGTTCGGTGTTCCTCGAAGTCTCATGGAAATTCGTCAAGGCGGTCGGCGTCGGCGAGTTGATCACCGGTCGCGTCGAGGTCAAGGAAGTGCGTGCCGACAAACCGATCACCAAGCTGGAGACATCGGTGCGCAACGAAGCGGGCGAGATTTGCCTGACCGGCACCGCGACGGTGTTCACCGTGCCGCTGGCCAAGGACTGAATGCGTCGCCGGTTTGATGCCACATACTTTCGGGAAGCCCACCAGATCTAAAGGCCAGAAGCGATCACGGGCGTCCAGATAATCTCGCCCGCAGGCCTTACGATCCCGCCGTCTCGGCGACGAAGGCCCGGACATGGGCGATGAACTCGTCGAAAGCCGGCTCGCCTTCGAGCAGGATGTGGTTTTCGCTTTCCAGCTCGAAGAAGCGCGCCCCGGGAATACCAGCCGCCATGGTGCGCCCGGATTCGACCGGGGCCACGTTGTCTTCCCGCGCATGCAGCACCAGGGTCGGCACCCGCACCTTTTCAAGCAGATCGCTGACGTCGATCACGGAGAACGCGCTTTGCAGGCGCCAGGCGTCGTCCGGCGACACGGTGCGCAGCATCAAATCGTCCATCCAGGCGAAATGTTCGTGCGTAGCGCCGGGGATGAACATCGAGCAGAAGGCCTGGCGGAACATCGGATTCGACTTGCCCCAGCTCTCGCGCATCAGCGTCGCCACGGCCTCGCGCGTCGCGATCTCGCCGGCGTCGCCGCGCGCCCGCCAGCCTTTGACATAGCCGCCGTAGAGGATCATTCCCGAGACCTTCTCGGGATGGCGAATGGCATAGGCGATCGAAACCGCGCAGCTCTGCGAGAGGCCGAGAAGCGTGAAGCGATCGAGCCCTGCCGCCTCGACCACGCATTCGAGGTCCGACACCATGGTGTCGAACGAGACGTCGACCACATGGCGCTGCGATAGTCCGTTGCAGCGCTCGTCGTAGCGCACCAGTTGGTTCTCGCGCGACAGTTCCGACATCCAGTGCCGCCAGATCGGGCTGTCCCAGTCGAAGGTGAGATGCGACATCCAATGCGCGGCACGAAGGATGGCCGGGCCGCTGCCGGTCTTGGCGAAAGCAAGCCTTGTGCCGTCGAGAGCCCGGCAGAAGTGGATGGCTCGGCCAGGGTCCTGCGTGGCCGTCGGGCTCTTTGCGGGCGGAGGCGATTGCGCCTTCGCCACGCCGGTCGCGCCGGGTGGCCCAGAGCGTGTCGTGGGCTGGGCGGCAGCAAACCTTACCTTCTCCTCCAGCGCCTCGATCTCTTCCGCCAGGCCGATATCCTCCGGCAGCAGGCGGCGCAGGCGCCGGGCAAGCGGCAGCGCGCGCCTGGGCTCGCCGGCCAGGCGCTCGACCAGCTCGCGCAATATGCCGAGCTCGACGATCTCGACCTCGCTGGCGACGCCCGCGCGCCAGGCCTCGTATTCGAAGCAGCGCTCGAGCGAGAGATCGGCGAGGAAATCGCCGCGGATCGAAGCGGCGACGGCCTCCAGTTCTTCCGTCGACCAAGAGGAAAGGTCGCCCCTCACCAGCGGCAGCAGCCGGGCATAGTCCGTTCCGACCTTGAGCGAGACCGTGTTGCGGTCGGCGACCAAAGCGGATTCGTCGTCGCCCAGCACCTGGCGGATCTTGGACAGGCTCCAGCGCAAAGCGCCGCGCGGATCGTCAGGAATGTCCCAGAAGATCTCGCAAAGCCGCTCGCGCTGGTGCGCCTTGCCGGTGACGGCGAGATAAGCGAGCAAGGCTCTCGTCTTGCGCGACGGCGGCAGGTCGATGAGTTCGCCACCGCGGGCCACCTGGAAATCGCCGAGCACGCAAAGGTCCAGCAGCCCGGCTTGCGGACTGTCGATCATGCGGCCGAGCACCCTTCGGTTGCCATATACCCCCTGGCTCCTCATCGGCGCAGCGAGAGAAGACCGCACCGCCATATCAAAAACAGCTAAAATGCGGAAGTCACGTTTGCCGACTACGACAGAACGGGCGTCAGGACTGTGCGATGGGTTACATTGGGCGGTCAGTGGGGCGCGGCGCCGACGCTGCCAATCTCCCCCCTTGTGGGGGAGATGTCCGGCAGGACAGAGGGGGGCGCGAAGGAACTCGCCCTTCCGTAATCTTATGTGTGACAAAACGGACAGGGCGGCGGGACAGCGCCCCCCTCTGCCTTGCCAGGCATCTCCCCCACAAGGGGGAGATTAAGCGCGTCAACGCTTTCGCCAACCACCGGCCATCGCAACCACAACCGCCACCAGCACCAGCCCCGCCGCGACCACAAAAGTAACCCGCATCCCGCCTGCCACCGCCTCCGGCGCGGCGCCTGCGATATTCCCCGCCCCCACCGCGAACGCAAACACCGCGCCCATCACCGCCGTGCCGGTGACGAGGCCGAGATTGCGCGAGAGGCTGAGCATGCCCGACACCACGCCGCGCTCGTTGCTGTCGACATCGGCCATGACGGCGGTGTTGTTCGCCGCCTGGAAGAGCTGGTAGCCGGGCGTCAGCAGGACGATCGCCGCCGTGTAGCCGGCGACACCGAACAGCGCCGGCAGCAGAGAGAGCGCAGCGCAGCCGACGACCATCATCGCCAATCCGGCGACAACCATCGAGGATGCACCCAACCGGTCGACGGCGCGGCCGGCGACGACGCCGCACGGCGCCGAGACGACCGGACCGATCGACAGGACGGCACCGACCAGCGCTTCGCTCAAGCCGAGCGCGCGCGACAGGAAGAAGGGCCCGACGATAAGCGTCGCCATCATCACGGTGGAGACCAGCACATTCGCGGCGAGGCTCGGCGCCAGCGCCGGGTCGCGGAACAACGCGAGCTTGACCAGAGGCGAGGTCACCTTGCCCTCGGCGTAGAGGAACAGACCGGCGCCGAGAGCGGCCATGCCAAGCAGCGCGGCGTTCATGCCGCCGAAACGGCCGCGCCCCGTCGTCATCGCCAGCGCGTAGGCGGCGAGCGTCAGCGCCAGCAGGATCGTGCCTGGCACGTCGAAGCGTCCCCTCATCGCGCTGCGATCTCCCCTCGTCTCGCCCGCGGGCAGGAAGCGCCGGGCGGCGAGCATGGCCGCGACACCAAGCGTAGCATTGACGAGGAAGATCGAGCGCCAGCCGAGAGCGGCGATGAGCACACCGCCGAGCGACGGCCCGAGCGCGGTGCCAACCGCCGACATGGTGCCGAGCAGGCCCATGGCGCTGCCGATGCGGTCCTTCGGCACCGTCTCGCCGACGAAGGCAATGGTCAACGCCATCATCACCGCGGCGCCCAGGCCTTGCGCGGCGCGTGCCGCGATCAGCAGCGGCAGGGTCGGCGCGAGCGCGGCCGCCAGCGAGGCGGCGCTGAACAGCGCCAGGCCGGCGGTGAGCAGCGGCCGGCGGCCGACGAGATCGCCCAGCCGACCGACGCTGACGATCATCGAGGTGATGGCAAGCAGATAGGCGAGCACCACCCACTGCACCGCCGGGAAGGACGCTGCGAAGGCGGTGCTCAGCATCGGCAGCGCGACATTGGCGATGCTGGTGCTGAGCGAGGACAAGAGCATCGCAAGCGACAGGCTGGCCAGCGCGCCGGTTGCCGAGCGGCTCGCTTGTACGGCGCGTGGATCTGCAATGTCGGCCATGGCTCTTCTCCGGCTGGTGTAAAATTTGCCGGGAAGATAAGCGCGCTAGTGACATGGCGGAAGGCGCAGCATTTGCATTGTATTCGTGTATGGAGCGCCATGTCATCTTGACGGAACCGTGCTATGGTCGCGCCATGTCGCGCCCCGATCTCAACCTGCTCGTCACGCTGGATGTGCTGCTCGCCGAAGGCAGCGTGGCAAGGGCTGCGCGGCGGCTGAAGCTCAGCCCCTCGGCGATGAGCCGTGCCTTGGCGCGCCTACGCGAGGCAACTGGCGATCCGCTGCTGGTGCGCGCCGGGCGCGGCCTGGTGCCGACGCCGCGCGCCATCGAGCTCAGCATCGACGTCGGTCGGCTGGTGAAGGAAGCGGAAGCCGTGCTGAGGCCCGCCGAGCGGCTCGACCTGAAACGCCTCGCGCGCTGTTTCACGCTGCGCAACAGCGACGGTTTCGTCGAGAATTTCGGCCCTGCCCTGCTTGCGCGCGTCGCCGAGGAGGCGCCCAGCGTGCAGTTGCGCTTCGTGCCGAAGCCCGACAAGGACAGCGCGCCGATGCGCGAGGGCAGCGTCGACCTCGAGACCGGCGTGGTCGGCGGTTCGACCGGGCCGGAGGTGCGGGCGCAGGCGCTGTTCCGCGACCGTTTCGTCGGCGTGGTCCGCATGGGTCATCCCTTGTGCGAGGGCAAGATCACGGCCACCCGTTTCGCCGCCGGCCGGCACATACTGATTTCGCGCCGCGGCCTCGACCGCGGGCCGGTGGACGACGCGCTGGATCTCGCCGGGCTGACACGGACGATCGCGACCGTGGTCGGCGGTTTTTCGGAAGCGCTCGCGCTGGCGCACGGCTCCGACCTCATCGCCACCGTGCCTGAGCGCTACACGGGCAAGCTGCGCGAGAGCCTGCTCACCTTCGCGCTGCCGGTGAAGCTCGCCCCGCTGACCATCTCGCTGCTATGGCACCCCCGCCTCGACGCCGACCCCGCCCATCGCTGGCTGCGCGGGGTGGTGCGGGAAGTGTGTGGGGGGCAGAAACAGCCGACGAAGCAGCTCGGCGGCGCGAACTGAGGCGTTGGCGGGCTACCGGAATTCCTTCACCTCCCCGAGGTGAGGAGGGGCGACCCGGCAAAGCCGAAGCGGAGAGAGGGAACGCGCTACGAAGGCCCCCTCTCCGCCCGTTTCGCTGCCACCTTCACGGCGCTGCCGTCACTGGCTTGTTCTTGCGCATCGTGATCTCATAGTTCAGCCGGTAGTGGTCGTCGTCGAAACTCGCGCAAGCCGGTGAGGTGCCGGTCTGCTTCTCGGTCCGGCCCGTGGATCTGCGCCAGGCGGCCGACGAAATTCGGGTTGGCGCATTTGAAGATCGGCGACAGCAGATAGGCGTTGAAAGCGGCGACACGCACCTTCTCCACCTCCCGCGCGCTGGCGCCGCCCATGAGACCGGCGATCAGCGTTGCGAGAAAGATGAGCAGCCCGAGCGCCGCCCTGTCCAGCCAGGACTTGCGCCTCGCAAGCATTTCGAGCAACCGATCGCCCATCGCCGCCTCTCCCGCTAGGTGCCATATCCTAGCACGCCGCAGCGACCGCATCATGAAGCAGTTCACAGAGAGTGGTTGGCGGCACCACCTCGGGAATTGGCGAAAGCGGCCGCGACGCCCGATCTCCCCCACAGGTGGAGATTGGCGATTTTTGCGTCTCGCCCGCCCTCGATGTTGCGCTGCGGAAATGCACCCAAAAAAAGTCAAGTTGAGAACCGGACCCCAAAACACCTCAGCCGGCGAAAAACGAGCTTATTCAAGCGGATAGGCATACAGGCCCGCGCCCGCTCGCGAAATGGCCGAAAAGCCCGGAAATCCGCCATTTTCGGGTTTCCGCCAACCGCAATGGCGCGTTCGGGGAGAACGATTTCGGCCCTGCACAATGCGAAAAATGCGCCTCGCGCAGCGGCGTTGACAGCAGGTCCGGCCGATGGCACTCCGCAGTGACTGGTCACGCCATGACCGTTGCTGTTGGGGACGGACGGGGTTTCAGCAGCTTGGCGGCGGCGCCGGACGGGCGGGCACCTATGCAGTGTACCGCCCGCTCCTGGCCGGCTGGACGCGCCCCGCCACATCGATGAGATGGAGCGCCCACCCTTGCCTTCGTCATCCCGGGCGATGCCCGCCTTCCCCGACGAGGATCAGCAAAGGTTCCCTCGGCCCAGCGGCCTCAGAATGAGAAACCGGATGACGGCGCGACAGCTGTCGCGGCCGAAAGCCTGTCGCGCTTTTGCAGCCTGGGCTTCTCGTAGGTCTTCTTCATCGTCCGTTCCTGCGCGGGTCAACGACCGGCGCAGGTGAGCGCGATGCGGCCGCCCTGTCAAGTTTGCGTCTCGGCACCCTTTCGGGGCGCGCAGTTCAATGCGGGCTATCTAGCCCGCCTGCTGCAGCCAGTGGCGGTCGAACACGTCGAGGACGGCGCGGAAATCGGCCGGCGGGATCTGGTTGGCGCCGCCACCGCTGTCGGCGCCGAGGAATTGCTCGAGCTGCGGGTCGATCGTTTCCGGATGCTCCACGGCGATGCCGAGGCCCGCCAGGTCGCCGGCGATCGAGCCGCCGGCCGGCAAGTATCCGCCCCATGTTTCGGCTCCAGGCGCGGCATCGCGCAGACGCACCAGGAGGATCCTCGTGATCGACGGCTGCGCCTCGGGCCCGATGATGGCGGCACCGCACATATAGCCGCCGAGCACACTGACCGGCTGCGTATGCGGGAACAGGCAGAGGAAGAACTGGGCGTCGCCGCCGACCTCCTTCAGATGCACGTAGAGGCCGCGCTTTGCCGGGTTGACCGGACCGCCGAGCTGCAACTGGCCGGTCGGCAACGTCTCGCGGTAGGTGGCCGTCAGCCCGTGCACGCCGGGTCCGGCCTCGATCGCCAGGCGGCCCTTGATGAACTGGCCGCGATAATAGGGCGACCAGGCGCGCGAATAGCAGGCATAGATCCCGGCAAGCCCGGAGCCGAGGCCGCGCTCGTCATGCGCGGAGGCCTCGAACCGCATGCCGGCGCGGCGCTCCAGCTCGGCGCTGTCGATGCCGTGGCGAGCCGCGATCGCGGCGGTGAAGCTTGCCAAGTCGCTCTCGGCGATCCAGGCGCCAGCCTGCTCCAACTCGAGCAGCCTTGCCCAGTCGTCATAGACGCTCATCTGGCGCGGCCGGGCGCGGCCCTGCAGCCATTTGTCGGCGCGGCCGAGATCGAACGCCGTCTTCGGGTTGACGGTGCGGAACGCCGCCGCCAGATCTTTGCGGGTGACCGTCCCCAGCAGGGCGGACGTCAGCCTTAGTTTCTGCGCGATATGCTGCGCCATGCCACAAGCCCCTCGATGCTTCGCCGCTAGAGCATTTCGGCGTTTGGCGGGAATCGCCGAGCTGCCCTAACGATGTGGTTTAGCACTCCATGCCCGGCCACGCTGATTTTTCCATCGCCTAATATTCCAGGAAATCCAGAGAATTCCACAGCGTTCCGCGCGCGCCACCTTTGCGGCCTGGCGGCCAACGCTAGGTTCGCCTCGGGGTGGGTGCAGGGGAAGCTGTCATGAAAGTCGTTCTATCCGCGCTTGTTGTGGCGCTTGCGCTATCGCAAACCGCTGAAGCCAAAACGAAAATCCTGGTGACCGAGACCAAGACCAGCACCGAGAAAGCCCGGCCGCCGCTCGATGGGACGGCCACCGGCGGCATTGTGCCTTCGGCCGGTGCGATGGCGAAGGACGCCGAACCGGGCCAGGCCTATCCACCGCCGCTAGACCTGCATTTCTAGAAGCAATCCGGGAAAGTGCTCGGCGGTTTTTCGTCCGAGATAGCGCAAAACAAAAGCGAGCCATTGCTGGACGACCGCGTGGCGGTCGCCGGTCGATCGGCGAGGAAAAACGATCGGCCGGGCAAAGGCCGAACCAAACAGCCACCCGGCCAGCCTGAGGTTTGGGGGCTTGGCGCCGCCGCGGGGGCAGGCGCCCGCCCGCGCGGATCGCAAAGCTGCGGTCCGCGCGGGCCATGCCATTCTTCGGACCGGCCAATTCTTGCCGTCTTGACGAAAGGACGGCGAACCGGAAAGCTCGGCATGGTCGCGGCCAGGAAGCAGCAGGGTATGGCGCGACGGCTTGAGGGAGGCTATGCCATGGGCGCCGACGAAAAGCTTGCCGCGCTCGGCATCGTGCTGCTGCCGCCGCTGAAGCTGCCGCCGGGCGTGGTTCTGCCCTTTCCCTGGGTGAATGTTCGCGGCGACCGCGTCTACATCTCCGGCCACGGGCCGCAGGAGCCGGACGGCTCGCTCGCCGGCCCGTTCGGCGCCGTCGGCGAGAGCGTGTCGCCGGAAGAAGCGCGGGCCTCTGCCCGCAAGGTCGGGCTGTCGATGCTCTCCAGCCTGAAGCGCGAGCTCGGCAGCCTCGATCGGATCACCGGATGGTGCCGCGTGCACGGCATGGTCAATTCGGCGCCGGGCTTTACCCAGACGCCGGCGGTGATGAACGGCTTTTCCGACCTCATCCTCGAAGTATTCGGGCCGGAGATCGGCCGCCACGCCCGCACCGCTATCGGCGTCGCCGCCCTGCCATTCGATCTCCCGGTCGAGATCGAGGCAGAGGTGATGATTGGGGAGCGAATGGCTTGACCGGCCCGTCGTCGGCGCGATAGGCGGGCGCACCACCATCCAACCGATGAAAGACCCGCCATGACAGACGCCATCGTAAGAGACAGCAACGGCACGCCGCTCAATGACGGCGATTCCGTGACCCTGATCAAGGACCTCAAGGTCAAGGGCACGTCCGAGACGATCAAGCGCGGCACGCTGGTGAAGAACATCCGCCTCAACGGCAATCCCGGCGAGATCGAATGCAACACCAAGCAGGTGAAGGGCCTGGTGCTGAAGACGGAGTTTTTGAAGAAGGCGTGAGCGGGGCCTCCCCTTGTGGGAAGGCGCCGCCACTCAAATTCCCGGTCGAGACGATAATCAAGGGTGATGCGGCGCTTGAGATTGGCGAAGCGGATGCAACAGCCAATCTCCCCCTTGCGGGGGGATGTCCGGTAGGACAGAGGGGGGTGCTGTCCCGCCAGCCTCTCAATCGCATCCCTTGAACGCCGAGAAATAGTCTACGCTAGTGAGGAAATGCCGGCGTTCCTTCGCACCCCCTCTGGCCTGCCGGCCATCTCCCCCGCAAGGGGGGAGATTGACAGCCTCGGCGCCGCGCCACCCTTCCTCATCGCCTTCGTCGCCTCCCCTTATGTTGCACTGCGTTAGATTTGTTGCATTGCGATATAAACCCGTAGGCGCGAGGCTTGCCTTAAGGCGGGATACGAACGACCATTGCGAGGTTCGTCTTCGTGTCAGCACCATCGCCGGACTTCCGGCCAGACATCGAAGGGTTGCGCGCGCTGGCCGTAGCGGGCGTCGTCGCCTTCCATTTCGGCCTCACCGCGCTGCCCGGCGGTTTTGCCGGCGTCGACATCTTCTTCGCCATTTCCGGCTATCTGATCACCCGCCATCTCGTCACCGAGATTTCGCAGACCGGCCGGCTCGACTTGCTGCGTTTTTATGCCCGGCGGGCGCGCAGGCTGCTGCCGGCGGCGCTCTTCGTCATCGCCGCGACGCTCGCCGCCGGCGCCATCATCCTGTCGCCGGAGGAGCAGGCGCTCTATTCCAAGGGCGCGATGTGGGCCTCTGCCTATATGATCAACCTATGGCTGATCCGCTGGTCGTTCGACTATTTCGCCAACGACGCCGCCAACAACCCCTTCATCCATTACTGGTCGCTGTCGGTGGAGGAGCAGTTCTATCTCGCCTGGCCGGCGCTCTTGATGCTGGCTGCCTGGCTGCGGCCCGGCAAGCGGACGATCATGCTTGGGATGGGCATTGCCGGCCTCGTCTCCTTCGCGATCTGCGCCTGGCTGACGACCGTGTCGCAGCCCTGGGCCTTCTACTTCTCGCCGCTACGCGCCTGGGAGTTCGCCGCCGGCGGACTGGCCTCGATGGCGCCGGCATGGCTGCTCCAGAAGCGCCCGCGGCTTGGCCTGGCGCTTAGCCTCTGCGGACTGGCGCTGATTGCCTTCGCATACCTCACCTTCAGCGAGGAGGCTCCCTTCCCCGGCTTCCTGGCACTGGTGCCGGTGGCCGGCACTGTCCTTCTCCTGCTGGCGGGCGCGGCCGGCGTCAGGGACGGCGTGAATGCTGCCCTGGCGCTGCCGCCCTTACAGTGGGTCGGCAAGCTTTCCTATTCGCTTTACCTGTGGCACTGGCCGGTCATCGTCTATGCCGGCATGCTGGTGGAGGATCTGACCCTCGCCCAACGCCTCGCCTGCCTCGGGCTGACGCTGGCGCTTTCGGCGCTGAGCTATCATCTCATCGAGAATCCGATCCGTCGCAACGGCTGGCTTATGGCCAATGCGGCGCGGGCGCTGGTGCCGGCCCTCCTCCTGACCGGCACCGGCGTCGCAGCCGCTTATGGCAATGCAGCGCTTGCCGTGCGCGGCCAGGACCCCGAGCAGCGCGAGATCGCGGCAAGTGCGGCCAAACCTGCCACCGCACGCGCCACGGCCTGCGTCGAGGGCTACGACACGGTGGCGCCGAAACCATGCGTGTTCGGCGATGGCCGGCGCATGATCGCGCTGTTCGGCGATTCCCACGCCGATCACTGGTCGACGCCGGTGATCGAGGCGGGAAAGAAGAACGGCTACCGCGTCGAGACCTGGCTGAAGAGTTCGTGCCGGCCCTCGCGCTTCTCCTACTTTGTCACGAAGCTCAACCGCGACTACCGCGAATGCGACCAATGGCGCGAGCAGGCCATCAAGGAGATCATCGCCGCGAAGCCTTCGCTGGTGGTGATCTCGGAGCTGGCGCTGACCTCTTCGCGCAAGATGGCTGCCGGCAAGGGCGAGCCGGACACGCCGGACGCCGTGTGGCGGGCCGGCCTGCGCTCGACGCTGACCAGCTTGAGCAAGGCCGGGCTGAAGATCGCCTTCATCCGCGACGTACCGTTCAACGACGAGAACATCGACACCTGCGTGTCGCGCGCGCTGTGGCGCGACAAGGCGCCCTCGCTCTGCGACCAGACCCGCGCCGATGCCGCCAACGACAAGATGGCGGCGGTCGAGCGCGAGATCGTCACCAGCGTGCCCAACGCCTCTTACGTCGATCTCACCGACCGCTTCTGCAACGCCACCACCTGCCACGTCTTCATCGACGGCCAGCTCGCCTTCCGCGACCAGCACCACCTGGCGACGCCATTTGCGGAATCGCTGGAGCCGGAGGTCGAAAAGAGGGTGATTTCGAAGGTGGGAAGGTAGGGCGGGGCGGCGGAGCGTGATCTCCCCCCTTGAGGGGGAGATGGCCGGCAGGCCAGAGGGGGTCCTGGCGCGTAGAGCGCCGGCGCCTTCTTCGCTGGCGTCAACAGAGGTCGGCGCTCGACGCGCAGCGACCCCCTCTGTCGCCTTCGGCGACATCTCCCCTCGAGAGGGGAGATCAGACCCTTACCCCACAACAACCACAAAATGCTTGGTCACCGGCTCGAGGATCTTCCAGGTGCCTTTGAAATCCGCCTCGACCACAAACGCGTCGCCCGGCCCGACCTCGACCGGCTCGCCGCCATCCGGCGTGATGACGATGCGGCCGGCGATCATGTGGACGAATTCGTAGTCGGTATAGGTGGCGTGGTAGGTGCCGGGCGAGGCGCGCCAGGTGCCCGACATCACCTTGCCGTCCTCGCTGGTGTGCTGGACGGCCGTCTGCATGGTCGGCGACCCCTCGACAACAATCCAGCCCGGCAGGTCGCCGGCGTCGGCATGCTCGACGGCGCCGAATTTGAGAATGGTGGGCTTGGTCATGGGAGGCTCCTGTTTGGGTTGGTTGGACGTGGCATAGCCGATGGGCCGCATGGACACGCGCGGCGCCGCGACACGGCCGACGGAATGGCGACTGGCCAATCTCCCCCCTTGTGGGACTCTTTTGGGGAGATCGGGCAGCTCCAGCGGAGCTCCTCGCTCCGCCCAGGATGTCGCGCCACTTTTCCCGGGAACACCGGCCGTGCCGAAACCGTTTACTCCCTGAAGGGGCATCTATCGAACCTCAAGGAGGCAGCGATGAAACGGCTTCTGCTTGCTTCGATGATCGCCATCGCCTCGGCGTTTGCGATCGCGCCGGCCAGCGCCGGCAGCGTCCAGTTCGGTATCGGCGTCGGCCCGTCCTACGACCCGTACTATGGAGACGACTACTATGGCGGGTATTATCCTCACCGCTACTACCGACACGTCTACGATGACGACTACTACACTCCCTATCGTGAGCGTTATGTGGTTCGCTATCATAACCGGTATTATGGCGATAATTGCCGGATCAAGGTCGTGAAGCACTGGCGCCATCACCACCGCGTCATCGAAAGAATCCGCATCTGCGAGCGCTGACCGACTAGTGCCCGCGACTGGCTGACCTTCCCCGGGAGGGGAATGACCGCCCGCCCATTCCGAGCGATGGGCGGGCGAATATTAGCGATTGGGAACATAGGCTGCATCCGGCGCGTTTATGGGGTGATCAACCTCAGGAGGAGGTAGCGATGAAAAAGCTCCTGCTCGCCTCCATCATGGCGATTGCGTCAGCTGCTGCCACGGTTAGCCCGGCCAATGCCGGCCGCCTCGAGTTCGGGATCGGCATCGGCGACGGCTATTACAATGACTACGACAACGACTACGGGCCCTACTATGGCGACTATTACGGCGATCGCTACATGTACCGCCCGTATTACGGCGAATATTACAGCTACAGGCCGCACTACTACCGGCACCACTACTACTTCCGGCACCACAGGCGTTGCCGCGTCGAATATGTGAGGCACTGGCGGCATCACCACCGGGTCTACGAGGCAATCCGGGTCTGCAGGTACTAAGCCTGGCTGGGCAACGGCAAGCTGGCTCTCTAGCCATTTGCGACCATCCTCGAGGGCGAGGGGTCACGCTCGGCATCGGCGAACATTAGCGATCGGGAACATGGGCTTCCTGCGGCGCGTTTATCCGATGATAGGCCTTCAGGAGGAGGTTGCCATGAGAAAACTGCTACTTGCTTCGGTAGTCGCCATTGCCTCCGCGGCAGCCACGGTCGCCCCTGCGGACGCACAGTTCTTCGGTCTGGGCGGCGGCTTTTTCGGTCCGTTCGGCGGCTTCAGCCCGTTCTACCGCCCGTATTACGGCGGTCCGTACTATGGCGCTCCGTTCTACGACTACGGCCCCCGCTATTACGGCCCGCGCTACTACGGCGGCCCCAGATATCTGATGCGCTATCCGCACCGCTACTACCGGCACCATCATCGCCGCTGTCACCGGGAATGGGTGAGGCATTGGCGTCATCACCACCGCGTGGTGGAACGCGTGTGGGTGTGCGGATATCGATGAGGCTGGCTGATCTCCCCTTTGTGGGAGATGGCCGGTAGGACAGAGGGTGCTGTCCCGCCACGTTTCGGCCTTTGGCCGCCGCAATTCCTTTCACGTTGGTAGCCGTCCTACGGCCAAGACCGAGAGGCCGCGATCCTTCGCGCCCCCCTCTGCCCTGCCGGGCATCTCCCCCACTTGGGGGGAAGATCGGCAGCTTCAACGCCTTGCAAATCCCTCCCAAAATGCCATCTAAGTCGCCGGCATTCAGGAGAAAACCACGTGACGCAGCGAAGCGGCAGCGCCGACCTGCCGCTGCATGGCGGGCGGGTTCCGAAATGGCTGGGCGAGCGCATGACCAGGCTCGGCGCGGTGCTGTGTGAAGCCATCATCCACCATTACGGCCGCGACGAGCTTCTGCGGCGCCTGGCGCATCCCTTCTGGTTCCAGTCTTTTGGTGCCGTGATGGGCATGGACTGGCATTCCTCCGGCATCACCACTTCCGTTATCGGCGCGCTGAAGCGCGGCCTGAACCCGATGGCCGGCGAGCTCGGCATCCATGTCTGCGGCGGGCGCGGCGCGCATTCGCGCAAGACGCCGGGCGAGCTCATCGCCATCGGCGACCGCACCGGCCTCGACGGCGAGGCGCTTGCCACCGCCAGCCGCCTCGTCGCCAAGGTCGACAGCGCCGCCGTGCAGGACGGCTACGACCTCTATTTGCATGGCTTCATCGTCACCGATGACGGGCGCTAGGTGGTGGTGCAGCAGGGCATGAACGGCGACGCCCGCCAGGCGCGCCGCTACCACTGGCTGTCGGAGGGGCTGATGAGCTTTGTCGACCAGCCGCATGCGGCGATCGAGGGCGAGGCTCAGGGCGAGATCGTCAACCTCACCGACCATCGCGCGGAGAAAGCGCGTGGAAGCCAAATCCAGCTTTTGAAGACCATGAGCCCGGAAAAGATCCTGACCGAGCTTGCCGCGCTGGAGCCGCCGGCCGAAGCGCCCGAGCCCGCCGCGCAGCCGCTCTTGCCCAATCTCGTCATGCCCGCGCATCACGACGTGCGCGAGAGCAACATCGTCATGCGCCGCCTGCACGGCAATATCGCGTCCGCCATTGAAAGCGGCCCGAAGGATTTCCCCGAGCTGCTGCTGGTCCCTGGCGTCGGCCCGCGCACGGTGCGCGCCTTGGCCATGGTCTCGGAAGTATTGCACGGCGCGCCCTACCGTTTCTCCGACCCGGCGCGCTTCTCCCTCGCCCACGGCGGCAAGGACCGCCACCCCTTTCCCGTGCCGCTGAAGGTCTATGATGAGACGATCTCGGTGCTGAAATCAGCGGTGGGGAAGGCGAGGCTCGGGCGGGAGGAAGAGCTGCAGGCGCTCAAGCGGCTGGACAGCGAGTCGCGCTGGATGGAGCGCTATGTGACGGGGCCAAGCTTGAAGGAGATCGTCGCGGGCGAGATGGACCAGTCGCATCTGCTCGGCGGGCGGAGTGTGTTTGGGTGGGAGGGGGCGCCGGGCGCCGAGCCGAAGTCGTCAAAGAAAGGCGCCTGAAGCGCCGCTGAACAACGCGACAAACTATGCCGATAAGGGCCACCGGTCGGCGCCGCCCCTTGTATCTGCACGGACAGAGATTTGTGCGATGGAAGCGACTGAGCCTCGAACC
>NZ_JAVIJB010000004.1:0-218275 GCF_033977165.1 Mesorhizobium captivum
ACTGTTCGCGATGTCCTCGCACACCTGTTCGCGATGTCCCCGGTCCAAACACCCTTGTGGGAGAAGGAAAGGCGCTAGATCTGGTCGGACAGATCCGAAAACGCCATAGCCTTGCGCAGCACCTCGGCGAAGCGCTCGCCGGCGATCTCCCTGGCGCCGCTGTTGTCGATGGAGGTGACGTCCGGCCCGGAAAGCGTCACGCTCGTGCTGCGCGCCAGGCGCGCCAATACCTCGCCGCGCGACTCACGGCCGCGCGCCGCCAGCCGCTCGGCGAGGATTTCCGGCGTCGCGGTGATCTCGACCACCGCCAGATTGGCGTAGCGCTCGCGCAACGCCGGGATGACGGCGCGTGAGACGTTGGCCACCGCGACATGGCCGTTGGCGACCGCCCAGTCGACATCGGCCGGCAGGCCGTAGCGCAGGCCATGTGCGTCCCAGCAGATGGCGAAGGCGCCGTCTGCTTCCGCCTCGGCGAAGGCGGCGTCGGCCAGCGTGTCGTGATCCTCGCTGGCGGAATCGCTCGGCCGGGTTATGACGCGGCGCACGAATTCGAGCCGTGTCTCCCCGGCAAAGCGCGCTTTGGCGTAGCCGATCACCGTGTCCTTGCCGGCGCCACTCGGACCGACCACCGCGACGAAGACGCCGTTGCGGATGGGAAGGGTCTCAGTCAGTTCGCGTTCGATCAACGCCGAAACCATCATGCGACACGCCTGCCCTGGCGCCACACGGTGCGCACGACCGGCACATGATCGTCGACTCGCACGCGCACCAGATCGGCGCGGCGGCCTGGCTCGATGATGCCGCGATCGGTGAGGCCGACCGCTTCGGCCGGGTTCTTCGAAACCATGGCGACCGCTTGCGGCAGCGATATGCCTTCGACGACGTCGCCGAGGAAGAAGGCAGACTGGATCAGGCTGAAGGGGATATAGTCGGACGACAGGATGTCGAGCAGGCCGTCGCCGGCGAGCGCCCTGGCCGAGACATTGCCGGAATGCGAGGCGCCGCGCATCAAGTTCGGTGCGCCCATTAGCACGCCGAGGCCTGCCGCCTTCGAGGCCCTTGCCGCCTCTTCGGTGGTCGGAAATTCGGCGACGCGCACGCCCTGCGCAATCGCCTCGTCGACATGGCCGGCCGTCGCGTCGTCATGGCTGGCGAGCACGATGCCGCGCTCCTGGCAGGCGGCGGAGATGAAGATGCGGTTCGGACCGGAATTCCTGGCCGATTCCGCCATCCGCTTCTCGCAGAATTTCTGAAAGTCGCGGTCGGTCAGCTTCAGCTTGCGCTGGTAGTAATAGGCATAGGTCTCGAGGTTGACGAACTGGCGCTGGCCCGGCGCATGGTCCATCAGCGAGGCGAGCTTCACCCGGTCGTCGGTCTCGAAATTGGCGAAGGCCTCGAGGCAATCCGGCGCCGAGACCTCGCAGCGCAGATGGATGAAATGGTCGGCCCTGAGCCGATCCTGCCTGACGCTGTCCTCGATGGCGTCGGCGAGCTTGCGAACGTCGTCGGACTTCAGGTCGGCATCCTCGTCCATGCCGACGCGCAAGGCATCGAGCACCGTGGTAATGCCGGCAGTCGCTACCTGCGCGTCATGGGCAAGCACGGCGGCGATCGGGTTCCAGCGCACTTTCGGGCGCGGCGCGTAGTGGCCTTCGAGATGGTCGGTGTGCAGTTCGACGAGACCCGGGATGACGTAATCGCCGCCCATGTCCTCGCCGGCACGGGTGGCGCCCGGCTCTATCGCGGCAATAAGGCCATCGCGCAGCAGCAGCGAGCCCTCGACGATCTCGTCGGGCAGCACGATGCGGGCATTGTTCAAAACGGTCTCGGCGGTCATTTCAGGCAGTCCTATCTCAAGCGATCCATATCGGGCGGTCGTAGCGAGTGGTCAAATCAGGCGGTTTTTCTGGCCGGGCGGCGTCCAAGCGCATGGTGGGAGAGCACCATGAACGGCGCGCCCGGTTCGGTTTCGACGAACAGAGTCAGCGCATCCACCGGCACCGGACGCTGCAGCACATCCGCGAACAGGCTGTCGATTGCTGCGCGAAGACGCGGGCTTTCCTGTGGCCCGACGCGGCCCGACAACGTCATGTGGAAGCGGAATGTCTCGAAGACGTAAGGATAGCCCCACTGGCATAGATTGCGGAATTCCTGCGGCTTCAGCGAGTCTGGGCTGCGCCGCTCGATCTCGGCCTCGGTCAGTGGCGCGCGGAAGCGGTCGAAGGCGCGCACGACCTCGCCGGCAAAGCCGTTGAGCTCAGCCAACGGCGCCTCCGGCACCAGCGCGAAAAAGCCGTCGATCTGGCCGACGACGAGGCGAGGAATGACGACCGGCGATGTGACTTCGGCGAAATTGTCGAGCGCTTCGCGCAGCGAGGCTTCCGTCTCGTTCGGCGCCAGCCCGAACGGTGCCTTCAGCGTCGCATGGAACCCATAGCGCCGCGCCGAGGCGGTATGGAACGCAACTTCCGCCGCCGACAGCTCAGCCACAGCCTCGACCGGCCGCGCCGCCGCGCCGAAAGGGTCGCGGCCGAGCCAATTGGCGGCGATGCGCGCCAGCGGCTCGTCCTGCCGTGGGGTGAAATAGATGGCGTAGCGCATGAGAAAACCTCATCGAAGCGCGTCGCCCCAGAGGGGGCAATGGTGCGGCGCGCTCCAAGTCTTTATCTGTGCATGTCGTTATCCCAAAACCGCTTCGCACTTTTGGGCGACATGCATCCGTCCGCTGCCATAGGTGATTTCCATGACGGATTGACGAAGCTTTCATGGGTTTTCGAAGGCAACCAGGCCCTGACGGTCCTTAGCCGACGATTTTCCCGAACTGGACCAACAACTTGAGCGCGATAGAAAATCTTAGGCCTTCATCAGCCACTCGTGCTCGGCCGCGTTGTGGAATTTCCACGTCCGCTTCGGGCCGGCCATGACGTTGAGATAATAGAGATCGTAGCCGTGGCAGGCCGCGCATGGGTGGTAGCCCTTCGGCACCAGCACGACATCGCCATCCTCGATCGCCATCGCCTCGTCGAGGTCGCGGTCACCATTCTTGTCGGCGTCGGTATAGACGCGTTGGAAGGCAAAGCCCTGCGGCGGGTTGAGGCGATGGTAATAGGTCTCCTCGAGATAGGATTCCACCGGGAGATTGTCCTGGTCGTGCTTGTGCGGCGGATAGCTCGATGTGTGACCGCCGGGCGTGATGACCTCGACCACCAGAAGCGAGTCGGCCGGCTTGCCCTCCGGCAGGATGTTGGTGACGTAGCGGGTGTTGGTGCCCTTGCCGCGCACTTCCTGGCCGAGATCGTCGGGTGCGATGACACGGGCCGGCAGGCCGCCGCCGAGGCCCGGCGCCGAGCAGACGGCGAGCTCAAGGTCGGTGTCGGCGGTCACCGACCAGTCGGAGTCTTGCGGCACATAGACCGACCAGGGCTTGCCCTCGAAGGGCGACATGCGCTCGCCGAGCAGGCCGAGATCCTTGTCCGCGGCTGAGGCGTTGCCCTTGCCGGTGACGAAGACCAGGCAGACCTCGCGATCGCCCGTTTTGCCGGACGCCGTCTCGCCCGGCCGCAGACGGTGAAGATCGAAACCCACGTAAGTCCAGCCGGCGCTTTGCGGCGTGACGTGAGCGACGCGGCCGTGGCCCTTGTCGGCCTTGACAAGCAGTTTCGACATTTTTGTCTCCTGGGTCATTCCTTCGGCTCGGCCGGAGGTTTGTCCTCGGCCGGCTTGTAGAGATAGAAGAACTGCCACACCGCGTAGCCGGCGAAGCCGAGCGCGATGATGCCCCAGAAGGGGGTGCCGGAGGCGAACTCGATCACCGACCAGACAAGGCAGACGGCGACCACGGCGATGCGCCGCCACAGCGGCCGGAAGAAGGGGTGCTCATAGTCTTTCATCGCGCCAATCCAGGATTTGTTCGACACGCATCAAATAAGCCGCGCGTCGAAACGAATCCGCCGTTCAGGCATTCGGGAAGCCTTGCGTCTCCACCGTGTAGCCGGCTGCCGTCATCACCCGCATCAGCTCCTTGTGGCCGACTTGCGCCATCTTCAGCGGCGGATTCTTCTTCGGGTCTTGCTCGGCCTCGACCACGAACCAGCCTTCGTAACCATAATCGGCGAAACGCTGGACGATGGCGCCGAAATCGAGCGAGCCGTCGCCCGGCACGGTGAAGGCGCCGAGCGCCACTGCATCGAGGAAGGACTGTTTTGAGCGGTCGAGGCCCTCGATCACGCCCATGCGCACGTCCTTCACATGGACGTGGTTGATGCGCTTGTGGTGGTTGTCGATGGCGCGCAGCACGTCGCCGCCGGCAAAGGCGAGATGGCCGGCATCGAGCAGCAGCGGGATGCCTTCGCCGGAATTGCGCATGAAGGCGTCTAGCTCCGGTTCGGTCTCGACCACAGCCGCCATGTGATGGTGGTAGGAGAGCGGCATGCCCTGGTAGGCGCACCACTCGCCGAATTCGGTGAGGCGCCGGCCATAGGCCTTCATCTCGTCATCGGAAAGCTTCGGCTTGGTGGCTAAAGGCTTGGAACGGTCGCCCTGGATGGAGCGGCCGACCTCGCCATAGACGATGCAGGGCGCATTGACCGCCTTGAACAGATCGATCATCGGTTGGATGCGATCCTTGTTCCTGGCCAGATCCTCGTTGACCAGCGTGCCGGAGAACCAGCCGCCGCAAAGCGTGACGTCGGCCTCCTTCAGGATCGGCAGCATCACCTTCGGATCGTTGGGGAAGCGGCGGCCCATCTCCATGCCGGTGAAGCCGGCGGAGCGCGACTGGCGCAGACATTCCTCCAGCGACACGTCATCGCTCAACTCCACCAGATCGTCGTTCCACCACGCGATGGGGGACATGCCCAGTTTGGCTTTCAAGTCGTCACTCCAGCTTCAATCGTTGCAAGGCGGACGCAAGCTCAGCCCCGACGGCTGCTTACGGCTTCCTCATATTTCTTGCGCGCGGCATTCACCTGCGGCCGCGACGAGACCGCCGGCACGGCGACGTCCCACCAATGGCCGCCGGCCTCGGTCGACACAAGCGGATCGGTGTCGATGACGAGCACGGTGGTCTTGCTGTTCTCCTTCGCCTTGGCAAGCGCCGTCTCCAATTCGGCGATCGACGCCACCTTTTCGGCGACGGCACCTAAGCTTGCGGCATGGGCGGCGAAGTCGACGTCGGGCATCACCTCGTGGCGCGCGTCCTTGAGCAGATTGTTGAAGTTGGCGCCGCCGGTCGCCATCTGCAGCCGGTTGATGCAGCCATAGCCGCGGTTGTCGAGCAGCACGATGGTCAGTTTCAAGCCCAGCATCACCGAGGTGGCGATCTCGGAATTGAGCATCAGATAGGAGCCATCGCCGACCATGACGACGACCTCCTGGTCGGGCTTCGCCATCTTGACGCCGAGACCGCCGGCGATCTCGTAGCCCATGGTCGAGAAGCCGTATTCGGCATGGTAGGAGCCCGGCGCGCCCGCCTGCCAGAGCTTATGCAATTCGCCCGGCAGGCCGCCTGCGGCATGCAGCAAGGTGACGCCCGAGCCCATGACGCGCTGCACGGCACCGATCACCTGGGCGTCCGACGGATAGGCGGCATTGGTCGATGCCGTCGCCTTGGCGGCCGCGGCCTGCCAATCCTTCTTGCCCTTCAGCGCATTGTCGGTCCAGGCGCTAGGTGCCTTCCAGCCCTTCAGCGCGGCGGAAAGTTCCGCCAGGCCTTCAGAGGCGTCGGCGACCAGCGGCAGCGCCCAGTGCTTGCCGGCGTCGAAACCTTGCGTATTGAGCCCGATGATGGTGCGGCCGGCATTCTTGAACAGCGCCCAGGAGCCGGTGGTGAAATCCTGCAGCCTGGTGCCGACGGCAAGCACGACGTCAGCCTCTTCCGCCAGGCGATTGGCGGCCGACGTGCCGGTGACCCCGACCGCCGCCATGTTGAGAGGATGGTCGTCCGGCAGCGAGGATTTGCCGCCTTGGGTTTCGCAGACCGGAATGCCGGCGCCCTGCGCCAGCTTGGCCAGTTCTCCGGAAGCCTGCGAATAAAGGACGCCGCCGCCGGCGATCACCAGCGGCTTCCTGGCGCCCTTCAGCGCCGCGACGGCGGCCGCCAGCTCGTTGCGATCCGGGCGCAGCCGGCGCGGCGTCCAGACACGTTCGGCAAACAGGGTCTCGGGATAGTCATAGGCCTCGGCCTGCACGTCCTGGCAGAGCGAGAGCGTGACCGGGCCGCATTCGGCCGGATCGGTCAGCACCTGCATGGCGCGGTTCAGCGCCGGGATGATCTGCTCGGGCCGGGTGATGCGGTCGAAATAGCGCGACACGGCGCGGAAGCAGTCGTTGACGCTCGCCGTGCCGTCGGAGAAGTCCTCCGCCTGCTGCAGCACCGGATCGGGCAGGCGGTTGGCGAAGACATCGCCGGGCAGCAACAGCACCGGCAAGCGGTTGACATGGGCAAGGGCCGCCGCCGTCACCATGTTCAGCGCGCCCGGGCCGATCGAGGTGGTCGCGGCCATGAAGCGGCGGCGGAAATTCGCCTTGGCATAGGCGATCGCGGCATGCGCCATTGCCTGTTCGTTGTGGGCGCGGAAGGTCGGCAGCTCGTCCCGCACCTGGTAGAGCGCCTCGCCGACGCCGGCGACATTGCCGTGGCCGAAGATCGCCCAGACGCCGCCGAAGATCGGCTTTTTTTTGCCGTCGATCTCGGTCATCTGGCGGGACAGAAAGCGGGTCAGCGCCTGCGCCATGGTCAGGCGAACGGTCTTGGTCATTATCGTTTCCTCCGGCTTTCCCTATGCCGCCTTGTTATGCTGCCCGTCTTCTTATGCTGCTTTACGGCCGCGCGCGGCAAGCCATGCCTCGGTCAGCTGCTCGAAGCGCGAGGCCATATCGGCGATAGCCTCGTCATCCGACATCCTGCCGGCCAGCCATTGTTCGGCGGCGTTGATGAAGATGGTACGACCGACGGCGAATCCCTTGACGATGGGCGCATTGCTCGTTGCGGCAAATGCTGCGACCAGCTCGTCCTGCGGTGCTTCCAGGCCGAGCAGCACGACGCCGCGGCACCATGGATCGTTCCTGACGATCACCTGCTCGATCTTCGCCCAGGCGTTCGCCGAAGCCTGCGGCTCGAGCTTCCACCAATCGGGCTTGATACCCAGCGCGTAAAGCTCCTCCAGCGCGCGCGGAATGGTGGTGTCGTCGAGCTTGCCGTGCTTGCCGGCGATGATCTCGACGAGAAGCTCCCTACCGACTTTCCGTGCCGCCTCGAACAAAGCCCGCAGCTTCTGCTGCTGCTCTGTTTTCAGCGCTTCCGGGTCGTCCGGGTGATAAAAGCACAGGCACTTGATGCAGTGGTCGACCGGCCAGTCGATCAGCTGCGAGCCGATGTCCTGCGAGAATTCGAAGCGCAGCGGCCGCGATCCGGGCAGCTCGACCGGGCGGCCGAGCCAGGCAAAGGGATGGCGGGCGAATTCGAACATCGCGTCGCGGCCATATTTCTCGTCGATCAGCATGCCGTAGCCGTCGCGGCCGGCGGCGACCCTGGCCGCCGCCTTGACGGTGAGCACCTTGAAGTCGGGGATGCGCGCAACGTCGGCACCGACCCTGGCGGCAACGTCCTCGAGTTGGACGCGATGATCACAGGCGAGCGCCATCAGCGAGGGGATGTCGCGCCGGCGCGTGGTTGCCCAATGGATATGGTTGATCGCCTCGTCCTTGCGCAGCGCCAGATGCTTGCTGCCATGCTTCAGGAAAAACTGCAGTTCCTCGAAGGTCGGATATTCCGGCGCGCAGAGCAGGCGCGACACGGCGAACGCGCCGCAGGCATTGGCCCAGGTCGCCGCCGTGGCAAAGCTTTCGCCGCCGAGCCAGCCGCGCAGGAAGCCCGACATGAAAGCATCACCGGCACCGAGCACATTGTAGACCTCGATCGGAAAACCCTTGCCGACGACGCCGTCCTCGAGATCGTCGCTGATCGGGCCGTCATAGACGATGCAGCCCTTGGCGCCGCGCTTCAGAACGATGGTGGCGGACGACAAAGAGCGGATCGTCTTCAACGCGCTTAGCTGATCGTCGGCGCCGGAGGCGATCATGATCTCCTCCTCGGTGCCGACGATGAGATCGCAATCGGGCAGAACCGTCTTCAGCTGCGCCGAGACGCGGTCGGATTTGACGTAGCGCTCGAAACCTTCGGCATGGCCGGCAAGCCCCCAAAGGTTCGGGCGGTAGTCGATGTCGAAGACCACCTTGCCACCCTTGGCCTTCATGAGGCGGATCGCCTTACGCTGGGCGGCATCCGAGTTGGGCCGCGAGAAATGCGTGCCGGTGACGACGACCGAGCGGGCCGAAGCGATGAAGGCTTCGTCGATGTCCTCTTCAGCCAGCGCCATGTCGGCGCAGTCGGAGCGGTAGAAGATCATCGGCGAGACACCTTCGTCCTCGACGGAAAGCAGCACAAGCGCCGTCAGCCGCTCCTCATCTGTCTTCAAGCCGTCGACCGAGACACCTTCGCGCCTGAGCTGCTCGCGGATGAAGCCGCCCATCTGCTCGTCGCCGACGCGGGTGAGCAGCGCCGAGCTGAGCCCAAGCCGTGCCGTGCCGACGGCGATGTTGGCCGGGCAGCCGCCGACCGACTTGGCGAAGGAGGTGATGTCCTCCAGCCGCGAGCCGATCTGCTGTCCATAGAGATCGACCGAGGCACGGCCGATCGTGATGACGTCGAGCGGCGGATATTTCGCTTCCACGGCTTCGCCCATTCGAACCTCCCATCGGCCTTGTTGTGCAGAGCAGCGTCGTTTTGGGCAGCGCGCGCGAACGGTGGCGTGGTGCCGTCAATATGAAATAATAATTCCAATCTGTAGTCAATATGGAATGAGCATTCCCAGACGGAAAAACGCGAACAGCGGCGCCGTTCAGGCCTTGCGCTTGCGGCCGGCGTCGCGGCGCTTCTCGCCGACGGCGACGGTCAGCGCCATGGCGAGCGCCATCGTCGCCGAGATCGAGCGGAAGCCGCCGAAATCGGCCTCCGCCACTTCGAACCAGACCTTGGCGAACTGGGCGAGCGGCGAAAACGAGCTGTCGGTGATGGCGACGATCGGCACGCCCTGCTCCGCGATCGAACGCGTCTCCTCGATGGTCGCGGGCGCATATGGCGAGAAGCTGATGGCGATGACGGCGTCGCGCGGCGTGGCGAAGCCGATCATCTCGGCATTCAAGCCCGCGGCCGATTCCACCAATTGATTGCGGATCTTGAGTTTGCCCAGCGCGTAGGCGATGTAGGAGGCGACCGGATAGGACCGGCGCTTGGCAAGCACATAGATGGTCTCGGCCTTCGCCAGAAGCGCGACCGCCTCTTCGAAATGCGCATCGTTCAACGCGCGCGAAATATCGCTGAGCGAGGTGCTGGCAGCGGCGACAAAACCGTCGAAGATCGCCCGGTGCCCGGCGCCTTCCTCAGCCTTGGCGCGCAGCGCCGCAAGCCTTTCGTCGTAGGAGGAATTGCGTTCGCGCAGGCGCTCGCGAAACACAAGCTGCAGGCTGGTGAAGCCGTCGAAACCGAGCTGCTGGGCGAAGCGGATCAGCGTCGAGGGCTGGACGCCGGCCGAGGCGGCGATGCTCGCCGCCGTGCCGAACGCGATATCGTCGGGATTGTCGAGCGCATAGGCGGCTATCTGCGCGATCCGCTTTGGCAGGCTCGCGCGCCGCTCCAGGATCGTTGCGCGCAACGTCTCGAAATCGCGCGGCACCCGTTCGTCCATCGTCGCTCCGCCCACGGCCATATCGAAAGTTCCCTCTCCTGCCTCATCATAACGAGTTCGCGCAAGAACACCATAAAAAATGATTTGGACGTTCCATTCTTGATAAAAATGGATTAACTCATCCATACGAACTTTTTCCCCTATCGGAGACATCGACATGGTCGGAGTGGGCCTCATCGGCACGGGCTTCATGGGCAAGTGCCACGCCATAGCCTGGAACGCGGTCGGCACCGTCTTTCCCGATGTCGACAAGCCGAGACTGGTGCATCTGGGCGAGGTCAACGACGAGCTGGCCAGGCGCAAGGCGGCCGAGTTCGGCTTCGCCAAGGGGTCAGGCGACTGGCGCGCCGTGGTCAACGACCCGGAAGTCGACGTCGTCTCGCTGACCACGCCCAACCAGTTCCATCCCGAAATGGCGATCGCGATTTTGGAAGCCGGCAAGCATCTGTGGTGCGAGAAGCCGATGGCGCCGAGCTTCGCCGAGGCCGAAGCCATGGCGAAGGCGGCGAAGACATCCGGCAAGGTGGCTGCGCTCGGCTACAACTACATCCAGAACCCCGCCATCCGCCACATCGGCGCGCTGCTTGAGGAAAAGATCATCGGCGACGTCAATCTCGTCCGCATCGAGATGGACGAGGATTTCATGGCCGACCCCGACGCGCTGTTCTTCTGGAAGCACGAGGCTGCCTCCGGCTATGGCGCGCTCGACGATTTCGCCGTGCATCCGCTGTCGCTGATCAAGGTGCTGTTCGGCCGCGTCGCCCGCGTGATGTGCGACATGGCCAAGCCCTATGCCGACCGCAAGGTCGCTTCCGGCGGCCGCCGCGCGGTCGAGACCTACGACATCGCCAGCGTGCTGATGCATCTCGAAAACGGCGTCGCCGGCACGCTCTTGGTCAACCGTTCGGCCTGGGGCCGCAAGGGCCGCATCGCCATCCAGATTTTCGGCTCGAAGGGCTCGATCCTCTACGACCAGGAGCGGATGAACGAGTTCCAGCTCTATCTCACCGCCGACCGGCCGACCGAGCAGGGCTACCGCACCATCCTGGTGGCGCCGCACCATAAGCCCTACGATTCCTTCCTGCCGGCGCCCGGCCATGGCCTCGGCTTCAACGACCTCAAGATGATCGAATGCCGCGAACTGTTGACGCGGATCGCCGGCAAGCCGGCGCGGATCATCGATTTCGACGAGGGGCTGGAGATCGAACGCACGGTGCATGCGATGGCGCGCTCGTTCCAGGAACAGCGCTGGATGGATGTGCGATAGTCCAGCGGCCGGCGCCTGACGATGAAATTGAAAGACCGCCTTCGGCTCGGAAGGGATCAGCCTCTCGCGCCGTCCGGTATGTCGATGCCGAGCAGCGCCTGCAGCCCGAACAGGACAAGCAGCGAGGCCACGAACATGCCGGCAAACACCGCGGTGCCGACCGCGGCGCCCTTACCGATCGTCGCATTGGTCATGCGCCAGGTCAGCACCATCGACAGCGCAAACAGAAGCAGCGAGACCAGTCCGCTGATCTCGTCGGGCGAAGGCACGAACAACCTCAGCAGCGCCGACGGCAGCATCAGCCAGGCGATGATCGCGGAGGCCCAGTTGGAGGCGACGACATAGTGGACGAAGCGGCCGCCGATGCCGACGCGCGGCGCGACCAGCGCAAGCGCCACCAGCGGCAGCACCCAGGAACCGATATCGACCGTCGCCAGCTTGAGCAGCATGCCTAGGCGGCCGGCGAAGGCGTTCGGATCGCCGAGCTCGTTGGCGATGCCGACCCAGCCGACGATCAGTGCCGGCGCCGCCACGACGATGGCGAAGAAGGAGTTCCAGAAACCGTCCGCCGACAGGTCGAGCATGCGCAGACCGTCGGCCTTGCCGAACATCAGCCGCCAGGCGCCGGCCAGCGAAGCATAGGTTTCGTCCGCCGAAAGCATGGTCACGCGAGGCCTTGTCCGAACCAGTCTTCGATGAAACGTTCGTAGATTTGGGTCAGCGTCTCGAGATCGGCAAGCGCCACGCGCTCGTCGACCATGTGCATGGTCTTGCCGACCAGCCCGAACTCGACCACCGGGCAGTAATCCTTGATGAAACGCGCATCCGACGTGCCGCCGGAGGTGGAGAGCGCCGGCGTCTTGCCGACCACCGCCGCAACCGATGCGCTCAGCGTGTCGATCAGCTTGTCGTCGCGGGTGAGGAAGACATGGCTCGGCCGGTCACGCCAGACGAGCTCGTAATCGACCGGCGTCTTCTTGCCCGGCCGGTATTTCTTGCGGCCCGCCGCCTGGTCGAGCCGGTTGTGGATCTCGGCCTGGATGGTCTCGGCATCCCAAGTGTCGTTGAAGCGGATGTTGAAGGTGGCGGTGGCCTTGGCCGGGATGACGTTGGTCGCCGCATTGCCGACATCGATCGACGTCACTTCCAGATTGGTCGGCTGGAAATCCTTGGTTCCCTTGTCGAACACCGGATGGAGCAGCGCATCGACCAGGCTCATCAGCCCTCTCACCGGGTTGTCGGCAAGCTGCGGATAGGCGGCGTGGCCCTGGCGGCCGTTGACGATGACGCTGCCGGAGAGCGAGCCGCGCCGGCCGATCTTGATCATGTCGCCGAGCGTATCCGGATTGGTCGGCTCGCCGACGATCGAGGCATCCCATTTCTCGCCCTTGGCGGCCGCCCAGTCCAGCAGCTTGGTCGTGCCGTTGATGGCCGGCCCCTCCTCGTCGCCAGTGATCAGCAGCGAGACCGAGCCTTTCGGGCCGCCGTTCTTGTCGATATGGCGCGCCACGGCGGCGATGAAGCAGGCAATGCCGCCCTTCATGTCGACGGCGCCGCGCCCGTACATCTCGCCATTGGCGACGTCGGCGGCAAAGGGCGGATGAGTCCAGGCCGCCTCGTCGCCGACCGGCACGACGTCGGTATGGCCGGCAAACATCAGATGCGGGCCGTTGCCCGAGCGGCGCGCATAGAGGTTTTCGATATCCGGCGTGCCGCTTTCGGCGAATACCGGCCGCTCGACCGAGAAGCCGAGCGGCTTCAGCATGACTTCCAGCGTCCGCAGCGCGCCGCCCTCGGCGGGCGTCACGGAGGGACAGCGGATCAGGGCGGCGAGGTTCTGGGCGGGGTCGGTCGGCAATTTCATGGGCAAAGCGATAGTCGAAAGCAACGGACCTGTCACGGTCGGACATAGTGGGCGATCACGTCGCCGACAATATGGTTGTCATGTCGTATAGTTGCGAGCCAAGTCGGGACGATTGCATGGCCAGGCAAGAAAAAACCATCGCCGTCGCCGGCGCCGGCAGCATCGGCTGCTATGTCGGCGGCTGCCTGGCGCTCGCCGGGCGCAAGGTGAATTTCCTGGGACGCGGCCGCATCGTCGAGGCCATGCGCAGGGACGGGCTTCGGGTCAGCGATCTCGACGGCCGCGACCGCCGCATCGATCCGGAGGCGCTTGCGGTCACCGACGATCCCGCGATGGCGCTGCGCAACGCGGATATCGTTCTCGTCACGGTAAAGAGCGGCGCGACCGAGGAGATGGCTGCGCTTCTTGCGGCCCATGCCCGCCCCGACACCATCGTGGTCAGCCTGCAGAACGGCGTCGGCAACGCGGACAAGTTGCGCGCCAAGCTTCCTGCGCAGCGCGTGCTCGCCGGCATGGTGCCGTTCAATGTCGTGCAGTCGCCGGATGGCGAGGCGCCGTTCCGGGTTCATCGCGCGAGCGAGGGCAAAATTATGGTCGAGGAGGGGGTGGACGGCCTCGCTGGACTGCTCGGTGTCGAAGGGCTTGGGGTCGAAGCCCGTTCCGACATGAAGGCGGTGCAGTGGAGCAAGCTCTTGATGAACCTCAACAACGCGCTTGTGGCGCTCTCCGGTCTGCCGTTGGCGCGCGAGCTGGCCGACCGGCGCTGGCGCCGGATCCTGGCCGGCCAGATCGACGAGGCGCTCGCCGCCATGAAGGCCGCCGGCATGGAACCGGCGCGGATCACCGGCCTGCCGCCGTCGCTGCTGCCGAAATTGCTGAGGCTTCCCGACTGGCTGTTCGGACTGCTGGCCCGGCGCATGCTGGCGATAGATCCGGAGGCTCGCTCCTCCATGTGGGACGATCTCGAGCGCCGCCGCCCGACCGAGATCGACGACTTGCAGGGCGCGGTGCTCAGCCTGGCGAAGCAGACGGGCACGCCGGCGCCGACGATCGAGCGCGTCGCGGCGCTGGTGCGTCAGGCGGAATCGGAAAAGCGCGGCCCGCCTGGATTGACGCCGGAGAAGGTCTAGAGAGCAATTCCAGGAAAGTGTGTAACGGTTTTCCGTCCGGAATTGCGTAAAAACAAAGAGAAGGAATGGTTCGCCGTTTCCGTGAAACGGTGAACCGCCCTAAAGCAGGTCGCGTGAAAAAGGATTCAGGCAACCTGCTTTAGGTTTTTGATTTTAAGCATGTCTTCGTCCCGAAACCGGGCCCACTTTCGGGAGACATGCTTTAGCGGCCCTCGATCAGCGTGATCTTCTGCCAGATCTTGCGCGACAGGTTGGAGGCCAGGTTCTCGATGTCGTTGACGCCGTCGACGACCACGTCGTCATTGACCGATTGGGCAAACAGCGCCGCGATCTTGCCGGTGATCGACAGCATTTCCGAGCAATAGTCGAGATAGCGCGCGAGGTCGGCGGCGTTGGTGATGCGCGCCGGCGAATGCGCGGTCGGCTTGAAGTTGGCTGACAGTGTTGCTGGATCCTTGGTGAGCTGGTGCATGTCGATGACATGGATCAACGACCGAAGGCCATGCAGCTCGCGGAACACCTTCCTGCGCTTGATGCGCTCTTCGCTGCGGCCCAGCGCCAGGAAGCCGAGCAC
Organism: Mesorhizobium captivum; assembly: GCF_033977165.1. NCBI lineage: Bacteria > Pseudomonadati > Pseudomonadota > Alphaproteobacteria > Hyphomicrobiales > Phyllobacteriaceae > Mesorhizobium > Mesorhizobium captivum. The sequence continues at coordinate 14,582 of NZ_JAVIJB010000004.1, forward strand.
GGCGAGAATGATCATGTTGACCGAGGCTTCGATACCCTGCACCGACTGCACGGCATCGTCGGGCCCGGCGATGCGGTCGAGCGGCAGGACGGTGCCGACGAACAGGAAGACCAGCGCGCCGGCGACGACAGCGGCGATGATCACGCCGCGCAGCCACCAGATCGGCGCCTCCAGGGCCTTGGCGGCTTTTGCCAGGTCGCGCGACAGCGACACCAGTTCTCCGGCGACGCCACGCAGGCCTGCGTCCGGAAAGCGCTCGGCGACGCGCTCTTCCAGCCTCTCGGCGGTTTCGATGATCAGCTTGGGATCAAGCGTGCGGTAGCGCATGGCGACCCGAGGCGCTCAGCGGTCGGCCGGCGCATTCGTGCGGCTGCCGTAGCGATTGGACCCGGCTTGCCCCGGAAACAGGCAAAGCACCAGGAAAGCGACGATCGACACGACGGGCACGAACAGCACCAGCGCCGCGATACCCGGCTTGTCGAAATCATGCAGCCGCTTCACCGCCAGCACGATGTTCGACCACAGCGAGGCGAGGAAGGTGAGGAAGAAGACGAACGACCACATGTTGCTCTCAGCCGAGCCTTCCGGCACCAGCGTGAAGCGGTAGAGCGGGAAAGCCTGGACGAGGGCCACCAGCAATCCGCCGAGAAAATAGGCCGCGCGGCTGACGCGGCCGGAGGTCTTGAAGAACAGCCAGATAAAGTCTGCTTTTTCAGGCAAGCGGGTCCGGTCCATATTGATTGGCGCCCCTGGTGCCTTCGAGGATGCCCAGTTCGATGAGCAGCCAGACGCCGCCGATGAGGGGTATAAGGCCGATCAGTGTCCACCAGCCCGACTTGTTACGGTCGTGCCAGCGTTTGGCATAGAGAGCAATCGCGAAATAGATCGATGCCAGCATGACGAGGATGCCGATGACGCCGATCTGATCGCCGCTGTCGGTGGTGAAACGCGTGCCGAGGATCGAATCGAGAATGAAGGCAACAATGGCGATGACGATGAATATACCGATGCCGGCCCAGAACTTGGCGCGGTTGATGCGGCCGTCGAAACTCGTCAGCAGGTACTTCCAGTCCATGACGCCCCTCCGTGTTGAACCAGCGCGACGGAATGTCGCGCCGGCGGAAGGTGCGTCGGTTTCCGGAAAAGATCAATCGCGCAGCAATTCGTTGATCGATGTCTTGGAGCGGGTCTTGGCGTCGACGCGCTTGACGATGACGGCGCAGTAGAGGCTGGGCCCCGGCTCGCCATTGGGCAGCGGCTTGCCCGGCAGCGAGCCGGCAACAACAACCGAATTCGGCGGCACTTCGCCGTAAAAGACCTCGCCGGTGGCGCGGTCGACGATCTTGGTCGACTGTCCGATGAACACGCCCATGCCGAGCACCGAGCCTTCGCGCACGATGCAGCCTTCGACCACTTCGGAGCGCGCGCCGATGAAGCAATTGTCCTCGATGATGGTCGGGCCGGCCTGCATCGGCTCCAGCACGCCGCCGATGCCGACGCCGCCGGAGAGATGCACGTTCTTGCCGATCTGGGCGCAGGAGCCGACCGAGGCCCAGGTGTCGACCATTGTGCCTGTATCGACATAGGCGCCGACATTGACGAAGGACGGCATCAGCACGGCGCCGGGCGCCACATAGGCCGAGCGGCGCACGACCGAGGACGGCACGGCGCGGAAGCCGGCCTTCTCGAAATCGATGGCGCTCCAGCCGTCGAACTTCGACGGCACCTTGTCCCACCACACCGCCTGGCCCGGACCACCCTTGATGATCTCCATCGGGTTCAGCCTGAAGGAGAGCAGCACCGCCTTCTTCAGCCACTGGTTGACATGCCATTTGCCGTCGTCCTGCCGCTCGGCGACGCGGGCCACGCCGCGGTCGAGCAGGTCGAGCGCCGACTGGATGGCGTCGCGCGTTTCGCCGCGCGTCGCGGTCGAAATCGTATCGCGCTCCTCGAAGGCCTTTTCGATGGTCTTTTCGAGGCTCGCCAGATCAGGCGTGGACATGAATTTGCTCCATTACAAAGCTGTTAAGGGCTGCGCCTTAACCTGTTTTGAAATCGCGCGGACCCTATGTGAAGCCTTGATGAGGGTCAATCGCGGCTGCGTCACGGGACGGCGCAAGTAAAGGAATTAGGACGGTGGACTCAATGACACCCATGGAAAAGGCGGGATGGACGCCGCTGCCGCATTCGGACGAGGATCTGGAGCGCTCGAAAAGCGTGCCGGACACGCCGCAGACGCGGGCCGAAACCTATCGCCTGGCCTGGAACGATCCCGACTTCATGACGCGGCGCGAACTGCGCCCGGTGCGCCTGCAGCTCGAGCTGCTGAAGCCCGAGATGATCCTCGCCGAGCGCGGCATCCGCTCGACCGTCATCCTGTTCGGCGGCGCAAGGCTGCCGGAGCCGGGCGGCGAGGCCTGGGCAGCGAAGAACGAGACGCAGAAGAAGAACCTCGAGCTGAACAGCAAATACTACGAAGAGGCGCGCAAGTTCGCCCGGTTGTGCTCGCAGCAGTCGGCCACATCCTACTACCGCGAATTCGTCGTCGTCACCGGCGGCGGACCCGGTGTCATGGAGGCTGGAAACCGCGGCGCCGACGATGTCGGCGCGCCGTCGATCGGCCTCAATATCGTGCTGCCGCACGAGCAGGCGCCGAACGCCTATGTGACGCCTGAGCTCTGCTTCAATTTTCACTATTTCGCGATCCGCAAGATGCATTTCGTCATGCGCGCCAAGGCGGTGGCCGTGTTTCCGGGCGGCTTCGGCACGATGGACGAGTTCTTCGAGACGCTGACCTTGATCCAGACCGGGCGCATGGAGCGCGTGCCGGTGATCCTGTTCGGCAAGGCATTCTGGCAAAGGGCGATCGACCTCGACTTCCTCGCCGAGCAAGGCACGATCTCGCCCGGCGACCAGGACATCATCGATTTCGTCGACACCGCCGACGAAGCCTGGGACATCGTCCGCCGCTTCTATAATCTTTGAGCAAGCCGGCGGCCGTTACTGCAACTCGGCCAGCCAGCCATTCGAATGCGCGAAGCGCACGATCGCCGCGCGGGAGTGGAGCTCAAGCTTGTCCGTTGCCCTGGTCCGGTAGGTCTCGATAGTCTTTATGCTGAGGTTGAGGCGCGAGGATATCTCCTTGTTGCTGTAGCCAAGCGCTACCAGCTGGATCACCGACCGCTCGCGCTCGCTGAGATTGCCGGCATCGCCCTGAGCGCCGTGGCGTGGGCTTAAGATTCGCGCCGCAAGCGCCGGGTCGACATAATTGTCGCCGGCCAGCACGCAGCGGATGGCCTGCAGCAGGTCCGTCGCGGTCGAGCGTTTGACCACGAAACCGCGTGCTCCGGCAGCCAGCACCTGGCGCAGGCAGCCGGGGTCCTCATGCGCGGTCAGCGCGATGCAACCGAGTTCGGGAAAGCGTTCGACGAGCCGTTCGATGAGCGTGACCCCGTTGACGCCTGGGAGCGAGATATCGACCACGGCGACGTCCGGAAGGGCCTTGCCGATACCCTCGAAGGCCTCATCGGCATTCGCCGCCAGTCCGACGATCGTCAGATCGTCCTGGCTGTTGATCATCGCGCCGACGCCGGACAGGATGATCGGATGGTCATCGACCACGAAAATGCGCCTGCAGCACACCTTTAACCTCCATCAGTCTGTCAAAGGGCCCGTCACTCAAAGCGGGTCCCCTCGTGCTTGATGGTCTAGGCAACTGCCCCGCCTGGCGCGGGACGCCCGTCTGTTTCAGCAAAGCCGCAAAACGGCCGCAACGGGTAAGCCATCCCCCGCCTGACCCATGATCCAGGATTGTAAGCCACGGCCGACGATTTCGGATGTGGAACGCTTCACGTAGGCGCTCGCAGCGCTGCCGCGCGCCCAATTGTTCCCCCAGCGCTCAACCGGGCAAAGGCACATCGGCGTAGATGGCGGTCCCCTTGGCCTTGGCGGTTTCGACCGTGAGCTCGCCTCCGATCAAGGCGAGGCGCTCCTTCATCCCCGCAAGTCCCAGGTGGCGAGAGCCAGGCGCGATATTGGCATCGAACCCATGGCCATTGTCCTCGACGGTCAGCCGCAGCCTGTTGTCCCAAATGTGGGCCGTCACGCTGACCCGGCTCGGCTGAGCATGCTTGCCGATGTTGGTGAGGGCCTCCTGTACGATGCGATAGAGCGTCAGCGCGACTTCGGGCTCGAGCGGCCTCGACAGGGCTTCGAGATCGACGTCGCAGGGTATGCAGAGCTGAGCGCACAGCATGCTGGTCAGATCCTCGACCGAGGCGCGGAGGCCCAGGCGATCGATATCCGCGGGGCGCAGGCTCCAGGCGGCATCGTGCACCCTGGTGCTCAGTTGGTCGACAAGCTGAGCCGCACGCGCGAGGCGGGCATCGAGTTCGGCGGAGTCCGCGCGGATAGAGTGCAGCTCCAGCGCCACGCTTGCCAGCATCTGGCCGAGATCGTCGTGCAGCTCGCGTGACAGGCGCAGGCGCTGTTCTTCCTGCACGGCTATCAACCGCCGCGTCAATCTCCGGCGCTGGGCCTTCGCAGTTTCGTCCTCGCCTGGCTGGATAGCCGCCCGCATCAGCGTTCTCTTCTCCATGCCGTTCCCGAGGAGCGCAAGCTGTTCACGGATCGGCGAGAAAAGGCATGAAAGTCTGTTCCTCCTCACAGTATACACCCGTCATAAGCCTTTATGCCTGTCAGTTTTTTCCCGATGCCTTCAACTTTTCCTGACGAGCACATCAGCTGAAAAACCGACAGGCCATGCCGATCAGCCCGAATGTCTCGGCATCTTTTCTGCAGGCATCCTTGTTGCGTGGTTCCGGTCATCTTGTGCTGGCCGGGATGTTCAACGCAAACCAAGGAGAACGTCATGAGGAAGATCATTCTGGCCGCGGCTGTCCTGTCGGCTCTGACTGGTACGGCATCCGCCGTTTCGATCGGCAGCGGCAATGGCAACGGCAATGGCAATGTCGGGGTCGGCAACGGCAACGGAAACGGCAACGCCAATACCGGCGCCTTCAACGGCAACTTCAACGGCAACGGCAATTTCGGTTTCGGCAACGGCAATGGCAACGGCAATGCCAACATGGGCGCCTTCAACGGCAACTACAACGGCAACCTCAATGCCGGCGTCGCCAATGGCAACGGCAACGGCAATGGCAACTTCGGCCTCGGCAACGGCAACGTGAACGGCAACGGCAACTGGGGCTTCGGCAACGGCAATGCCAACGGCAACGCCAACGCGGGCATTGGCAACGGCAACGGCAACGGCAACGCCAACCACTAGCGTCGCCACTAGCGTCGAAAGACGCTGACGCTTCTGGGATCGCCGAGCCACGCGCCGTCCCCCCGCGCAAGGCTATCGCGACATGTCGCCGGCGGTCCCAGTCCTTTCCAAGCAGAGAGTCCGTTTTCCAAGCAAGCCATGGAAGGAGTTCGCAGATGAAACGGTGTGTCATCCCGGCGCTTTGCCTGGGGCTGTTGAGCGCAACCGCGGCGAAGGCCGACACCACGACGGGCCGCCAGGCCTTCAGCATGTCACGCGTCCAGCAAACCGCCGGCCAATACGGCCAGCATATCGGTTCGAACGTCAGGGGCATGGACCCACTCAGCAGCCTGGGCGGCAATGTCGGCTACAAGAACACCGGCAGCGGCAATATCGGCGCCTTCAACAGCGGGAGCGGCAATGTCGGGGCATTCAACGGCAACGACAACACGTCCGCGACGAGCGGGAACCACAATATCGGGGCCTTCAACGGCAACGGCAACACCGGCGAATATGACGGCAACACCAATGTCGGCGCCTTCAACGGCAACTACAATGGCGGCTCTTTCAACGGCAACGGCAACGCCGGCGCGTTCAACGGCAATTTCAACGGCCGGGGAAACCGCTGATGGCCGGGCCCAGACCATCCGCCTCCGTCCGGCGCGGCGCGAAGCCGGCACCGGCGAGGCTGTTTGACGGAAGCGGCATCGCGGTTTGCACGCTGATTGCCGCGATCATGGTTGCCGACGCCTCGACGGTGGTCAGGATAGCCGATCTTCCCATCGGCCGCGCCGAAGTCGCGATTGCCGGTCTCGGCGTCGGCCTGGACAACGCCGACGTGTCAAACGGCAATTGGAATTCGGGCAATTTCAACGGCAATGGCAACCGCGGCAGCTTCAACGGCAATGGCAACACCGGCAATTTCAACGGCAACGGAAATGCCGGCAGCTTCAACGGCAACGCCAATTGCGGCGGCGGCTTCGGCAATGGGTTTTCGTCCGACGGCAACGGCAACGGAAAGCGCCAGGATACGCCTGAATGGTGCCGGTTCCTGAAAAATTTGAACGGCCAACTGGGGCTGCCGCCCGGCACGATCCCGGACTTCGACTAGTTCACGTCCATCGACGAATGCGGCCGAAGGACAGCCGCTCTTCATGACGGAGCGGCCGACAATCTGGAGTTGGGTTCAGGCCGGGACTTCGACGATTGCCGTCAGGAAGCCGGCGAGATCGTCGGTGACGAAATCCACGTCGTCCTCATTCGCCGGATCACGCTCCCAGATCTCCGAAAAGGTCGGCTCGAAATTGCGCGGCACAACCAGCACAGTCGTCATGCCGAGCGATTTCGGCACCGAGAGGTTGCGCGCCAGATCCTCGAACATCACCGCATTATGGCCGGTGACGGAATGCAGCTCGGCGAACCTTTCATAGGTCTGGCGCGCCGGCTTGGGGTTAAGCCCTGCCGCGACGATGTCGAAGATGTCGTCGAAATGTTCCAACACGCCGAGCTGGCGCGCGGCGCGCTCGGCATGCCTGCGGTCGCCATTGGTGAAGATGAACTTGCGGCCCGGCAACTGCCGGATCGCCGCGCCCAGCACCGGATCCGGCACCAGCCAGGAATAGTCGATGTCGTGCACCTTCTCGAGGAAATCGTCGGGGTCGATGCCGTGGCGCGCCATCAGCCCGTTCAGCGTCGTGCCATATTGCTGGTAGAGCTCTTTCTGCAGCTTGCGCGCCTCTTCCCGCGACAGGGTCAGCAGCTCGCTGACATAGGCGGTCATCTTCACGTCGATCTGCGCGAACAGATTCGAATGATGTGGATAGAGCGTGTTATCGAGGTCGAACACCCAATCCGTGACATGGGCAAATCGCGAGGGGTCGGGTGTCGTCGTCATGGCTTCCTTATGGCATGCGGACGCGGCCTTTATCCACAACTTCTGCGCGTCGCGCATGGTGAAAATAGCCTCTCGCTTCAAATTTTAACCGTCCCGGAAAGGTCGCCTTCAGCGCTTGCTGGCACAGAGGCATTCCGTCGGGAGTGAGCGATGAGTCGCATAATTTTGAAGTCCGCAGTCGTCGCCTTCGCTTCGGTCGCCGTCTCGCTTTTGTTGACGCTGGTTGTGGTCCCGGCCATGGGCTTTCCGGTCAGTCGCGCCGTCTGGCTGACGGCCACGGTTTGCCCCTTGATGCTCGCCTGGATCGCCAGCGCGGGCACCTTCTGGCAAAGCGACCGCCTGAAGAACGCGCATCGCGAGCTTGCCCGCGCGCATGCGCAGCTCGCCGCCGCCCACAGACGCCTGTCGGAGAAGGCTAGCCGCGACGACATGACCGGCATGCTCAACCGCGAGACCTTCTTCGCCGCGCTCGACGGCTCCCGTCGCAAGGCCGATCGCGGCGCGCTGCTGATCATCGACGCCGATCACTTCAAGACCATCAACGACAACTACGGTCACCTGACCGGCGACGATGCGCTGCTTCTGATCGCGAGCGCCATCGAGCGGGGCGTACGCAGCGGCGACGTGCTCGGCCGCATCGGCGGCGAGGAATTCGCCGCCTTCCTTGTCGGCGCCACCGGGCCGGAGGCGAGGCATGTGGCCGAGCGCATCCGCCGCGAGGTCGAACTGATCCGCTTCCGCCCCGTCGATGAGCGGACCGTGCCGCTGACCGTCTCGATCGGCGGCATCACCTGCGGCGAGAGCGCCACCGTGTCGGAACTGATGCGCGCTGCCGACCGCAGGCTCTACGAGGCAAAGCACCGCGGCCGCAACCTTTCCATTCTCGACCGCGACATTTCGGAAGCCGCCTGAGGCTCGGGTGGGCGTTAGCAAATTCCTAACCCTTTCCAAATTCAACCGCGGCGATTGCGCGGTTGTAACGGCGTCTTCATCTAGACTTGGCACGGAATTGGCCTCTCCGGCGGCATGTGTGCCGTCCGGGAACGGCATGCGTGTATCGAGCCCATCGAAAGACGTGTCATGACCCATTTCATCAAGATGTCACGCCGCACGATCGTGCAGGCGCTGATCGCGCTGCCCGCGCTGTCGCTGTTCCGCAGCCAGCCGGCCGTCCCCGGCCCCGACGAGACCACCCCCGATGAGATCATCGAGGTCAACGGGTGGATCCTGAAGCGGAGCGATCTCGCATGATCTTCGACAGCTACGAGGCCTATAGGCAGGCAAGCTTCAAGCCCAGGGTCTGCATCCTCGGCTCCGGCCCGGCCGGCACCACGATCGCCAGGAAACTGGGCGCCGCCGGCATTCCGGTGGTCGTTCTGGAGGCAGGCTCGCGCGAATTCAGCGACGAGTCGCAGGATTTCTATCGCGGCGCCACGGTCGGCGATTTCTATTTCGATCTCGACATCACCAGGCTGCGCTTCATGGGTGGCTCTTCGAACCACTGGGCCGGCTGGTGCCGCGTGCTCGACAGCCAGGATTTCGAGCCCAAGGTATGGGCGCCGGACACCGGCTGGCCGATCAGCCGCGCCGATATCGACCCTTATCTGCCCGAAGTCCGCGATATTCTCGAGCTTCCCGACTTCCGGCCCGATGTCCCAATCTCGGACGACATCCGCTGGGTGCAGCTGATCAAGAGCGGCGCCGTGCGCTTTGCCGAGAAATTCGCCGACGAGCTCGACCGGAGCAAGAACGTCGCCGTCGTGCTCAACACCTACGCAACGGAGCTCGCCGGCGACGGCAAGCGCGTGACCGGCGCCAAATTGTGGTCGAATGGCCAGGACGCCGGCACCTTCACGGCGGATTACTTCATCACCTGCACCGGCGGGTTGGAGAACTCCAAGCTGCTGCTTTGGTCGAATCGGCGCTCGAATGGCGGTGTCGTGCCGAACGCCGCAGCGCTCGGCCGCTATTGGATGGAGCACCCGACCTTCGAGGGCGGCAATGCCATCCTCGCCAGCTACGGCCAGTTCGAGGTCGACGCCTCGAACGAAGCCTTCTTCTCGCCGACGCTCGCCGCGATGGAGCGGCTGCAGATCCTGAATTTCGGCATCAGGCTGATCGAGATGCCCTACCCGAATGTCAAACGGCTGATCGCCGACCTCGCCTGCACCGCGCCCAATATGGCGGAATGGATGTCGGACCAGCTCAGCCAGCGCCTGCGTTGCGCCGCCCAGCTCTACGTCGCCTGGGAACAGGCGCCGCTCGCCTCGAACCAGATCGAGCTGTCGAAGACCGATGTCGACCACGCCGGCGTGCCGCGCATCGAGCTCCACTGGAAGAAGTCGCCGCTCGAGCGCCGCACCTTGCTGGAGGGCTTGCGGCTCTTCGGCACCGCCATGGCGCAGAACAATCTCGGCCGCGTGCGCATCGCCGACTGGATCAGCATTGGCAGCGACTACCCGACGAACCAGGAAACGGCGGGCCACCACCATATGGGCGGCACCCGCATGGGCACCGATGTCTTGAAGAGTGTCGTCGATGCCAACTGCAAGGTGCACGGCATGGACAACCTCTATGTCGGCGGCTCCTCGGTGTTCTGCACGTCCGGGCAGTGCAACCCGACGACCACCATCACCGCGCTCGCCTGCCGGCTGGGCGATCATCTGAGCAAGGTGATCACAGTCTGAAGCATTCCCGGAGGCCGAACCGGCGGATGCCGGCTAACGCCGCGGCGGCTTGCTCCCGAAAAACCAGAGCGGTTCAGCCGCATGTTGGTGACTGAACCGCCCTGACGCCCGGCTGGGCGAAAGCCGGACCTCGAAGCGCGCGCGCCGAAACGGATTCTGGCGCCGCGCTGTTGTTCCAACGGTCCAAAGCGCATCGCGATTCGCTCTGCTCTTTAGGCCTTTGATTTTACGCATGTCTTTGTCCCGAAACCGGTTCCCGCTTTCGGGAGACATGCTCTAAACCGTGGCCGGATCGAGCGCCGGCTGGCCCTTGAACCGCGCGACGATGCCGGCAAGGTCGCCGCCGGCGAATGCATCGCGCAACGCGTCGAAGGACGGCAGCACGAAATAGGCGCGCTGGAACTTGTCGATCTCGTAACCGGTGCGCATCACCGTCTCGAGGTCGAACGGCACATGGTGCGCGTCCTTGCTTTCGACCGCGAACTGCAGCTCGGTGAAGGACGACATCAGCCCGGCGCCGAATGCCTTCAGCGGCTGGCCGGCTTCCTGGATGAGGCCGTATTCGGCGCTGTACCAGTAGAGCCGGGTGATCATCTCGTCGCCGCCGAGCGCGATCATGTCCTCGGCCTTTTCGCCGTACATCTGCATGAAGTCGGCAAACACCGGCTGCGTCAGGATCGGCACATGGCCGAAGAAGTCGTGGAACATGTCCGGCTCGACGATGTAGTCGAGCTCCTGCCTCGTCCGCAGCCAGTTGGTGACCGGGAAGCGCCGGTTGGCCAGATGATCGAAGAAGGGGCCGGCGGGGATCAAGCCGGGCACCGCCACGATCTCCCAGCCGGTCAGCTTGCGCAGTTTTTCGCTGACGGCGTCGAAATCCGGAATTTTGTCGAGCAGGCCGAGCGTTGCGACACCGTCGAGATAGGAATGATGCGCGAGCCTCTGCGTCAGCTTCGTCTGGCGGTCGCAGAGCGTGCGCCACACCGCCTGCTCTTCGGCCGAATAGTCGTACCCTTGAGCCACCGTGAAATCGGCGCGGCAAACCGAATAATCGCCGCGAAGGCCCTGCGCGGCGCATTCGCGGGCATAGTCGGCAACGCTGATCGTCATTTTTTCCTCCTCAAGATCGTGATCCGCGAATCGTGGATACATCATAGCCGCGGCTGGCGAGGCAAATCAGCCTTGTTTGTAGCCAGATGACCAGTTTTGAGGTAAGCTTCGCTCGAAACCATGGATCGAGGAGTGAAAATGCCTCAGTTAGATGAGTTCGAGATAAAAATGCTCGACATCCTGCAGCGCGATGGACGAATGCCCGTGTCGGAGCTGGCGCAGGAGATCGGCCTGTCGACCACGCCCTGCGCTCGCCGCTTCGAGGCGCTGCAGGGCGCCGGCATCATCAAGGGCTTTGCCGCCATGCTCAGCCGCCGGGCGCTCGGCCTGATGGTCGAGGTATTCATCCAGGTCCGCCTGGTGAGCCACAGCGACGGCTCGCCGGAAAGTTTCATCGCCGCCGTGCAGCGCATGGACGAGATCTCGTCCTGCTGGACGATGACAGGCGACCACGATTTTCTGCTGCATGTGATGGTGCCGTCGGTGGACGATCTCAACGGCTTCGTTATGCACCGGCTTATGCGGCTGCCCGGTGTGCGTGACGTCCACACCCAGCTCGTGCTGCAGAACATCAAGGGGCCTGGTCATGTGCCGCTCACCCATCTGCGACGCTAGGTTATGTCCGCAACCGGGTTCCCCTGTGGAAAGGAACCCGACAAGACACTGGATCAAAAGTCAAATCTGAAGGATCTGTCCAGCGTCAAACGGAATTAAGACTGTGCAATGTTAAGCAAAGACATGCCTGGAGATTTCCGGTAGCATCAACGTTACGCGTGTCTTCTCTCGCGCGCCGGAGGAAAGTATGGTCCCTGCATTGTCCCGGCAACTCCAGACTGTTGCATGGAATCCTTGACCGGTCGCGGTGCCGAGGCGGTCGCGCAATCCGTTTACCGCCGGTTAGCAACATTAGTGTCTTATAATGGATCAGGCTTGCCTTCGTCCTTCCGTTGGGACTTGACGGACTTCGTTTGCTCGAGCCGTTGATACGGAGGATGATCGCCAAGGAGCGTTGCATGCAATTGACGCAGGATGTGGCTCAGAGGGTCACCGAAGCGATTTCACGCCCGTCGTGGAAATCGGCCGATCCGACGCTTTTCGCGATGCTTCTGCAGAAGAATGCGGACCAGAACCGCAAGGTCGTCCGTTGGGGCATAGCGGCGGCCGTGTTGAGCTACATATGCTACGGCGCGTTCGACTGGTTTCTTTTCCCGGACCTTGCGGACCGTCTGATCCTGACGCGCCTGACGTTGGGACTGACCTTCCTGGTGCTTGTCGAACTCGTCGCTCGACGCGGTTTTGCCGTCACCACTCTGCACTATGTTGCCGCCCTGGCGATCGTGGCGGGCGCAATCGGGTGGCTGCTGTCGGCGCTCGGCACGACGCATCAGGAAGCGCTGTCCCATTTCATCATCTTCGGCACGGTGTTCATTCTCGGCGCCAATCTTTTCTTCAATTTCCGGCTATGGCTCTCGGCGCTGTCATCGGCGACCGTGACGGTCGCCTTCGCGAGCGCCACGCTGTTCGTCCTTGAAGCCGACTTTGCCATCCGCCTGGTGCTTGCAACCTATTTCGCGAATTGCCTTGTTTTGTCGCTATATCTCTCATGGCGCCTCAGCATGGAGCGCTACCAGACCTTCCTGCATGCGCTTCAGGCGCAGATCCAGGAGCAGGTCGCCATCGAGAACGGTCAAAAGCTCATCGAGATCGCGGATACGGATCCGCTTACCGGACTTAAGAACCGCAGGGCGATCACGCGGGAATTCGCGGATTTGTGCAGGGAATGGGCCACGGACAATGACGAAATCGGCGTCATTCTCATGGATGTGGACTACTTCAAGCGGTTCAACGACCGGCTCGGCCATCAGGCCGGCGACGACTGCCTGATCGAGCTCGCCCGTGCCTTCGACGAAACGGCGGCTTCCAACCATGCAATCGCGGGACGCTACGGCGGCGAGGAATTCGTCGTGCTCTGCAAGGTCGCCGGACATGATCATCTGCGCGAGGTGACGCATCAATTCTGCCGGGCCGTCGAGGATCTGAAAATCTCCCATCCCGACCGGGACGACAAGCTCGACATCGTCACCATCAGCGCCGGCGCCTCGTTGACGCGCGCCGATCAAAGCATAGAGCTTCGGATCCTGCTGCAGGAGGCCGACCGCGCGCTCTATGCGTCGAAATTCTCGGGGCGCGCGACCTTCACGATCTATGACGCCCAGGCCATCGACCAGAAGCGCGCCAGCCAGAATCTCTCGGAACTGCTCAAGCATGCCGTTTCGGAGGGACTTGTCTCCGTTGTTTATCAACCGATCTGCGATGCGACATCCGGCCAGGTGCTTGGTCATGAGTCGCTGATGCGGCTGCGCGACTTCGACGGCAGTGTGATCAGCCCGTCGGTGTTCATACCGGTCGCCGAGCAGACTGGCGGCATCGAGGAACTTGGGCTGTGGCTGATCGATCGGGCCTGCGGCGACATGGTCGAGCATGGATTGGGGGCGGTCGTGTCCGCGAACGTGTCGGTCGTCCAGCTCAAGGCGCCGAATTTCCCGCTGCACATCACCGAGATTCTTGGCCGGCATGGCATGGCGCCTCATAAACTGGCGCTCGAGGTCACCGAGGGCAGCGACATTTCCCTGGAGGCGCAGGCCGCCAGAAGCATCGAGCAGCTTCGAGCCCTGGGCGTTCAAATTTGGCTGGATGATTTCGGAACCGGATTTGCGGGTCTGGCATGGCTACGTCGTTTCAAGTTCGACGTCGTCAAGATCGACCGAAGTTTCCTGCACGATTGTCAGACGGTTCGCGGCCTGAGCCTGTTGCAGGACATGGTCAGGCTTCTGCGCAATCTGGGCCACACGGTCCTTGTCGAGGGCGTCGAGACGAAAGAGCAGCAGAATCTGCTCCAGCACATGGGGATTCAGTCGATCCAGGGCTTCCTCACCGGGCGCCCGGTTCCGATCGAAGAGATCAAGCAGGCCAGGCGGGAACTCGTCGCTTAGAGCGCGTCGCGCTGAAACGGATTCAGGCGGCGCGCTTTAAGCCTTTGTTTTGATGCATGTCGTTGTCCCAGAACCGCTGCACACTTCTGGGCGACATGCATAGAGCAATTCCAGGAAAAGCGTGGAACGGTTTTCCTGGAACTGCGTCATACGTAGGGCTGGAGCGCTCCATGAAAAAGGTCGGGCCGCTTCACGGCCCGACCTGGAAAGCAGCTCCACCGTCGCCTGTGCCGGCGCTGCGAAATCTCAGCGCCTGCGGATCTTGCCGTAAACGATGTTCCGGTTCGTTCCGTAATAGACCTCGGCGTCGACGCGGTTCTTGTCGACCGCGGCATTGATGATGTCCCACATGTCGCCGGCCGAGCGCAGGATGAGCGGCCAATCCATGAAGGTCTCCATGTAGCCGTCGGTGGTGATCTCGTCGCTGAAGTTGGCGAAGAGGAATTCGCCGTCCGGCTTGACCAGTTCCATGGCTCGCTGCAGCAGGCGTGCGCCGACAGGGAGCGGCAGGTAGTCGTACAGGCCGGACGCGTAGACAAGATCGAACGTGCCAAGCGGGTAGGCGCGCCGCAAGAGGCCGCGCACGGAGCCGTCTATGGCTTCCACTGCGGTGCCGGCGAGGTCGCGGTTGACGGTGCCGACGCTCACCGGGTCCTGGTCGAGACCCACCCAGCGCTTCAATCTTTTTTCGGCGAGCGCCTTGGAGAGCTCGGCTTCCCGCAAATGGCCGCAGGCGATTGCCAGCACCTCGGCATCCTCAACCCGCGCAGCCGTTTCGTCGACCGTCCTTGCCAGTATCTCGCGGCGCTCGCGCCCCGCCACCGAACTTGCCGCCTCGCTCGTATAGGCAAAGATCGCACGGCCGAGTTCGCTCGATGATGCCACGATCTCGTCGGCGCTCGGGTGCTTGTAGTAGATGTCCAGCAGCGTCGCGTCGCCCGAATAGCCGCGCGGCTTTTCGAAGGACCAGCGCGTGAACGGATCCTGTTCCAGGTATGCCGCCACGCGATGCTGCTGAGCCAGCGGGATCAGCTCCTGCCAGACGACCGGGGCGGCATCGTGGCGCAATTCGTGCAATCGACCGGCCAGTCTTTCGACGATTTGCCCCGCGGGCTCCTGGCGCGCGAAAGCCTGGTGGGCAAGGTCCAACACAAGCGAGAGCTGGGCCGCCCGCGCCTTGAGCTCGACCGCGTCGACCGTCTCCGCGGACGCCGCCTTGTGCTTCTTGATCAACGTCGATGTGATGAGGCTTGCTTCATCAATTTTCAAGTCCGGATTCAGCGCCATATGGGCATTCCTTGTGGTCCCCCACCGGCGATTATAAATGCTTAGAGTTTTAATAAAAGTTTAGGACGGGCTGCATTAGCAAAGCTTAAAATAATGACTCTCCAAGGTTTGACCGCTGAAAGCCTGCGGCCGCCGCGTGAACCGACGCGTGCCGAATTGCGGGGACGTGCTGCGAAACGCCGAAGAGGAATCGATGGGCGGCAAGCGCACGGCGCGCAGGTCTTGCGCCTCTGCCGGTTAGCCACGCCTGCCGCGCATTCGAGTGCCATGAAGGGCAGCCATGCCGGAAAGGTGCTGGCCGCCGGCAAGCGCTGCGCTAGCTCCTTTGGAGTTGGCGGTGTGGCAGGAGCAGCAAGATGGAGCTTGTTACACACAAGAAGATGAAGGCTGGCCGCCAGATGCCGTGGGGGAAAGGTACTGTCGTTACCGGCGCCAAGGGTTATGTCTTTCTTGCCGGCAATACCGGCACAGCCGGAAATTATGATCCGTCGACCGGCAAGGGCGGCTCCGTCGGCGATGCCGCGGCGCAATGGCGCTCGATCCTGATGAACATCAAATCGGATCTGGAGGAACTCGGCAGTTCGCTCGAGCACCTCATCAAGATCACCCAGTACGTCAAGGGACCGTTTCCGGATGGCGGAGCTCTCAGCTCGCCCAATTTTCGGCTGGACGTGATGGATGAATTCTTCGCCGAGCACTGTCCGAAGCACTGCAGCTACAACAACCCGCCGCCATCGGAAGTGATCGGCGTTGCCGCACTCGCGCATCCCGACCTCGTTATCGAGATCGTGGCGGTCGCAGCCTTGCCGGATTAGCGGATGGCGCGGCTTCCGGCAGAAAATATCAAGGCACGATCAGCGTGCCGGCGCCGTGCTCGGTGAACAGCTCGAGCAGCACCGAATGCGGCGTCTTGCCGTTGAGGATGACGACGCCTTCGACGCCGCGCTCGATCGCTTCGATGCAGGTCTCGACCTTCGGGATCATGCCGCCCGATACCGTGCCGTCCTTGATCAGCGCCTTGGCCTCGGCGACCGTCAGCTCGTCGATCAGCTTCTTGTTCTTGTCGAGCACGCCGGGCACGTCGGTGAGGAAGAGCAGGCGCGAGGCGCGGCAGGCGCCGGCAATGGCGCCGGCAAAGGTGTCGGCATTGATGTTGTAGGTGTGGCCGTCGCGGCCGGGCGCCACCGGCGCCAGCACGGGGATCATCTCCGAGCGCGCCAAAAGGTCGAGCAGCGTGCGGTCGACCTCGACCGGCTCGCCGACGAAGCCGAGATCCAGCACCCGCTCGATGTTGGAATCCGGGTCGATCATCGTCTTGCGCGCCTTTTCGGCGAACACCATGTTGCCGTCCTTGCCGCACAGGCCGATCGCCCATTCGCCCTCGGCATTGATCAGCGCCACGATCTCCTTGTTGATCGAGCCGGCCAGCACCATCTCGACGATCTCGACCGTCTTCTGGTCGGTGACGCGCAAGCCGCCCTCGAACTTGGATTCGATGCCCATCTTGTTGAGCATGGCGCCGATCTGCGGCCCGCCGCCATGGACGACGATCGGGTTGACGCCGGACTGTTTCAGGAGCGCGACGTCGCGGGCAAAGGCCTTGCCGAGTTCCGTATCGCCCATGGCGTGGCCGCCATATTTCACGACCACGGTCTTATTCTCGTAGCGTTGCATGTAGGGCAGCGCCCTGGAAAGCAGCGCGGCCTGCATTTCGGCGGTGGCGGCGATGTCCGTCATCGGTATCGATCCCAGCTGGCGTGAATGGCGGCGTCTTAGCGGGAATTGCCCCAGGCCGCAAACGGCTTTGCGGTCACAATGATGAAATCATGCGTGGGCGCTAGCCCGGCACCTTGAGCGGCGCGCGGCGCTGGAGCCATCCGGAGAGCTTCTCCATCTGTGCGGCGAGCGACAAAAGCGTCTCTTCGTCGCCGGGCCGCCCCGCGGCCTGGATGCCGAGCGGCAGGCCGCCCGCCGTGACATGCACAGGCAGCGCGATCGAAGGCTGGCCGCTGACATTGTGGATCGCCGGCCAATGGGTGAACCACAGGCTCTTGTCCATCAGCTGGCCGAAAATTGATTTGATCCTGAGCAGTCCGGTGAGATGCAGCTTGTCGAGCGTGTTTTCGATGAGCTCGTCGGCGCCCTTCGGATCCATCGAACCGCAGGCAAGCGGCGGATGGGCGATGATCGGCATCAGCACGGCATCGAAGCGCGCGGTCTCTTCGATCATCCGCCGCGCGGTGGCGTTGAGCCGCTGCACCGCGTCATAGACTTCGCCGGCGGACAGCATTTCGCCGAGGCGGCCGAGCACGCGCGTCGCGCGCTCGACCTCGCCGGAGACGGGACGGCCGACACGCAGCGCCTCGGCCCGCATCATGCCCGCGACCGCCGAGGCGACGCTCTTGCAGAAATCGGCCATGAAGTCGCGGCCGATACAGGGCAGGGCGATTTCTTCCACCGTGTGCCCGCCCTCGCGCGCCAGCGCCACCGCCGTGTCCAAAGCTTCAAGCGTCTCGGCCGAGATCGGCAGGCCGAGCGGCGACTTGCGGTAGACGGCGAGGCTGAGCTTGCCGGGATCGCGCGCCGCGGCGGCCGCAAAGGAGCCCTTCGGCGCCGGCGCCGCGTAGGGCGACAGCGCGTCGGCGCCATGGGTCAGGTCGAGCAGGAGCGCTGTGTCGCGCACCGAGCGGCTGACGGCGTGGTCGACGACCATGCCGTACCAGCTCTCGCTTACCAGCGGCGTCAACGGCACCCGGCCGCGCGAGGTCTTCAATCCGACGAGCCCGCTGCAGGCCGAGGGCACGCGGATCGAGCCGCCGCCGTCGGAAGCGTGCGCCGCCGGCACCACGCCCGCCGCCACGAGCGCCGCAGACCCTCCCGATGAGCCGCCTGTGGTGTGGCCGGTGTTCCATGGATTGCGGGTGATGCCGAAGCGGGCCGATTCCGTCATTAGCCGCAGCCCGTGCTCGGGCGAGGTGCTGGTGGCGATCGGGATCAAGCCCGCAGCCAGATAGCGCTCGACCATCACCGAGTTGAAATCCGCGGTGAAGGCCGGAATGCGGCTGCCGCCATGGATCGGCACGCCCTTGATGCCGATGCCGAGATCCTTCAGCGCGAAAGGCACGCCGGCGAGCGGCAGCTTGCGGTCGATCGCTTTCGCCCGCGCCCTGGCGGCATCGTAGAGCGGCGTGGCTATGGCATTGATGTCGGGCCTTGTCGCCTCGGCGCGCGCGATCGCCGCGTCGACCAGCTCCTGCGGCGAGACGTCTCCCTTGTGCACGAGCTCGGCAAGTCCTGTCGCATCCTGTTCCCAAAGCACGCGTTCGATCGACATCGCCGCCCCCTCTTTTGCGCAAGGCTATCGCATGAAGCTGCAAATCGGAATCGGGATTCGACAGACTAGCGGCACGACAATCTTTGGCGGACCACGCGCCCGGCGCCCCGTTGCAAATAAATCGCAATCTTCTAATTTGCCTGCATGGGGCCTCAGGACATCAGCAAGCTGATCGTTCGGACTTCGATGAAGGACCGGGCTGCGTTCGATCTGCTCTACAAGCAGACCAGCGGGAAACTTTTCGGCGTCTGTCTTCGTGTCTTGAGGGACAGGGGCGACGCGGAAGAAGCGCTTCAGGAGATCTTCGTCAAGATCTGGACGAAGGCGGACCGCTTCGCGGTTTCCGATCTGAGCCCGATTTCCTGGCTGGTGGCGATTGCGCGCAACCATGCGATCGATCGCATCCGGGCGCGGCGCAGTCCTTCCGCCAACATCGACGCAGCCCTCGACGTCGCCGATCCGACGCCGGGACCTGAGGCCATGGCTGTCGCGGGCGGCGAGACCGAACGCATCTACCATTGTCTCGACGAATTGGAGAAAGACCGGGCCGCGGCGGTCCGGGGCGCCTATCTCAACGGCGAAAGCTATGCCGAGCTGGCGGAGCGCCACAACGTTCCGCTGAACACGATGCGGACTTGGCTGCGGCGAAGCCTGCTCAAACTTAGAGAATGCCTGGAAAGATGACGCTGGCGGAAAACAACGGACCGGAACGCGGAGGCGACGACCTGCTCGCCGCCGAATACGTTCTCGGCGTTCTGGCGGCCGACGAACGCCAGATCGTTTCCCGCCGCATCGACACCGAGACGGCCTTCGCCCGCCTGGTCGATGCCTGGGAGGTCCACTTCGCGCCGATGGCGGCCGCCTATGCGGCGGTCGAGCCTCCGGCATCGGTCAAGGCGGCGATCGACCGCCGGCTCTTTGCCTCCTCGGCCGCCACGTCCGCCGCGCCTAGCACCGGCCTGCTCGGGAGCCTTGCCTTCTGGCGCGGGCTCGCCGCCGCCGCGCTTGCCGCTTTGGCCGTCTTTGTCGCCCTGCCTTTCGTCAATCCGTCATTGCCGCCCCCTGAGACCAGGCTGGTTGCATCGCTCGCCGCCGACAACAGCAACGTCAAATACCTCGCCGTCTATGATGCCGCCCGCCACGAAGTCGGCCTCTCGCTCGTTTCCGGTGAGCGCGGCTCCGGCAAGGACTTCGAGCTGTGGATGATCGAGGGCAAGAACGCGCCGGTCTCGATGGGCGTGATCCCTGCCGGTCAGACCGCGCGCATGGCGGTCACGCCGGCCGTCCAGCAGAAGCTGGCGCAGGGCGCTGTGCTCGCCGTCAGCCTCGAGCCGACCGGCGGTTCGCCGACCGGCCAGCCGACGGGCCCCGTCGTCGCCGCCGGCGACCTGAAGGGCATCTGATCGTCGGAAAATTTCAAGCTTAACTGAAGTCTATCTGCCTATCATGCCTGGGCAGCAGCGACTCCGCGTGCTTAGGATGCAGCGCATCAGAAATCAGATCGGCGAATAAAAAATCTTCGAGGTTCGCGAAACTAAGTTTTTGATGCCTCGTATCTCCTCGCGTTCCCAAGGACGGGAAAAACAACCCGAGGAGACTTATATCATGCGTAAATTCGCCACCCTTTTGCTTGCCTCGACGATCGGCCTTTCCGCGCTCGGCGCCGTTGCCTATGCCGCCAATCCGATGGTCGGCGGCGCGCCGATGTATGCCAAGAAGAACATCATCGAGAATGCCGTCAATTCGAAGGACCACACCACGCTGGTCGCCGCCGTCAAGGCCGCGGGCCTTGTCGACACGCTGCAGAGCGCCGGCCCGTTCACCGTCTTCGCCCCGACCAACGAGGCTTTTGCCGCGCTGCCTGCCGGCACGGTCGAGACGCTGCTCAAGCCCGAGAACAAGGACAAGCTGACCAAGATCCTCACCTGCCACGTCATCGCCGCCAAGGCGCTGGCCGCCGACGTCGCCAAGATGGCCAAGGCCGACGGCGGCGCCCACAAGGTCAAGACCGCGGGTGGCTGCGAGCTGACGCTGAAGTCGGAGAAGGGCAAGGTCAGCGTGACCGACGAGAACGGCAACGTCGCCCATGTCACGATCGCCGACGTGCGCCAGTCGAACGGCGTCATCCACGTCATCGACAAAGTTCTCTTGCCGAAGATGTAACGAAAGGCTTGCTGTCGACGAACAGGCAGTAGTTCCTTCTGACCGGTCGCGTGGTTTTGTCTATGTGTTCCGCGATCGGTAAGCGTCCGCTCCGCGCCGTGGCTTCGTCATCGGAGCCCCTGTGCGGAGCGCCCGTCAAAGGGGCATCAACGGCCTTTTGATTTCCCGTAGGCCGCTGAATCTGGCAAATAGACAGCAGGAGAAATGGTGATGAACCGTCGCGACTTTCTTTGGAGCGGCGCGGCCGCGACCGCCTTGATGATCGGCACTGGAGTGGCGTTGCGCACCGGCGGACCGAAGCCCGCGCTTGCCGCCGAGACCTTCGAGGTCACCAAGACCGACGCCGAATGGCATGCCATCCTTTCCGATGCCGCCTTCGACGTGCTGCGCAAAGAAGGCACCGAATATCCGGGCACCAGCCCGCTGCTCAACGAGCACCGCAAGGGCATCTTCGCCTGCGCCGGCTGCGACCTGCCGGTCTATCCGTCGGAGACCAAATTCGATTCCGGCACCGGCTGGCCAAGCTTCTGGCAGGAAATTCCCAACGCCATCGGCAAGACCGAGGACCGCTCGCTCGGCATGACCCGCACCGAGGTGCATTGCCGGCGCTGCGGCGGCCATCTCGGCCATGTCTTCGACGACGGTCCGCCGCCCACCGGCCTGCGTCACTGCATCAACGGCGTGGCGCTGAGCTTCAAGCCGGCAGCGGCCTGAGGCAGCACTTCGATCTCTTTTGGAAAAGACATGACCCCGGAAATCGTCGCCGACTTCCGGGGTCACTCGTTGAGGATGCCAGGCGGGGGTTCCGGCTCCTCAATGGCCTCCGCCGCCACCGCCGCCCTGCTGGGCCGGCTTGTTGATGAACAGCACGAAAAATCCGAGCGAGGCGAACAGCACGGTCAGCATCATGAACACGTCCATGAAGGACAGCAGCGCCGCCTGCTGCTGGACCATACCCGACAGCTTAGAGATCGCGGCGCTCGTGGCGTCGAGGCCGGCGGTCTGCTCGAAATTCAGCGTCATGTTCTGCAGCTTGGTCTGGGCCGCCTGGCTGCCCCACTCAACATGCTCGGAGAGCCGTGCATAGTGGAAGGCGTTGCGGTCGATCAGCACCGTGTTGATGACGGCCAGGCCGACGGCGCCGCCGAGGTTGCGGGTCAGGTTGAACAGGCCCGACGCATTCTTCAGCCGTTCCGGCGGCAGCGTGCCGAGCGCGATGTTGTTGATCGGGACCATGCACAGCATCATCGAGCAGCCGCGCAGGATCTGCGGAACGAGCAGCTCATAAAAATCCCAGTCGGCGGTCAGATGCGTCATCCACCAGGTGCCGGTGGCGAAGCCGATGAAGCCGATCATCATCATCAGCCTGAGATCGATCTTGTTCGACAGGATGCCGGCAACGGGCGCGGTGAAGAACATCGCCAGGCCGCTGACGAACAGCGCCTCGCCGATCATCATCGAATCGTAACCGCGGATACGGCCGAGGAAAACCGGATAGAGGTAGGTCAACCCGTAAAGGCCGATGCCGACGACGAAGGAGAACAGCGAGCCGAAGGCGAAGTTGACATTGGTGAAGGCCCTGAGATCGACGATCGGTTCCTCGGCGGTGAAGACACGCCAGAAGAAGATGATGCCGCCGATGGTCATGATGACGGCGCAGGCGAAGACCGCCGGCTCCTGCAGCCAGTCATGGTTCGGGCCCTCTTCCAGCACATATTCCATGCAGCCGAGGAAGGCGGCCATGCCGGCCAGGCCCCACCAGTCGAACTTGCTGAACAGCTTGAGGTTGGGCTTGTCGAAATCGATCAGTGCCCAGGCCGCCGTCGCCACCAGTATGCCCGGCACGACATTGATCAGGAACAGCCAGTGCCAGGACATGGCGTGGCTGATATAGCCGCCCACCGTCGGGCCAATGGTCGGCGCCAGCGTCGCCACCAGGCCGATCATCGGCGAGACGACGGCGCGCCGCGACGGCGGGAAGATGGTGAAGGCGGCCGCAAAGACGCTCGGGATCATGCCGCCGCCGATGAAACCCTGGATGGCGCGGTAGACGATCATCTGGTCGATGTTGGTGGCGGTCGCGGCAAGTGCGCTGGCCGCGGTGAAGCCGGCGGCGGCGATCGTGAACAGGACGCGCGTCGACAGCATCCGGCTGAGGAAGCCGGACAGCGGGATCATCACCACTTCGGCGATCAGGTAGGCGGTCTGCACCCACGGGATCTCGTCGGAGCTGGCGCTCAGGCCCGCCTGGATCTCGGCGAGCGATGCCGAGACGATCTGGATGTCGAGGATCGCCATGAACATGCCGAATACCATCGCCAGGAAGGCGATGACACGGCGCACCGGCATATGGTCGGCGGGCGCGGCCGCTGCCGGCCGTGCCGGCATTGATCCTGCGGTGATGGTTGCGGTTGCCATTTGATGGCCTTTCCCTGAAACAGGCTGGGCGGCTCAGCGCTCAATTGGCCGCTGAACCGCCCCCCAAAGTTCCTAGTTCGTCGTCGAGGCCGGCGCGGTGCGGCTGTCGGCGGCGACGACGACGCTCAAACCGGCGCGCAGCTTGCCGGTCTTCAGCACATCGGCCGGCACGTCGATGCGGACCGGCACGCGCTGCACGACCTTGGTGAAGTTGCCGGTGGCGTTTTCCGGCGGCAGCAGCGAGAACACCGCGCCAGAGGCCGGCGCCAGCGACGAAACCGTGCCTTCGAAGGTCTGGCCGTCGATGGCGTCGACGGTGATGCGGACCTTCTCGCCGGGCACCAGCCGGCCAAGCTGCGTCTCCTTGAAGTTGCCGACGATGTAGAGCTTGTTCATCGGCACGACGACGGCGAGCTTCTGGCCGGGGCTGACGAGGTCGCCCTGCTCGACCGAGCGGTTGCCGACGACGCCGTCATAGGGCGCCTTGAGCACGGTGAAGGAAAGGTCTCGCTGGGCCTTGTCGCGGGTGAGCTGCAGCGAGGCGAGTGTGCTCGCCTGCTCCGCGCGCTGGGCTTCGAGCACGCCGATATTGGCTTGGGCCGCGGTGATCTGCGCGTCGGCGCCGGCAAGAGCGGCCTTCGCCTGGTCGAGCGCCGTCTGGGCGTCGTCGAGCTGCGCCTGCGTGCCGACATGGGTTTTGAGCAGCTGCGCCGCGCGGGTCTGGGCGCGTGCCGCATTGTCGGCGGCAGCCTGGTCGGCGATCTTCTGCGCCTCGGCCTGCGCCAGCGAGGCCTGGGCCGCCTTGGTCTGGGCGTCGATGCGGTCGAGCGTCTTGCTCAAGGTCGCGATCTGCGCCTCGGCCTGGGCAACGGCGATTTTGTAGTCGCCGTCGTCGATGACGAACAGCGGATCGCCGGCCTTCACCTGCTGATTCTCGCTCACCAGCACCTTATCCACATAGCCGGAGATTTTCGGCGACACGAACGACATGTCGGCCTGGACATAGGCATCGTCGGTGGAGATCATGAACCGGCCGTCGGTCCAATAGTTGTAGCCGTACCACGAACCGGCGCCGAGGAGGGCAAGCCCGATGATCGGTAAGAGGAACGAACGGACAGAGCGCTTCTTCTTGACCGGCGCTTCGACAGGCGCGACGGGAGCGGGCTGCAGAGGCACTTCCGGAGCTTCGGTCGACGGCTGGACCTTGGCGTTGGGAAACGTACGGACTTCGGCGGTAGCGGGCGCGTTGGAGGACATGGTAAACTCTCTGGAGTAGGTCAGTCAGACTGAACCGTTCGGTTCGAATTGGTGATTGACATAGCGTGTAAAGAGGCCCATATCAAGTGCAAATCGAACCGATTGGTTCGAAATATTTCGTGAGGTGTGACTTTAATGGTCGAAACGACAGCGGACAGCGATCTGCTCGACCTGCGCAAAGGCCGTCCGGCGGCCGGGCAGGATCCGGTCAAGCGGGCCCAGATTATCGAAGGCGCGCGCCGCGTCTTCATCGACAAGGGCTTCGAGGCCGCCTCGATGAACGACATCACGCGCGAGGCCGGCGTCTCCAAGGGCACGATCTACGTCTATTTCGCCAACAAGGAAGAGCTGTTCGAGGCCCTCATCGAGGAAGAGCGCGGCACCATCTTCAAAAACATGTATGAGGTGCTCGACCATTTCGAGGACCTGCGCAAGACGCTGGTGAAGTTCGGCATGGTGCTCTCGGCAAAGATCACCTCAGCCAAGGTCATCCAGGCGCAGCGCACGGTGGTCGGGGCCTCCGACCGGATTCCCGAGCTTGGCGCCCGCTTCTACGAGCGTGGGCCGAAGCGCGGCCATGACAAGGTGATGGTCTTCCTCAATGAAGCCGTCGAGCGCGGCCTGCTTGCGATCGACGATGTCGACCTCGCCGCCTATCAGTTCACCGAGCTCTGCCTGGCCGGCCTCTTCCGCCAGTGCATCTTCTCCTATCGCACCAAGGCGCCGAGCCCGGCCGAGATCGAGCATGTCGTCCGCTCCGGCGTGAACGTCTTCCTGAAGGCCTACGGCACCGAAAAGCTCGCCGCCGAAGAGAAGGCGTCGGAATCGGTCTGAGCGAGCTGCCTGTCGGTTCGTCGTCCTTCGGCGGAGAACGCCGCTGCAGTGTAGAAATCCGAAACGCTGGCGGGACAGCACCCCCGTCTGTCCGGCAGGACAGAGGGGTGTGAAGGAACGCGGCGGCAGGATCGCGACACGCCCCTTCGTCCTTTCCAACTCTCCCATCAATCAGTCTTCTTAGAGCCTGTCGGAAGGTCTTGTTAACCATCAGTTCCTATGTCTCGGGATAGCTTCATTCGACGAGTCTCGAGTATGACATCCATGCGTTTTTCCCGTGCCAATCCTTCCGGTGCATCCGTCTACGGCAACGACGGTTCCAGCCGTCCGGAGGACCCACGGGACCATGGCGACGCCGCGCCGCCGCAACAGCGAACGGCGCAGGTCGTCACGCTGCGAGCCCTGGCTGAAGGCGAATCAAAAGCGGCCTCGTTAGATTCGGCCGGCGCCGGCGAATTCAGCCAACCGGCATGGCAGCAATATTTCTTCCTCGCGCCCAATGTGCGGTTCACCCGCACGCCGGATTCCGACAAGCGGCCTGCACCGCAACCGGATGATGAAGCGCCGGCCAAGGCGGCGGCCGCCTCGCGTGATTCTATCCGCCTCGCGCCATCGGCCCCTCAGGCGGCCAATCCGGTCCGGACAATTCCGGCCGCAACCTCCACCGCTTCGGTTAGGCCGCCTCAGGCCGTCGCCAGGCCGCAGTCCGTCACCGCGCAGGCGCCGAAGCTACAACCGCAATCGCCGAAATTTCGCTGGTCTTATCTTTCCGACGATGCGTTTTTCGAGTTCAGCATGCCCTTGCTTGCCGAGCGCCTGGCGCGGGCTCGCCTGAACGATCCGTTGCCATCGCCCGGCGCTCCCGCGCCGGCAAATCCTGCAGCGCGGCCAAGCCCATCCCGCCCTGCCGCCATCAGTGAGGCCACGTCGTTCTACCGGGTCATCGAATGGCGCGCGAATGGGCCGGCCGCAAATCCTGCCTCGGCGCCGGCCGGCGCGCCCGCCGCCCAGCCCGCTCCGGTAGAGATCGAACCGCGCGCGCCCGTACCGGCGGCGGCGGCATCGGTTTCCGTTGCAAGCAGCGCCCGGACCGCGAGGCCCGCGCCCTCCCTGCCTGTCGCCGGCAAGGTAGTGCCCCCGACCGCCGCGGCCGGCTACGAGCTTCCTTCCGAGGACCTGCTGCAGATGCCGCCGGAGGGCCAGGGCTTCTACATGTCGCAGGAGCGGATGGAACAGAACGCCGACCTGCTCGAAAGCGTGCTGGAGGATTTCGGCGTCAAGGGCGAGATCATTCATGTCCGGCCGGGTCCGGTCGTCACGCTCTATGAGTTCGAGCCGGCTCCGGGCGTGAAATCCAGCCGCGTCATTGGGCTCGCCGACGACATCGCCCGCTCCATGTCGGCCGTCTCGGCACGCGTCGCCGTGGTGCCGGGCCGCAATGTCATCGGCATCGAGCTGCCCAACGAAACACGCGAGACGGTCTATTTCCGCGAGCTGATCGAATCGGCCGGCTTCCGCAACACGGCCTGCAAGCTGGCGCTCGGCCTCGGCAAGACGATCGGCGGCGAGCCGGTCATCGCCGACCTGGCCAAGATGCCCCATTTGCTGGTCGCGGGCACCACCGGCTCGGGCAAGTCGGTCGCCATCAACACCATGATCCTGTCGCTGCTCTACCGGATGAAGCCGGAGGAATGCCGCCTCATAATGGTCGACCCCAAAATGCTGGAACTGTCCGTCTATGACGGCATCCCGCATCTGCTCACGCCCGTCGTCACCGATTCCAAGAAAGCGGTCACGGCGCTCAAATGGGCGGTGCGCGAGATGGAGGAGCGCTACCGCAAGATGGCGCGCCTTAGCGTGCGCAACATCGACGGCTACAACCAGCGCGCCGCCACCGCCCGCGACAAGGGTGAGGTCGTGGTCATGCAAGTGCAGGTCGGCTTCGAGAAGGGTACCGGCGAGCCGCTGTTCGAGGAGCGCGAAATCGACCTCGCGCCGATGCCCTACATCGTCATCATCGTCGACGAGATGGCCGACCTGATGATGGTGGCCGGCAAGGAGATCGAAGGCGCCATCCAGCGGCTGGCGCAGATGGCCCGTGCCGCCGGCATCCATTTGATCATGGCCACGCAGCGCCCGTCGGTCGACGTCATCACCGGCACGATCAAGGCCAATTTCCCCACCCGCATCTCCTTCCAGGTGACGTCGAAGATCGACAGCCGCACGATCCTCGGCGAGCAAGGCGCCGAGCAGCTGCTCGGCCAGGGCGACATGCTGCATATGGCCGGCGGCGGCCGCATCGCGCGCGTGCACGGCCCCTTCGTGTCCGATCTCGAGGTCGAGCACGTCGTGGCGCATCTGAAGGCGCAAGGACGCCCGGAATATCTCGATACGGTCACCGCCGACGAGGAAGCGGAGGAAGAGGCCGCCGACACCGGTCCGGTCTTCGACAAGGGCCAGGTCGACGCCGAGGATGGCGACGCCCTCTACGAGGAGGCCGTCAAAGTGGTCAAGCGCGACAAGAAATGCTCGACCTCCTATATCCAGCGCCGCCTCGGGATCGGCTACAACCGCGCCGCCTCGCTGGTCGAGCGCATGGAGAAGGAAGGCCTGGTCGGTGCCCCCAACCATGTCGGCAAGCGCGAAATCCTTGCCGGCCGGCGGGACCATGCGCCGGAACGCGACGAGACGGATTGAGAGGTGTTCGGGCGGGGCTGAGCCGAACGATACGGCTCTGGTCCTGTCACCTTACTCAATCAGGCCGCTTTCGGCTCAGGTGTTTCAGCCGCCGTTTGCCACCAGCGCGATCGCCGCGCGCAGCTCGTCGAGCCCCGCGGCCTTTTCCGACGACGTCGCCAGAACCACAGGAAAGGCCGCCGGCCGCTTCTTGATCTTGGCCAACGTTTCCTCGATCAGCTTCGGCACGCCGGCCGCCTTGATCTTGTCGGTCTTGGTCAGCACGACCTGGTAGGAGACCGCCGCCTTGTCGAGCAACGACAGCACCTCCTCGTCCTTGGCCTTGATGCCGTGTCGGGCATCGATCAGCACATAGACGCGCTTCAGCGTGACGCGTCCCTGCAGATATTCGAAGATCAGCTTCGTCCAGGCGTCGACCTTGTCCTTCGGCGCGCTGGCATAGCCGTAGCCGGGCATGTCGACCAGCGCCATCGGCGGCAGGTCGGCACCCTCGCCGGAGAACCCGTCCGGCACGAAATAGTTTAGCTCCTGTGTGCGCCCCGGCGTGTTCGAGGTGCGCGCCAGGCCCTTGTGGCCGACCAGCGCATTGATCAGCGAGGATTTGCCGACATTGGAGCGCCCGGCAAAGGCGATCTCCGGCGGCCCTTCCGGCGGCAGGAACTTCATCGACGGCACGCCACGGATGAAGATCCAGGCGCGGGTGAACAGGTCGGTGCCGATCGTCGTTTTATCGGATGTCGTGTTTGGCGCGTTCAAACCGCGGCCTCCAGCTTGGAAATGTCGGCGCCACGGATGGCGTTGAGGTTGCGGCTGATCTTGTCGACCGGCCAGTCCCACCAGGCCGCCTTCAAAAGCCGCCGCACCGTGAACTCGTCGAAGCGCATCTTCACCACCTTGGCCGCGTTGCCGGCGACGATCGCATAGGGCGGCACGTCGTGCGTGACAACCGATTTCGCCGCCACGATGGCGCCATGGCCGATGTTCACGCCGGGCATGATCACCGCATCCATGCCGATCCAGACATCATTGCCGACGATGGTGTCGCCACGGATTTCCTTGGACCATGTCTGCGGGTCGAACCCTTCCTCCCAGCCATGGCCGAAAATGTTGAACGGATAGCTCGAGAAGCCGGACATGGCATGGTTGGCGCCGTTCATGATGAAGCGCGCGCCCTCGGCGATAGCGCAGAACTTGCCGATGATCAGCCTGTCGCCGATGAAGGGATAATGGTGCAGCACGCATTTCTCGGCGAATTTATCGGGACCGTCGGGGTCGTCGTAATAGGTGAAGTCGCCGATCTCGATATTCGGCGCGTTGACCAGTCCCTTCAGGAAGCCGACGCGCGGATGCATCGCGATGGGATGCTTGATGTTGGGATTGGGTCCGGTCATCGGGATGGCTCCGTCCACCCTTGCAGCGAGACGGCACTTATATGGACATGCGCTGGCGCGGTCTACCCGCGTAACCGGGGTCCCGCCGCGAGACCCCGGCCTGCCGGACGGCCTCCCAAACACCGGCGTCGTCGCGCCGGAAGCCATCCGGCTCGTTGGGGAGGACCGGGCAGCTACGAGACAAGGCGCGCTGGAGTTTCGCGAGGCGAAGCGAGTTCCGGAAGAAAAGTTCGCGAGTTTCTGCGCGCAGGGCATTGGACGATAACAAAAACCCCGGTCATGCCGGGGTTTTTGTAACTCATGGCCGGGCGCCGGCTATTCCGCCGGCGATGGTTTCTTGCGGAACAGCGCCGCCAGATTGTCCCACAATTCGATCTTGGCGCCTTGGCGCTTCATAATCACGCCCTGCTGCAGGATCGAGAGCAGGTTGTTCCAGGCCCAGTAGATGACGAGACCGGCAGGGAAACTGCCCATCATGAAGGTGAAGATCACCGGCATCCAGGTGAAGACCGCGGCCTGGGTCGGGTCCGGCGGCGCCGGGTTCATGCGCATCTGCAGGAACATGGTGATGCCCATCACCACCGCCCAGGCGCCCATATGCGGCAGGAAAGCCGGCGGAGCGAAGGGCAGCAGGCCGAACAGGTTGAACAGCGAGGTCGGATCGGGCGCGGCAAGGTCGTGGACCCACCCGAAGAACGGCGCATGCCGCATCTCGATGGTGATGTAGAGCACCTTGTAGAGCGAGAAGAAGACCGGGATCTGCAGCGCCACCGGCCAGCAGCCGGCCAGCGGATTGATCTTCTCGGTCTTGTAGAGCTCCATCATCGCCTGCTGCTGCTTCATCTTGTCGTCCGCGTATTTCTCGCGGATCTCGAGCATCTTCGGCTGCACCTTCTTCATGTTCGCCATCGACGCGTAGGACTTGTTGGCTAAAGGGAAGAAGATGGCCTTGACGATGACGGTGGTGGCCAGAATCGCCAGCCCGAAATTGCCGAAGAATTTGTACAGCGTGTCGATCAGCCAGAACATCGGCTTGGTGATGAAGTGGAACCAACCCCAGTCGATCAGGAGGTCGAAGCGCTTGATGTGGCGGTCTTCCTCATAGGCGTTGATCTTGGCGACTTCCTTGGCGCCGGCGAAAACCTCGGTCTCGACGGTCGCCGACTGGCCGGCCTCGACATTGATCGCATCGGTCAGGAAATCGGACTGGTAGCTATGGCTGTGCGGGCCGGCGTTGAAGTCGAAATAGGAATAGGTGGGCTGGAACGGCTGCTTCTCGGTCGGCACCAGCGTCACCGCCCAATATTTGTCGGTGATGCCGAGCCAGCCGTCGGTCGACTTGCCGGGCTTGACCTGCTTGTCCTTCTCGATCGCCGCGTATTTGTGCTCCTGCAGCCCTTCGGTGCCGGTAAAGCCGATCAGGCCTTCATGCAGCACATAGGTGCTGGCCACCGCCGGCTTGTCGAAGCGGGTGACGCGGCCGTAGTTGAACAGCGAGACGGCGGCGCTGCCCGAATTCTGCACGGTGTCGGAGACCGTGAACATGTAGTCGTTGTCGACCGAAATGGTGCGCTTGAACGTCAGGCCCTTGTCGTTGGTGTAGGTCAGCGTCACCGGCGTCGCCGGCGTCAGCGTCGGATTGCCGTCGACGCTCCACACCGTATCCGCGCCGGGCACCGTTCCGGTCTTGTCGTTGCCGACGAAGCCGATCTCGGCGAAATAGCCGTTGGGCAGCGATGACGGATTGAGCAGCTCGATCTCGGGCGAGTTCTTGTCGACCGTCTCGGTGTAGTGCTTGAGCTTCAGGTCGTCGAGACGCGCGCCGGTCAGGTTGATCGAACCTTCGAGGCTCGGCGTGTCGATCTTGACGCGCTTCGTCGCGGCAATGGCCTGGTCGCGGCTGGCCGCGGTGACGGCTTCGCTGCCGGGCGCGGTTGGAATGGCGCCCGGAGCCGGAGCCGGCGTTCCGGCCGTGCCGGAATTGGCGCCGCCGCCCGCTTCCTTCTTCTGCGCCTCGGCGCGCTGCTGTTCGATGCGTGCCGTCTCGCGCTGCTGCTCCATGCGCGGGTTCATGTAGAACACCTGCCACAGCGTCAGGATCAGCACCGACAGCGCGATGGTGATGAAGAAATTGCGGTTGTTTTCCATCGAAAGCCTTTGGCCTATCGTGTTCCGCGCAGCCGGCGGGAAAGCTCGGCCTTCAACTGGCCGAACGGAATGGCAAGCACGTCTTCGCGCCCGACGATGACATAGTCATTGCCGGGCGCCATGTCATCGGCGGCATGCGTGCGCACGGCTTCTCTCAGCCGCCGCCGGACGCGGTTGCGCACCACGGCGTTGCCGACCTTCTTGGTGACGGTGTAGCCGACGCGTGGCGCAGAAACGTCGCCACGGTCGAGAACCTCGACGAGAAAAAGCCGCCCGCGGCGCTTTTCGCCGCCGCGCACAGCCAGGAAATCCGCGCGTTTCAGAAGCCGCCCGGGAGTTTGTCCCTTTGGCTTGCCGGTTGCGGGCAACGATCTCGTCTTTCGTTCAGGCGCTGAGCCGCTTGCGGCCGCGGTTGCGGCGGGCGGCAACGACGCCGCGACCACCCTTGGTGGCCATGCGGGCACGGAACCCATGCCGGCGCTTGCGGACGAGTTTGGACGGTTGGTAGGTACGCTTCATTTGTTTTAATACCGCGGCGTGCGGCCCTTCTTGATTCTGTCACTGTGTAACAGGAGCTTAGCCGGGCCGGTTTAGGCGCGATCGAAACCGCGCCGGGACGAATGGCCCGAGCGTGAGCGGGCTTATAGAAAGAAGGTTTTTGGAAGTCAATCCGGCCCGTCCAGGAGCATTTTTTCACGGGGCCAGAGGCGAAATTGGCAAAAAAGCCGCAAATCGCATAATCTTGACCGATCAAGCCTTCGTGAAGACCGCGTCATGACGAGTGAAGTCCTGTCCACGGATGAAAAGGCACGCCCGGAGACGGTGAGTTCGCCGCGCCGGGTGCCGCTGTCGCGCGGCCTGTCGACGAAGCTTCTTTTGCTCACCATCGTCTTCGTGCTGCTCGCCGAAATCCTGATCTTCCTGCCCTGGATCGCCAGCTACCGGGTGAACTGGCTGAAGGAGCGGCTGAGCACTGCCGCCGCGGTGTCGATCGTCTTGTTGCAGGGCGAGCCCAACTCGCTGTCGCACACCGCCCAGAACGACGTGCTGATGGCGATCGGCGCCAAGGCGATCGCGGTGCGCGACGGCGGCGTCTCGCGGCTGCTGGTCGTGGCCGACATGCCGCCGAAGGTCGACGAGCATGTCGACATCGCCAATGTCGGCCTGGTCAACGGCATGACCGGCGCGCTGGAGACGCTGTTCGCCGGCGGCAACCGCATGCTGCGCGTCTTCGGGCCGGTCGGCGACAGCGACAAGGAATTCGAGCTGATCATGCCGGACTACAGTTTGCGCAACGCGATGCTGCGCTATTCGCGCAACGTCGCCGTCGTCTCGCTGCTTATCTCGCTGTTCACCGCCATGCTCGTCTATGCGGCGATCGACCTGATCATGATCGGCCCGATCCGCACCATGACGCGCTCGATCCTGTCCTTCTCCGAAGCGCCCGACGATCCCGGGCGCATAATCTGCCCGACGGAGCGCTCCGACGAGATCGGCGTCGCCGAGCGCGAGCTGGCGCAGATGCAGGATCGGCTGCAAAAAATGCTGTCCGAGCAGAAGCACCTCGCCGATCTCGGCCTCGCCGTCTCCAAGATCAACCACGACATGCGCAACATCCTCGCCTCCGCGCAGCTGATGTCCGATCGCCTGCGCCAGGTGAAGGACCCGACCGTGCAGTCCTTCGCGCCGAAGCTCCTTCGCGCGCTCGACCGCGCCGTCGCCTATTCGGAAGGCGTGCTCGCCTATGGCCGCACGCAGGAACCGGCGCCGTCGCGCCGCCGCCTCAGGCTGCGCCAGCTGGTCGACGACGTGCACGGCCTGCTCGACATCGAGGAAGGCATCGAGTTCATCAACGCCGTCGAGCTCACCTTCGAGGTCGATGCCGATTCCGACCAGCTGTTCCGTGTGCTCACCAATCTCTGCCGCAACGCCGTGCAGGCGATGGCCGCCGACACCGAGAGCGCGGTGGTGCGCCGGCTCGCCGTCTCGGCCGAGCGGCTTGGCAGCGTCAGCCGCATCACCGTCACCGACACCGGGCCTGGCCTGCCGCCAAAGGCGCGCGAGAACCTGTTCGCGGCCTTCCGCGGCTCGGCGCGCAGCGGCGGCACCGGCCTGGGCCTTGCAATCGCCTATGAGCTGATCCGCGCCCATGGCGGCACGGTCGAGCTCGTCGAATCGATCGGCGGCCGCACGGTCTTCGCCGTCACCATCCCCGACCAGCCGGTGCGGCTCGACCAGGCGCGCGGAAGTTTGCGCCGGCCTGCCTGAGGTGTGGCGAGATTCAGGTGAGGCCGAGGCGAAAATGGCGGCTTCCTGCGCTTCCGGTGCTCACATACTTCAAGTACGCTCCGCTCCGGCCTTCGCCGGCCGAAGCCCTCATAAATGTCTCCGTCCTATGAAGGCTACGGCAGGCGTAGGCCGGTTCTCGGAATCCACCATTTTCGCCTCGGCCTGACCTGAATCTCGCCACACCCCCACATTGGCAAAACGCCTGCGACAAAACTTTTGCCGGATCGGCTTGCTTTTCGCAAATTCAGTCGTTAGGGAACACTCCACATCGCGGCCGGCCGTCTCGACCGGATCGCGGGGCTTGTGTCATGCACGGCCTGTTGCGCGCCCGTAGCTCAGCTGGATAGAGCACCAGACTACGAATCTGGGGGTCAGGAGTTCGAATCTCTTCGGGCGCGCCAACTTCACCGAATCTATTATTTCACGCGATCAGCGGCTCGCAGCAGAGCGATCGTCGAACGCAATTCTTTGATAAGGCTTTCGCCCCGTTCGTGTTTTAACGGTCGAGACCCCAAACGTCCGGATTTCGTGCGAAGTACTCGATCAGCATCTCGGTGAGGACCCGTACTTTCCGCGGGGGATGCTGACCGGGCGGGCGGATGACATACGCGCCGGCCGAAGGTGGTGGATAGCGTGTCATAATCGGAACGAGCGCTCCGGAGGCCACATAGTCATACGTGATGCAATCGGGGAGCCAGGCGATGCCGAGCCCCGCCACTGCGGCGGCGGCAAGCGCCGTAGCGTTGTCGGCCTTGAATCTGCCCTGAGGCTGAACCGTGACGATTTTGTCGCCATCCATGAACTGCCAGGCTTCCGTCCCCTGCATGAGGGCCTGATGGGTGACGAGCTGTTCTACCGTCTCAGGTGAACCGTGCGCTTTAATATAATCCGGGCTTGCGACAAGCTTTCCATTGATCGGCCCGACGCGCTTCGCGATCAGGTTGGAGTCCTGAAGGTAACCAACCCGGACCGCGCAATCGAAACCCTCTGCGATCAGATCGACGAAGCGATCGCTGTAGGAGGTGTGGATGTGGAGCTGCGGGTGGTGTTGCGCCATTTCCGCAAGCACGGGAGCGAAGTGGGTCGGGCCGAAAGAAAGCGGCATGGCAACCCTCAGGCGGCCGCGCAGCTCACCGGTTGGGAGCATCGTTTCCCTGGCCGTGTCGATCTCGGCGCTGGCTCGGGCCGCATGGTCTCTGAAGGTGATCCCCGCTTCCGTAAGCGCTGCCCCGCGGGTCGTTCGCGCAAGAAGCTGAACGCCGAGTTCCGCTTCGATCCGGAAAAGCCGCCGACTGACTATTGACTTGGAGACGCCGAGCCGGCGAGCGGCGGCCGATACGCCCCCTGCATCGGCCACTGCGACGAATGTCTGTAGATCTTCGATGTCCATTCCGGCGTTCCTCGTTTCGCGACACAGCTTGCCTGATTATGGCACTACCGCATCACCAATAGGAACAGCATATTGCGTCCAGGCAACGTCGCCCGCTGGCGCATGTCTCCCGTGAACCCATTGCCGTCATAGCGGCAGAGAAAGGAAGTCTTGATGACCCCTCGCAACGGCCTCGATTCGCTTCTTCGTCCCGAAGATTCGGTCCTCGTTCTGATCGATCACCAGCCTTATCAACTCGCAAATCTCAACAGCCACGATCCGCACATGGTGGTCAACAACACGACCGCGCTGGCGAAGCTAGCAAAAGCCTTCAATGTTCCGACCATTCTCACCAGCGTGATCGCGGCGCGCGGTGGACTTCTCTTTAAGCAGATCACCGACGTATTTCCGGACCAGGAAGTCATCGATCGCACCTGGGTGAACACCTGGCAGGACGAGAATGTGGCGAACGTCGTCAAGGCGACCGGCCGCAAGCAGCTGATCATCGCCGGCCTGTGGACCGAGGTCTGCGTCGCAATGCCTGTGATCCAGACCGCCGGCGAAGGCTGGGACGTGACCGTGATCACCGACGCGTCGGGCGGGATTTCGAAGGAGTCTCACGAAGTTGCCATCCAGCGAATGATCGCGGCCGGCGCGAACGTGATGACCGTGATGGCGCTCGCTGGCGAATGGCAACGCGATTGGGCGCGCACCGAGCATGTCGAGGAGCTGACCGAGATTCTCATCCAGCACTTCGGCGGCAGCGGCATCGCGTATCTTTGGGAGCAGCAACTTCTCAACACGCCAGTAGCTGGCTGATCCCGGCCGGGATGGCGAGCATTCGGTGAGGGTCGGGATCGATCCGTTTGCCGGCCCTCGCCATCCTCGCCCTTCTGGCGTTAACCTGAGTTCGGAGCCCTGACCACGTTTGGCGGTCACT
The DNA here is from genome assembly GCF_033977165.1 of Mesorhizobium captivum. NCBI lineage: Bacteria > Pseudomonadati > Pseudomonadota > Alphaproteobacteria > Hyphomicrobiales > Phyllobacteriaceae > Mesorhizobium > Mesorhizobium captivum. The sequence goes on from NZ_JAVIJB010000004.1 coordinate 50,659, forward strand.
TGACCGCTCGGGACGGCGCATTAGATGCAGGCCCGAATCCGCTGAAAGACAAAGACAGGTGACAGTCGGAGGAGCGGGATGCTTTGGCTTGGCAGATGGCGTAATCAGTATGGGTCCGTCCTCGACATCACCGGCGAGGACGGCGGCCGGATTGAAGGCACGTTTCGTACGGCGCTCGACGACAGCAGCTTTTATGGACAGACCGTGCCGATATTCGGCATCGCGCATGGCGATGTGATTGGAGTAACGGCCGCCGGCGAGGGTACGGCCGGTCCCGCCGCGGTGAGCTACACCGGCATATTGCGGGACGGCAAGCTGGAGACGATGTGGCTGACCGTGGCAGGCAGCACCATCACCGGCCAGGAGGGCGAAACCGCTTCCCGCAAGCAGGTAGGAACCTGGCGTGCCTTTGGCACCAGCCTCGACACCTTCGTCCGAGAATAGCCAAGCTGGCATCACCGGCATTGCCGTTCGATGCGATACCTGTAGGCCGACTACATCCGCAATGTGTTCGCGACGACCAACGACGACGTCACGAACGCGATGTCCATACAAGTCATCCATACACGAGGAGTTGCTCGACCCCATTCATGAGGCGGCCGCTTCAGATGGCGATTGACGCATGCTTGCACCGAATGCGGCAAGCGCGGTCAGGAGCAGGGTTGCGGTGGTCCAGTGCAATGCGCTTGCCGGCAGGCCCTTGGCGATCAGCAAGCCGCCGAGCGCCGCACCTAGAGCGGAGCCGAGATAGATAGTGGAGTTGTTGAGCGCGATCACCAAGGGTCCGTTCTCCGGCTCGATGCTCAGCAGACGACTTTGCTGGGGGGCAAAGGTCGCCCATCCCGTGAATGACCAGACGATCAGAGCGGTGCTGATCGTGATCATGTTTGAAGCCGCCCATCCGAGTAGGGCCTGGTTGACGACCGCGGTGGCGAGGCAGACATTTATGGGAAGGCTCGAGCCGAAGCGATCTGTGAGACGTCCGCCAGCCTGGCTGCCCATCAATCCGCCGAGGCCGTAGACAAGGAACAGCGCGACTACTTGGCTCGAGGCGTGGCGCTCGGCGAGCGCCGCCTAGGTAAGTATAGCTCGTAAAGTTTGCCGTGCACCAAAGCAGGCTCGGGAGGAGCGCAAGCAGTACCCGCGGCTTGGCCAGCGGGGCGAAGCGTGCGCCAAGCCCAACCGGCGCTGCAGTACCTTGACCCTCGCGAAGTGGGCTGGAGATCAATATGGCGACGGCGGCCGCCGACAGGAGCGCCACAAACCAGAAGGTGGCGTGCCAACCTAGACGCTGGCCAAAGAAGACACCGAACGGCACGCCGACCGCTGCGGATGCCGTCAAGCCAAAGGCGACGGCAGCGAGCGCCGACCCCCTGCGTTCCGGCCTCGCCAGCCCGGCAGCGAGCGCGTAGGCGGTCGGCGTGTATAGAGCGGCGGCAATACCGGCCAGCACGCGCGCGGCGATCAGAAAAACGTAAAGCGGAGCCAGAGCGCAGAGGGCGTTCGAGAGCGCGAACAGGCCAAGCGCTGCCGTAACGGTTTGCTCCCGGGGCAGCTTCACAGTGAGGGCCGCCAGTAACGGGGCGCCGAGTGCGTAGGTCAGCGCGTAGGCCGTGGCTACCTGACCGGCCGCGTCCAGTCCAACCCGAAGGTCCGCCGCGATAGCTGGCAGGATGCCCGAGACCACGAAGGCGTCGGTGCCGATGGCAAAGGTTCCCACCGTCAGCAACCAGACACGTCGATCGAAAGCCCGAGCGCCCGTGGCGGATGTAGGCATGATACAGGCGACGCAGTTTACAGGGGTGCTTATCGCGGCGGCTTGATCTTGATGACGATCTTGCCGACATTGCTCCGGTCAATGAGCTGGTCCTGCGCCGCAGCGGCGTCCCCAAGCGAATAAACGCCCGAGATCTGCGGCGTAAGCCAACCTTCGCGGATTGCCTGCCAGACGGCCGCAGCACGCATACGCCGCTCTTTTGGATCGACGATGTAGTCGAAGAGATCGCACCCGTGGATCGCGCGCGACTTATGGATCAGGTGGTGTACGTTGACCGGATCGGCCTCGCCGCTGACAAGTCCATAGGTGACTATGTTCCCGCGCGTCGCGACGAGTTCGAGATCGCCGGCCAACGTCGTTTTGCCGATGCCATCGATGATGAGATCGACGCCTCTGCCGTTGGTGAAGTCACGGCCGGCCGCGACAAAATCGTCCCTGGTGTAGTCAATGACGCAATCGGCGCCGAGCCTCTTGACCACGTCGACCTTGCTGGTGCTGCACGTACCGATCACGGTGGCGCCAAGGTGCTTCGCCCACTGCACGAGGTTGCGTCCCATCCCGCCGGCGGCAGCGTGAACCAGCACCGTCATGTCCGGCTGCACGGGCCTGATCTCATTGAGCATGTAGTGCGTCGTCATGCCCTGCGCAGTCATTGCAGCCGCTGTCTCGAACGAGATGTCGTCCGGGAGCGGCACTACTTTGTCGGCCTCGATTGCGATAAGCTCGCTATAGGCGCGCTCAAGACCGGCGCTCTCGTTTTGCATATAGGCGACGCGATCGCCGACCTTGAAGTCCCCGACTGACGAACCGATCGCCAAAACCATGCCCGCGCCCTCGGTGCCGGGCACAAAAGGGGTGGGCACGGCCGGAAAGGGATACCAGCCGCGCCGCATGGCAATGTCGATGAAATTCACGCCGGCATAGTGGTTGGCGATGATGACTTGGTCGGAAGCCGGAGTCGGTTCGGGTCTGTCGACCAGAGCCAGCACGTCCGATTCGCCGTAGGCGGTCACCTCAATCACTTTCATGATCTGATCCTCGTCTCGAACGGTAGGGCAAGACTTGCGCGCTCCATATCCGCTGAGATACACACGGATCGGTCATTTGCCCAATCGATGGCACCCCTGATGGGAATCGATCACGCTAATCTCGCTCGGCTCGACCTCAACCTCCTTGTGGCGCTTGATGCGTTGCTGGCGGAGAGGAGCGTGACGCGCGCCGCGGCGCGGGTGGGCCTGGGACAGTCGGCGATGAGTTACAACCTTTCGCGCCTGCGGGAGTTGTTCCGTGACGAACTGCTGGTGCGTAGTGCCGGTGGAATGCGTCCGACCCCGAAGGCGCTGGCACTGGCCACACCGGTACGCGCGGTGCTGACCGGCGTGGCGACGATCGCCCTCGAACAACGGGGCTTCGAGCCGGCTACGGCGGAGCGCCGCTTCCGTATTGCCATCCCCGACAGCCTAGAAAGCACGCTGCTACCGCGGCTGTTAGGCGCGCTTGCTGCGGAGGCGCCCAGCATCGCAGTGCAGGTGCGTTCCACAGACCGCTTTGCGGTGCTCGACTTGCTGGACCGAGGCGAACTCGACCTCGGTATCGGCGTGTTTACGGAAGGAGATACGACCCACAAGCGGCGCGTCTTATACCCTGAAGGCTACCTGTGCCTTTATCCACCCGACTTGGTTCAGGTGTCCGCACCGATCACCCTGAACGAATACGTATCGCTGCCGCATGTGCTGGCGTCGTCGCGGGAGGATCCGCGCGGCGTCGTCGACGATGCGCTAGCACTGCTTGGGCAAGGCCGACGTGTGTTACTGTCCACGCCGCATTTCCTTGCCATTCCGCACCTTCTGCGGCCGGTAGGCGCGATTGCGACCCTGCCGGCAGCGCTGGCTCAGAGCTTCGTGCAGCAGTTCCAATTGGCGACCAGCAAACTGCCGTTTGACCTGCCGAGCTTCCAGGTGTCGATGCTCTGGCATGCCTCGTACGACCGCGATCCTGCGCATCGATGGCTGCGGGAAAAGATCGCTGGTGTCGTCCCCAGCATCAATTCCATGGATAGGCTCGTGTGACGCAACGACAGTGGAGCGCGAATGGCGCAGATCATGTGCCGCCTCCGGCGCTCAGGCCGGGCAGTTCTTCCGTCCAGCGTCGGAACAGCGCGCTGGCATTGCCGCCTCCGAAGCCGAAGCCGTTGATGATCGCAGCCTCGCCTTCCAGAAGAAGCCGATAGATCAGCCGCACCGCGGAGCTGCATGATGTCCTTTCTTCACTGGATTGCTCGAAGTGCAGCAGAGCGCAGCTTCTCGCGACATATATTCTTTGTCGCTATTGGGAGACTGCGGCGCCCTTGTCGGTCCAGGTGGGCGGCAGACCAAATCGGGCGGCGACCATTCCCGGAATGCCGGGAGCCGTTCCGAACGCCTTGCAGGCGTCGTATTTCGGATTGCCGCCGAGAGAAGCCCTCAGTCTTTGCATCGATGGTATCGCCGGCATTCCCTTGAACGGGTCCTGGCCCTTGACCAGCATGCGGCTGAAGTCGGCGGCGAAAGCCGAAGAAAGGGAATATGCATCCCCTACGGGGGACACTCGAGCTCTTGTCGTGATCATGTTCGCACCGCGAGACCAGAGCATGGATGCCCTCTGCGATCCGTCCCTGCCGACCGCTTCGGCCTCAATGGCTAGGCCGCCGAGGCCGATCGGAAGCCGGGGGATTGGAACCCCGAGCCCCGCCACCGAGCCGCCGACCGACGCAACGATGGAACCCGCCGCTGCAGTACGATTGGTCGCAACGATGTCGGTGACCGTCGCGTGGATGAGGAGGTCCGCCGGCTGGCTCGTGGCCACGACCTTGAAGCGGTCGCTAAGGTCGGTGCAGAGCGCCCGGTCTATCGCGTTGGTGACGAGCGCCAGGTCTTTGGGATCGAAGCCACGGCTGCCGATCTGCGTCGAGGTCGGTACGATGCGCACCGTCTGCGCGGCAAGCACCGGCGTCGAATCCACACGCAATTTCGCTTTCGTGAGCGTGCTGCCCGATGGGCTCAATCCGGCATAGGAACTCAGGGACGTGCCCTCGGGCAAGGGCACACTTGTGCAGGCGTACAACCATGAGAATAGGGCCACGCAGAGCGCTGCTCGCGGCCGCATTTCAAGTCGTCGAAGCTTCAAGATCATTGTCGAATCGTCTGAACCGCGATCATGGGTTCAGGCTTTACCGGCCCCAGCGTTAATGGCGGTAAAGGCAGTGTAAAGTTGGGTAAACTTACGATCAGCCTCGATCTTCAGCCGGCGCACACGACGCCGGCTGCCGGGAAGCGCCGGCATGATGGCGCGGCCACTGGCCTGTGGCAGTGGGGCGTCTGGCCGCAGATAGGTGTCTTTCTACGCAAGCGGATCGAGGTAAGTATTGCGGCGCAAGCCTGCCGCAGACGGTAGGTTTCTCTTCATTGCAATCTGCTGTCTTCGCCTGATTTGCCTCAACAACCGCACGCAGGCTCGGGGGAACTGTTTGGCCAGGCGGGCAGCCCAGCTGTCAAAAGAGGTGCAACATCGGCTTAAGGAGCCTTGCAGATTGCAATGACTCGATTAGTTCGGACCCGGGGATTGCCAGGAGAAAGCAAGAACTGTCGATAGCAGTACGCTTCAGCGCAACTGGGTTGAATGTCATGGGCGACTGATGTGCGACGTCGCGGGCGCTTCGTCTGAGGCGAGGGAAGAAGGCGGGAACCTCGTGGCAATATTCCCGGTAAGCATCGCCGAAAAGCCCGTCCAGAGCGATCGATTCACGGGCTGAGACATAGGCGAATACCAGATACCCAAACAAAAAGTAGAAGGCCGCAATCGCGAGTGAGCCGAAAGTCAGGCCGATGCCGGCAAGCCCCAGGGAAGAAAAGAAATACAGCGGATTGCGGGTATATTTATAGGGGCCGGTCGTAATGAGCTCTCGATTCTTGCGTCCGCCTATATACAGCGATGCCCAGCATCGCCCGGCGACACATATGATGACAAATGCGAAACCCATAAATTCCATGCCTTGGCGAGGACGAGTCTCCGGCGGCCAGGCGCTTTGCGCCAAAAGGATTGGCGTCAAAAGCAATGGTACGGCCAGCCAGAGGAACCGCATCCTCTTGCTCTGCTGAAACACCGCCGTGGTTGCCGACATTAGTCCACTTTCTCGCATTTGAAGAACCGGGATCACGGTCCAGCTTTAGCGATGCCGGCGTTAATGGCCGTAAAGGCAGTGTAAAATTGGGTAAAACTTGCGATCAGCCTCGATCGTTTGCCGGACTGTAAATCGCCGGCTGCCGGGGAATCTCCAGCGTGATGGCCAGGCCGCCGACGTCCGGTAGCGACGCATGTACTCGTCCGCCATGGCGCTCGATGGCCTGTCTGGCGATCGCAAGGCCAAGACCGTACCCGCCTCTCGGTGCCGCGTCGTTCCCGCGGGAGAATGGCTGGAAGATTCGTTCGAGTTCGTCTCGCCTGACGCCCGGCCCCTGATCCGCTACGCACACCTTGAGGAGGTCGTCCGTCGTCTCGCATTGCACGGTGATTTGCGAATGTTCGGCGGTGTATTTGACGGCGTTGCGAATGACGTTTTCCAGCGCGCGGCAGATCAGCTCGCCTTCGACCTCGGCAAGGAAGCTGTCGTCAACATTGGTGGTGATCGAAACCTTGCGTGCCTGGGCTTCGAACGCTGCGTCGCCCAGGATTTCGTTCAGGAGATCGATGACGTCCAGCGTCTGCGTCTTCAGCGGGAGACGGGAACCGGCTGTCAGCCTGGCGAGAGTCAGAACTTCGCCGACCAGCGAATCGAGCCGTTCGACCTCCCGGTCCATGCGGTCCAGCATGGCATCGAGTTTCGCCGGACTCTGCCGAAGGACACCCCCAACGGCCTGCAGACGTGACAGCGGGGAGCGCAGTTCATGGGACACGTCATGGAAAAGTCTCTGCTGTGCATCTTGCAGCTGCTGCAACCGCGCGGCGCTGGAATCGAAATCATGCGCAAGCGCGGAGACCTCGTCCTTCCGACCTGCCGTCTTGTGACCGATGCGGACGTCGAAACGGCCGTGGGCGAGCGCGCTCAGGCCGTCGCGAAGGTGCACAACAGGACCAATGAGATATCGGGCGAGCGCGGCCGCCGATATCGCGCTCGAAATCAGAATACCGAACCCCGGTACGAATGGACCAAGCTTGTCGAGAATGACGCTGTATTGCTCAGGCACGGAGACCCGATAGCAAATCCCGTCCTTCAGGACAGTTCTTGTCTCCGCCGTGCTCCTATCGGTGCATGCGCCGGAATCCGCGATCTTGGAGATCGTGAGACCGACCGATACCGTATCCTCGCTTGTACGGGCAAAGCGCCGAGCAGCATCTTCACCATCCTTGGCAAGCAGGTTTTCAGTCAGGTTGAGGATGACTTCCCGCTTCTGATGTTCCAGTTTCGAGGCGGAAGGAAGCGTCTGAAAAAAGTTGAGCGTCAGGATTATGATCGCGACGGACGCGGCAAGCGTCAGCCAGATTATCACGAAGAACTTCTTAAACAGTCGAGGCATGTCGGTCCAAAAGAAGCTGATAGCCTTGGCCGCGGACAGACTTTATCCATGACTGTCCATCCTCCCTGAGGCCGAGCTTCTGACGCACGCTGCTGATATGGACGTCGATGCGGCGATCGAATGGGGTTAGCGGCTTTCCAAAGGCCTGTTTCGATATGTCTTGCTTCGGCACCAGCTGACCGGCGTTGCGAGCGAGAACTTCGAGCAGGCTGAACTCCGTGCCGGTAAGCTCCAGCGGCTGTCCGTTCCATTCGGCGGTTCTGTTGCCTGGATGAACCACCAGCCGCCCGGCTCTTAGCGTGTCGGTGGCTGCCGCAGGCTGGTTCGCACGACGAAGGATCGCGCGCACCCTGGCCGCGAGCTCTCCCGGCGAACAGGGTTTCGTCACATAATCGTCGGCACCGAGGCTCAGGCCGGATATCCGGTCAATGTCATCGCCTCTCGCCGTCAGCATCAGCACGGGAACCTGGCTCAGCTTCCTGATCCTCTGCAGGACCTCGATCCCGTTCATTCGGGGTATCATGATATCGAGCACGATCAGGTCCACCGAGTTGCGCGCGGCAGCAGCAATCGCTGTGCCACCGTCCGTGCCTGTCGCGACGTCGTACCCTTCTTCGACCAGGTATTCCTGCATCAGCGTCGTCAACTCGACATCGTCGTCGATGAGGAGGACCTTGTTCATTACACTCCGTCCGTCATTCATGCCGGCCACCCATAAAGCACAAACGCGCGCGGGCGGCAGGTTTTTACCCAGCTTAACACTACCTTGACCGCATTTAACGTTCATCCGGCCACTCATGGACCGGCGACACCGGTCGCGTTCGACCGCCGCAGGTGATCCGGGAATTTTGCGGAATGGCGCGACACGTTCTCGAGCACTTGCACAATCAGGTGGGGCAACCAGCAACCTGCTCGGTCACAGGCGATCATCCACCAGGCCTAGATGATCGCCTGCAATATTGCTCGGAACGGCGGTCCGAGGACTTAGACTTACATCTCTTTTTCCCACCAGCCGCGGGTGTTCACGTTAGCGGCGTCGGCGAGAGCTTCCAGCGCTGCAATGTCGTCGCTGGAGGGCGTCATGCTGGTGGCTCGGACCAGACCATCGACGTAGTTGGGCTTAGTGACGCCGATGATCGGCGTCGCGCCCTTGGCGATAGCCCAAGCTGTCGCGACATCGGGAGCTGCGGCACCTTGGCTCTGGCCGATCGAGGCGAGCTTGTCCGTCAGCGCCTTCAACTGAGGCAGCATGCCATTGTAAGTCTCCGCCCGGCTGCTGCCTTCCGGCAGCGGGTTCTGCGGACTGTACTTGCCGGTCAAGGCGCCCTGTTCAAGCACCATATAGGCGAAGAATGGGATGCCCTGGCTGCGGCAGTAGTCCAGGATGCCGGCATCCTCAGAGCTGCGGTAGAGGAGGCTATAGTGGTTCTGGATGGCCTCGACCCGGAACCCGGCCTCTCCGAGGATCTGGTTGGCGAGCTCGATTTCGCTCAGGTTGTGATTCGAGACGCCCACATGTTTGACCTTCCCGCTCTTCAGCAACGGGATCAGGTGCGGAGTCCACCGGGCTACATCTGCCGGATTGTGAATCCAGTAGAGGTCGATGTAGTCGGTGCCGAGGCGTGCCAGACTCTGCTCCAGCATGTCCGCCACCGGATCATCGCTGGTCCCCGCGGCCTGCGGGGTGAACTTCGTGGAGAGCTGGTAGTCGCTGCGGGCGTAGTGCTTCAGGACCTCCCCGAGCACGGTCTCTGAACGGCCCATGCCGTATACCACGGCGGTGTCCCACAGGGTGAAGCCGGCCGCATGCGCCTTGTCCGCGACCCATTCCAGGCCAGCCCGTGTCAGGGGGCTGCCGAAATAGCCGTCGCCAGTCTCGCCGCTGTCGCCCCAGGCCCAGGTCCCCAGTGCGACCGTGGGTGTCTTCAGATTGTCGATTGTCATGTTCGCTCCATACTTGTTCACTTGTCCTGCGGCTTGGTTACTAACTTGTCCTGCGGCTTGGTTTGCCTGACCAGAGCCTGCTGACACTATGATGCGCGGCGACGCCGAACCGTTAGCCCGATGCGCCGGGATTACTGCCCAATCCTCCAGAAACCGCGTTTCGCATTGCCGCCCTTCCGCGCGCGTGCGATGGTCCATTTCATGGAAACACTGACCGAAATCGCGACGACGATCGCCCGGCACGTCTCGAAGGACGGCTTCCACGCCACTCCCATCGAACGTGTGACGCTTGCTCAATCCTCCACGGTGACGATGCCGATGCCGAATGTTTACCGGCCGCAACTGTGCCTTGTCGCGCAGGGGCAAAAGGAGGTCACGCTGGGCGACCGCGTGTTCAGGTATACACCGGGCCGCTATGGGATCGTGACCCACGACCTGCCGGTGACGGGTCAGGTGGTCGAGGCGACGCCTGACAAGCCCTATCTCTGCCTGTTCCTCGATTTCGATCCGGTCATGCTGGGGCAGTTGGCGCTGCGCGTGCCGCCGCCGCCGGGAGCGCCCTCTCCGCCCATAGGCAAGACGGTGTCCGACGCCGGCACCGGTCTGCTCGACGCGGTGCTACGCATGCTGCGCCTGCTCGACGATCCGGCGGCGCTGCCCGTGCTCGGGCCGCTTGCCGAGCAGGAAATTCTCTATCGCCTGCTCGCCGGCCCGGACGGTGCCAGGATGCGCCACATCACCTCCGGCCAGGGTCGGGTGGCCCAGGTCGGCCGCGCCATCGCGTGGATCGGGCTGAACTTCCGGGAACGGTTCAGCATCGAGCGGCTTGCCGCGGAAGTAGGCATGAGTCCGTCGAGCCTGCATGAGCACTTTCGCGCCGTGACGGCGATGACGCCGCTGCAATTCCAGAAGCAGCTAAGGCTCCAGGACGCGCGCAGCCTGATGCTGGTCCAGGACATCGACGCCACGACCGCCGCCTTCCACGTGGGTTACGAGAGCCCGTCGCAGTTCACTCGCGAATATCGCCGCCACTTTGGAGAACCGCCGGCGCGCGACATAGCCCGCTTGCGCGCTTCGCCGGGCTTGGCAGTGGTAGCTTGAGTTCAGCCTGCCGACGTCGGCGCATTAACGTTTAGTCCAAATATCGCCCCTTGAGCGACGTGGCCTCAAATCCAAATGAGCCCCGCCGCGAAGGGAGCTTGCAGCGTGCGCCCCAGGCCGACTGAGCACGCGGGAGACGAACGACAGCCCGGACCGCGAGTGGCCGCCCGTCGGGGGATACCGCGCCGCGCCTAAGATCGTTCGCGACAGCGTCGCACATGGTCGATGAGCGCCCTCAGCTTCGGCGTCACGGTGTGGCGGCTCGGGAAGTACAGGAAGAAGCCGGCGAAGGGTGGCAACCAGTCGGAGAGGATCGAGACGAGGTCGCCGCGCTCGAGATGGGGCCGGAAGGTTTCCTCCATGCCGAAGGTAATGCCCCCGCCGGCGAGCGCAGTGCGGATCATCAGGAGCATGTCGTTCGTGGTGATCTGCGGTTCGACCGAGACGTCGAAGGCGCGGCCATCCTTCTCGAATTCCCAGCGATAGGGTGCGGTGTGCGGCTGCGGCCGCCAGCCGATACAGCGGTGGCGGACGAGATCGCGCGGATGCTCTGGCGTGCCGTGGCGCGCGAGATAGTCCGGCGTCGCCACCGCGACCTGGCGCTGGTCGCCCGTCAGCGGCACCGCGATCATGTCGCGTTCGATGACCTCGCCGAGGCGTACGCCGGCGTCGAAACCGGCCGCGATGATGTCGAATTCCAGATCGGTCACCGTCACGTCGAGGGTGACGCCGGGATGCGCCTCGCTGAAGGAGGCGATCAGCGGTCCGGACAGGAACTCCTCGGCGATCGAGGTGGCAGCGATCCGCAGGAGACCGCGGGGCTCATCCGCCGAGCCGGACGCCGCTTCGAGGGCGTTCGCGACCTCGGCCAATGGCGCCGAGACCTGGGCCAGGAAGCGCTCGCCGGCCTCGGTCAGGCGCACGCTGCGGGTGGTGCGCAGGAACAGCGTCTGGCCGAGCGCGGTCTCCAGGCGCCGTACGCCCTGGCTCACCGCCGAGCGCGTTACCCCAAGCCGATCGGCCGCGGCGCGGAAATTGCCCGTCTCCGCCACCGCGGCGAACAGGGTGAGGAGGTTGAGATCGATCTGCATTGGTTAGTGTTCCTAACCATAAGGTCCAGTTCGCGGCAAGTTTAATCGACAGCGGGCGATTGCTATCTCCCGGGCATCGATGGCGGGCGCACGGGTGCGCTCCGCCAGCACCACGGAGACAGCAATGACCAATCTGCCCAATACCTATGACCTGACCGGCAAGGTGGCGCTCGTGACCGGCGCGCGTCGCGGCATCGGACGCGCCACGCTCGACCTGCTGCGCGCCCGCGGCGCCCGGATCGTCGCCTCCGACCTCTCCGACGAGGTCCAGGCGCTCGAAGCCGGCGACGTCGCCACGCTGGTGGGCGACGTCTCGGACGAGCGCCTTGCCCGGCGTTCGGTCGAGCTCGCCCGCGAACGCTTCGGCCGGCTCGACATCGTCGTCAGCAATGCCGGACGAACCCTCAACAAGCCGCTGACCGAAACCTCTGTCGAAGAATACGACCGCATCTTCCAGATCAACGCCCGCGGCGCCTTCGTCACGATCCGGGCGGCGGTGCCGCTGATGGAGGAGGGCGGCGCCGTCGTCATCAACGCCTCGCTCTCGGCGACGACGGCGTTCCCGACGCAGGCGGCCTATGCCTCTTCCAAGGCGGCCTCGGCGCAGCTCGCCCGAATCGTCGCGGTCGAGTACGGCCGCCGCGGCATCCGCTGCAACGTAGTCCTGCCCGGCGTTATCGACACCGACATCATGGAAGGCGTGGTCGAGAACGGCCGGGAGATGCTGCGCAGCTTCGGCGACGCCCACCCGATCGGGCGCATCGGCCGCCCGGAGGAGGTGGCCGAGGCGATCGCCTTCCTCGCTTCTCCCGCCTCGAGCTTTATCACCGGGGCGCAGCTCTTCGTCGACGGCGGCTACACGGCGCAGTGAGCGCTCAACCCGTCGCAGCCAACACAATACAGGAGATTGCCATGACCATCGACCAGGTCGTTCTCATCACCGGCGCTTCCAGCGGCATCGGGGAGGCCACCGCGCGCGTCCTCGCCGACGCCGGCGCCACCCTGATGCTGGGCGCGCGGCGGACCGATCGGCTCGCCACGCTCGTCGAGGAGATCGAGGCGAAGGGCGGCCAGGCCGCCGCCCGCGCCCTCGACGTCACCGAACGCGCCAGCATGGAAGCCCTCGTCGCCGAGGCGCGGCAGCGGTTCGGCCGGATCGACGTCCTCGTCAACAATGCCGGGGTGATGCCGCTGTCGCCTCTCGCCGCGCTGAAGGTCGAGGAATGGGATCGGATGATCGACGTCAACATCCGCGGGGTCCTTCACGGCATCGCGGCCGTCCTGCCGGTGATGCAGGCGCAGGGGAGCGGCCACGTCGTCAATATCGGCTCGGTCGGCAGCTTCGAGGTGGTGCCGACCTCGGCCGTCTACAGCGCCACCAAGTTCGCGGTGCGGGCCATCACCGACGGCTTGCGCAAGGAGAACGAGACAATCCGCGCCACCTGCATCTATCCCGGCGTGACGCGCTCTGAGCTCGCAGGCACGATCACCGACGAAGCAGCCGCCCGGGCGATGGTGGAGTACCGCCGCAACGCCATCGAACCGGAGGCGATCGGGCGGGCGGTGCTCTATGCCATCGAGCAGCCGCGGGAGGTCGGCGTCAACGAGATCACCGTCCGTCCTGTCGCACAGAGATAGAGGCGTGTGCGTCTTCGCGATGAGCGGCAGATCACTCACCCGGTCAACAACGGCGCGTTGGTCGACCCGGCCAAATGGCGCGGGCACCATTGCGCTGTCGCGCCGGGAGACCGAATGCGGCCCAGGTTCGAGTGTCCGCTCGCTCTGGGGAGCCCGTTCCGGAAAGATGTCAGCCGGCGAGCTTCGGTTGATCTTATAGAGGCCGACCGGTTGCGTGGCAGTCAGTTCATGCCTTCCACATTGTTGAGCGGAGAATAGCCTGCATGTGCTCTGGCAGGTCGAGTTCGCCGCGTGCCTCGATCTCCAACAGATATCGGGCCTTGGCCAAGCGATCGCCTTCCCTGACTGCCGGGTAGGCGCAGATGGCCAGCAGAGCCTTTTCCTCTGCTCGGCTGGCTCTGTCGCAGTTGCGGCCGCTTCCACCCATTTTATGGACGGCCTTGCCAAACACCGCGTATGCTGTCGTGTGCGCCTCAATCAGCGCACGCAGTTCGCGGGACGTTTCTCGGTCTTGGCGCGGTGGCTCTGTGGCGAGAGCCGCTGCCGCAACCGTCGAGGCGACAACAGCGCTGCTGGAATGAAAGAGCAGAGCGCGGCGGCTGATCCTGGACGTGGTAAACTCTCCTCTTCACTTCATGGCTGGCGAGATTGGGTGTCCCAGAAACCACCTGCACCGTAGCACGAAGGTTCGCGCATTCATGTCAGGATGCGTATCAACCGCACACAAGGGCCGGCCCTTCTTCGATGCCACGAACTTTTGGACCGCGCCGTTCCGGGACTGGGGGCGCAAAAGCCCTGTTGGAAATTTGTCCCTTGGACTCGTCAAGTGTGTGGTTTTCTTCTTTTATTTCAAAGACATAGACGTTCACACTTTCGGCTCGAATGGTGCGCCATTCATGCTCCTGCACTAGATGAACCGGGCATCGATGCCGATCTCGGCCCCAGCTCCGCTCGCGCATGGGACACGATTGCCCCGTCCTACCCCTCCGCGTTGCGGCCGAAACCGGGGATGCGCGCGGCGACCGCCGGCAGCGGCGTGAACGGCTTGTGCGGCTCGGCCTGGTACCAGAAGGCGACCGACGAGATGTCGTCCGAGCGCCGGTTGGCGTGGCCGTGCTCGATGCTGACGCGGATGCGTTGGCGGAAGATCACCGGGTCCTCGATATGCCAGCGATAGAGCGTGACCGGTTCGCTCCAGTTCGGCCCGCCCGCGGCGATGACGCCGTGATAGGGCGCCGAATAATCCTGGGTGGGGCACCAGGCGGTGTTGAAATAGTCCTCCGTGCCGGTGCCGTGCAGCGTCGGCGGCCAGGCGTCATTGGCGCCCGGCGCGCTCTCGCCGCGCGGCGCGATGAGCGCCACTTGCTGGCCGATGCGCCGGTCGGGCTGGCGAACGGGCACCGAGAGACCGGGCTCGCCGTCGACGAAGACCATGTCGTCGCCTTCGCCATACCAGTCCCACTGCGCGGAACGCCGGCGCGAAAAGACGCTGAACAGCACTCCGACATAGTGGCCGCGGCCCTCGGCCTCGAGGATCGTATAATTGTCCTTGCCGTCCGTGTTCTCGCCGCCGAAGAGGAACTGCTCGTTGGTGAGGCCGGTCTCCGCCATGCCTTGGGGCCGCGCCTGGCGGTACTGCGCGTGGAAGCGGCCGAGATCGTCCTCCAGCCCGTCATGCAGCTCGAGGTCGACATAGCAATAGAGCACCAGCTCGTCCTCGGCCTCGTTGCTGACCGTCATCCTCATGCCGGTCGCGAAGGGCATCGGGAAATAGCAGTTGAAGCCCTTGCCGTCCTCGGGGCTTGCCTGCACGGGGAGACTGGCGAAATTCTTCGTGCGGGCGTGACCGATGCCGAAGAAGTCGCCGATGGGCGTCTCGACGCTGGGCTGGTCCTCGCCGTCCCAGTAGGCGCGCAGCACGATCTTGCGCAGAAAGCTTTCGCTGCCGCACGCCAGCGTCGCCCAGATGTGGGTGACGATGCCGGCGCCTTCATATTCGGCGATTGTCACGGTCTCGCCCGGCTCGATGTGCAGGCGGTCGTCGTTGCCGCCGGTGCGGTCGTAGCTGGAAAAGCGTCGCGTCCTGGCATCGCGAAGCTTGGCGAGGCCGCGCAGCGGTGAAAGTCCGGCTTGGGTCATCAGTCGCTCCCGTATTTGTCTCCCTCTCACTTGGGGTCGCCGGTGGATTCGGCAATCTTGCTCGCTCGAAGAACGGGACAAGCATGGGCAGCGCCGGCAAGCTGTCGTGTGAACTTCAGGCAGGGCGCGCAATTCGGCGCAGGCGGCAGGGGCGCTGCTGTAGCGCCCGGTGTCGAGCCTCGTCGTCGATCGGTGAGCTAAGACCCCTGGACGAACTTGCCGGAACAGGCTGGCGCCCGGTTTCAATTCACCTGCGGTACCGTCCGCTCCGGCAGGAGCAGCCGGCGTTCGAACTCCCACAGCAGGATCGGACACGCCAGAAGAGCGGCCGAGCCAAGGCCGAGGGCTGCGCCGGCGCTGCCAGCCCAAAGCGCAAACCTGCCGCCGAGCCAGGGTGCGACGAGCATCGTGGCGTAGTACATCGTGTAGAAGAGGCCCATCCCAAGCGCCCGCGTCGACGGCGCCAGGGCGCGTGTCGGCAAGCTCATGATCGCTCCGGCCGGCAGGCCGCAGACCAAGCCGAGAGCAACCAAGGTGGGGAGCGTCTCAGAACCGCGCCACAACACCAGAACCAGTGCCGCGAAGGCGAGGCAGCTAACCGCCAGCATGGCATTGCGGCTCCCGGTGCGATCCGCGAGATAACCGCCGACTGGAACGGACAGCGCGGCGAGCCACAGCACGATGCTGACCGCAGAGCCGGCCGCGGCGGTTGACCAGCCGCGTTCGACCAGCATAGACGGCGCGAAACTGAAGATCATGGCGAAACCGACATTGTAGAAAGCCCATATCGAGCCTGCCAGCAGCACGGCCCAGACGGCCGGCTTCGCAAGCCGCGAGGCTTCCACCGAAACCGGAGCGATCGTCTGGCCGGGCCGCTGGTAGAAAAGTCCCACCAATGCCAGCGCCGCGGCGATGAGTGCCATCACCGCGATCTCAGTCCCCGTTATGCCGAATTCCGCTTGGATCAGCGGCAGCACAATAAGCGTGAGGGCAATGCCCAACGGCCATGAGTTGATGAAGATCGCCATTGCCGTGGCGATCTGCCGGCCCGCGAACCAGTCGACGACCATCTTCGTCATCAACACGTTCAGCAGGACGCCGCCCACGCCGGAGATCAGCCTGCCGGTGATCTCAACGCTCCATGAAGACGAGGCGCACAGCAGAATTTCCCCCGCCAGCATCAGGGCCAGGCCGGCGAGCACGACCGCCTTGTCGCCGAAGTGCTTGCCGATCGCGCCGCCGGGAAGCGCGAGCGCAACGCCCGGCGCGAAATAGAGGCCAATGAGCACGCCGATACCGGCAAGGTTTGCGTTCAGGTCCTTGCCCAATTCCGGCGCAATGGCCGCGATGCTCTGGAACTGCACCGCCATCGCCGCCCGGGCGACGAAGAGCACGGCAAGGATCATCCAGCGGCTGCGCACGGTTCCCCACGGATTGCGAATTATCCAGGCCTGATATTCTGGTTCAGCCGGAAGAAATTGGCAGGGTCGTATTGCTTCTTGACGGCGGCGAGGCGCGCATAATTTCCGCCGTAGGCATCACGTACGCGCTCGTCGCCCTCATCGCCAAGATTGTTGGCATAGACACCGCCGGTGGAGAACGGCCTGACCTCATTCCACAGCTCGCGCGCCCAGCGAATATTTGCCTCGTCATCGGCCGGATCTTCCCAGATAGCGATCGGGAAGCAGTCGAGCGCCGCATCGCGATTGGCATAGGGCGAGTGCGACGCCGGCACGCGGGCGATCGCTCCGCCGACCTGCTGGAAAACCAGCAGGGACGAGCGATTGGGAGCCCTCGCATAACTGTCGAGCAGCGCCTCGATCGCGCCATCGCTGATCCGGTGCAGGAACTGCGCCTTCCAGTAATAGCGTCGTCCACGCGGAAAGAGGCTGTCGCCAGCCGATTGAATCTGAAGATAGGGAACGGCTTGAAGGCGGCTTTCGATGGGGGATCCGAATCTCATCAGCGGTGCGATGACAGGCTCGCCCGCTTCGGGTGACCCGACATGGCAAGCCGAGATGCTGAAGGCACGGTCGCCCGACGGCAGTGTGACGAGCGCTGCGTCGACGCTCACCTCGTCCGGGGCGTCACGGGAGAATTTGTCGTAAAACCGCATGGCCTCGCGCGCCTGATTATAGGCGTGAAGCACCGAGCCTACGAGAAGGGCCGGGCCGACAGGATGCAGCCGGTATTCGAACGCCGTCACGATGCCGAAATTGCCGCCGCCGCCGCGCAGGGCCCAGAACAGGTCGGGATGCTCGCCGGCGCTTGTTCGCAGCAGCCGTCCGTCGGCCGTGACGATTTCGGCGGCGATTAGATTATCGCAGCTCAGGCCGTGCTTTCGCCCGAGCTTGCCGAAGCCTCCGCCGAGTGTAAGGCCGGCGATACCGGTGTCGCCGTTGACGCCCATGGTCGTCGCAAGACCGTGGGCCTGTGTGGCCGCGTCGAACTCGCCAAGGGTCAGACCGGCTTCGGCCCTGGCGATGCGGCGCTCGGGATCGACGACAATCTTCTTCATGCGCGATAGATCGATCACCATCCCGTCGTCGCAGACGGACAGGCCAGCGACGTTATGGCCGCCGCTGCGAACCGCCACGAGTGAGCCTTGTGACCGGGCATAGGTCACGGCACGAATGACGTCATTGGGATCGGCGCAAAAGACAATTGCGGCAGGGCGTTTGTCGATCGCCCCGTTCCAGACCGCGCGCGCCTGATCGTACGCCGCGTCTGTCGGCAACACCACTTCGCCCCGCAAGCCTTGCCGCAGTTGCTCGATCGCCGAAGAATGGGATCGGCCCGATAACGCATCGGTCTGTCGCGCAATCTCCATCGCAGTCGCCCTCGGTTCCGAGGGAAGCACGGTCTCACAGGGGCCCGCCATCTGCAAAAGCGAAATTCTTGGCTACTGGATGAGCAGAATTCATCTACACTGGCGGCATGAGGAACGTCCCGCCGCTGCGTGCTTTGCACGCCTTCGAGGCCGCCGCCCGGCATGGCAGCTTCAAGGCCGCAGCGGTGGAGCTCGGCGTGACGCCGACGGCGATCAGCCACCAGGTCCGCTTGCTGGAAGAGATATGCGGCCGCAAGCTGTTCCAGCGCCAGCCGCGCCCGCTCGCGCTGACGAGCGCGGGAGCGCGGCTGTTCCCTATCGTCCGCAATGGCTTCGATCTTCTCGCCGGTTCCCTTGCCGCGGTCGCCGAGCCGGATGTTCAAGCGCCACTGCGGGTGACAAGTCCGAACGCTTTCGCGAGCCGGTGGCTGGTGCCCCGGTTGCCGAAATGGCGAGAGGCCAACCCGGCCGTGCCATTGGAGATCATAGGGACGGACGCGGTGCTCGACCTGCGCGCCGGCGCGGCCGATATGGCGATCCGCTACACGCGTCGCCCGCCTGTTGGCCTTGCATCGCAAGAGCTGCGCCGCGATTCCTTCTTTCCCATTTGCAGTCCGCGATTGCTGGCAAGCGACGGGCGCGCGATAGAGCGTGCCGCTGATCTCCTGCGTTATCCGTTGATCCATTTCGACTGGATGAACCGGGATCCGGACGCTCCCACCTGGCGCCGGTGGCTGGCGACGGCCCGTTCGATCGATCCGGACCTGATCCCGGACAAAGCCTGGGATTTGAGCTTCCGCGAGGAACTGCATGCGATCGACGCGGTTGTCGCCGGGCAAGGCATTGCGATCCTGAGCGACGTCGTGGTCGGCCGCGAGCTGGAGAACGGCTCGCTCGTCAAGGCGCATCCATTGTCCCTGCCGGGTTACAGCTTTTATGTCGTGTGGATGCAACACAGTCCGCGATCCGCGGTGATGGAGTCCTTCCTGGCGTGGATGAGAAGCGTGATGTGACTGCCCGACCTGCCGCGGGCGCCTTATGACGCGACGAGCCGAATGCCGTTATTTCGTCAAGGCAACGACAGTCGCCGTTACCCGCTCACAAGTCGACACCAGCTTAGCAGCTTGATGCTCCGTCGGTTGCTCCACCAAGCAGCCTAACGTTGAGCCGGCCGCCCGTGAACAACATGTCGTCCAAAGCTTCGGCGAGCTCCTTGGAGGTCACAGTCTCTCCGTCGCCACGCATGATGCTCGTTTGCGCGGTGCGGCGCATAAGTTCCTTGATGAAGGCAGCGCTGACGCCCTTCGTGCGCGCCACTGCCTCCCCCACGATCCTGTCGGAAAGTTTTAGCCCGCCGCCATAAAGGCGCACCAGCTTCTCCCGACAGTCGTCGTCCGGCAGCGGCACCTCGATGGCCTGGTCGATGCGCCCTGGCCGCCCTGTTAGCGCACCTTCAAGCTGTTCGGGCCGGTTGGTGGTAAGGATGAACAGGATGTCGGCATTATCCTTCAATCCGTCCATCTCGTTCAGCAAGGCGTTGAGGAGAGATTCTTCGCACGGACCCGCCATGTTCTCGCGGTCGCGGGCAATGAAATCCACATCCTCGATCACCACCGTAGCCGGCTGCAGCAACCGTGCCAGCGTCATGTATTGCGACAGAAGGCCCATCTGGCCGGCCGTTATGATGAGTGTCGTATGACCAGGGAGGTTGGCGGCGAGATAGCGAATGGTGTGCGTCTTGCCAGTGCCCGGTGGGCCATAGAGCAGGATGCCCTTGCGCGTCGATTGCCCAAGCCGCCTCAGCGCTTCCCGGCTCTCGATGAACCGGATCACGTTACGATCAAGAAGCTTCAGCGTCTGTTCCGGCAGGATGACCTGGTCCCGCTGCACTTGCGCCAGGCGATGGACCATCACGCCCTTGGAGCGGCCCTGATAGTCTCCTTCCGTTTCCAGGGAAAGAACTTTGCCGCGGTAGGATCGCGCAGTATGGATGGCAGCCTCCAATTGCGAGAAGCAGCGGTCCACAAGGGCCACGCCGTCTTCGCCGGCCGGCACGGCGATCTCGACGCAGGTTCCCGCCTCACGGCCGTATTCACGGTGAAAGGACAGCACGACCGCGTAGTGCAGATCTTCATCCTGATTGAGCCATAGACCGTTGTTGAGACACTTAATTGGCTCGCGGTCGCCGATATCGACATCCTGATACTGCGCCGCCGAGATGGTGACGGCGTGCTGTCCTTCTTTCGTCAAGGCCGCATAGGTCAGCGTCTCATAGCGGTACTGCTCGTAGAGGCCGAAGAAGCGGACGGGCGAGATCGAGAACAGTTTGTCAAGCGCCACCTGCACGTCGGCGCGCATATGGCCGGGAAACTGGCGGGAGGTTGCGATGATCTCGTCATGCGCCAGCCCGGCAAAATGCCATGCGATTGCTTCATGGGCATACTTGAACTTCTTGTCACGCGGGCCCTGTGCTGGAAGGTCGGCCGCGGTCACGCTCTCGGTTCTCTTCGGGGTAGCAGTGATGCGAAGCGGGTGGCCGGCTGCCTTGACGCGTTGCTGCGCCGTATCCAGCATCGCCTTCGCCACAGCGAAAGGATAGCTGCCGCACACAGCCTCTCCCTGCTGGGTCACCGTCGCGGCGAAGGTCTCGGCTTCGGCCTGCGACCGATCGAAGACCGAGCGAACGAGATCGACGACGAACTCCCAAGGAGTCTGGTCGTCATTGTGAATGACAAGCTGCAAATCAGTGGCTTCGGCGGCGGCATTGCGCAATGGGACGGCTCACTTCTCAAGCTGCTGCAGACCAACACTACCTATGCCGGGTTGCATGAATTGTTAACGAACCGCGATCCGTGTTGCTTGACAAGCAGGATTTCATCGCCTTCGACCGGACAGGCAGGTGCGGCTCTCGCCGGCCCCTTTCGTGCTGCGCCTGGCCGTCGATCGATAAGCTGCACGACGGCCCTGCCATCGTGCGGCAGCTCACTGATCGATGACGAGCCGCAGCACCTTGGACGCCGGCAAGAGACGCACCTGCCTGCCGCAGTGGAAGGCGATGAAATCCTGCCCGATGCCGTCGGCGAAAATGACGATTACAGGCGTACGCCGGTGGCACTTCGGACCGGCGTGGGGCTTCTTGCCCAGACAGGACGCAATGATGCTTTGCCTATCTGCTAAGCGCCCTTAGCAGCGTCCTCGATCAGCTTGACAAGCAAATTGCGAAACCTCTCGGCGGACCTATCCCCTATATTTCCGACATCCTCTGCCACCATCCCGGGCGAAGAAACTGATGCCTCCCCACTCAGTTGAACCCTGACTGTGAACGTCTTTCTGGCCGTCTTTTCCAATCCTTCTCTGTAGATCTGGAACCGGAGGGAGGGTGTTAACGCTTTGACTTCGCGGCGTGGCGTGGTGTCTATGTATATGGTCACCTCGCCCGCCACCTCTGCCCTGGCCGCTTCCAACGACGCGACCACGATATCGTTTAACCAGGCCCTGGCTTGAGCGCCGAAGTCCGTAATTTGGGCATCCGCCTTGTCATTGCGGATGCGTTTCTCTTGCTGACGGTGAGCTTCCTTGCCGCGTTCAAGGGCTTCTTTGAATTTAGACATCCTAATCGCCTCCGATTTTGTCAGCACATGAGGCTGGCCATCAAATCGGTCACCGTTCTCCCAACAGATAGAACGCGTGCAATCGACGTCCGTTGCGTAGGCTGTATCTCCCGAATTTTCCACGATCTTTGGTCGGCCCGCATCGCGCAGCCGATCGGCGGTGATGGAGTCCTTCCTGGCATGGATGAGAAGCGTCCTGTGAGGCTGCCGAAGCTGGGATAGAGCGCGCCGGATTGACGCTCGAACGAGCCTGACGCGGGAACGATACTATATGCTGCTACCGCAAGCAGAGGAGACGGCCAGCAGCATTAATTATTTGAATTCAAACAGCTCAATCAAGTTGCCGGATGGGTCTTTCAGAAGCCTGGCTCGACCGGCGCCGGCTTCGCTGATTGCTCCTCTGAATTCGGCCCCACCGGCGTTCAACCGGCTGACGAGACCGTCCAAGTCCTTCGTAACAATCATAAACCGGTTCCATCCGCCAGGTTCCGGATCGCCGCCTGCGGTTCCTCCACTGCCCGCTCCTGGGGCGCTCAAATAGAGCGTCAGATCACCACGAACAAGCGCTGCGAACTTGCCGGGATTGTGCATGTTCACTGAGAACTCGAGCTTATCGCGATAGAATTCGACCGATCTATCCACGTTCGTCACAATGTATCGGATGGATGCCATGTGCGCGCTCCGTCATCACCGCGCAGGTTTATGCGCAAACGCATAGATCTGCGTGACGTTCCACGAGCGCGGTTCGCTATTTCCATGAAACGGTGAAAGGCTCTATAGGTTCAGCCCCTGGAAGCGTCGGCCTTCGCGTTCGCTCCCTCGAGCAGCGCGATCAATCCCTTGAGGATCTCTAGCGGCGGCGGCGGGCAGCCCGGAATATGCAGGTCGACAGGCACCACGTCCGAGACGCCGCCCACGATTGCGTAGCTGCCGGCGAAGCAGCCGCCGTCCTTGGCGCAGTCGCCCAGCGCCACCACCCATTTCGGGTTGGGCGTCGCGTCAAAGGTCCGCTTCAGCGCTTCGCGCATATTTTTGGTGACCGGCCCGGTGACTAAAAGCACGTCGGCATGGCGGGGCGACGCGACGAAGCGGAAGCCGAAGCGCTCGATGTCGTAGAAGGCGTTGTTGAGCGCGTGCATTTCGAGCTCGCAGCCATTGCAGGAACCGGCGTCGACCGCGCGGATCGACAGGCTCCGGCCGAGCCTCTTGCGGGCGACACCGTCGAGCGCGCGCGCCAGCTCATCGACCGCCGCATCGCTCACCTCAGGCGGACGCTCGGTGAGCGGCGGGCGGATCAGGCTTTCGAAGAGGAGCTTGCGCATGACGGCGTGCCTCGGGCCACGTTAAAGATCATGGCCGGAATAGGAGCAGTTGAACGATTTGTTGCAGATCGGGAAGTCGGCGACGATGTTGCCTTCGATCGCCGCTTCCAGGAGCGGCCATTGGAACCATGACGGATCGCGCAGGTGGCAGCGCTCGATCGAGCTGTCCTCGCCGATGCGCAGCCATGCCAGGATATCGCCGCGGAAACCCTCGACCAGCGCCATGCCCTCGCGCGGCCCGTTTGGCGCATCAATATCGACGTGGATCGGGCCGGCGGGTAGCCGCCCGAGAATCTGCTCGACCAGCGACAGGCTCTGCTCGACCTCGCGCACGCGGATCCAGACGCGCGCGTTGACGTCGCTCTCCTGCAGCACCGGCACATCGAAGGCGAGTTGATCGTAGGGCGCGTAGCCTGGGGTGCGCCGCGCATCGAAATCGCGGCCGGAGGCGCGCCCGACATAGCCGCCCGCCGCATATTGCCGGGCAAGCTCGACCTTGAGCCTACCGGTCGCGACGGTCCGGTCCTGCAGCGATGCCGTGTTGTCGTAGAGCTCGACCAGATGCGGAAAGCGCTGCCTGATCTCCGCGACCAGCGATCGGATGGCGCTCGTCCCGGCCTCGCCGAGATCGCTTGCCACGCCGCCGGGCACGATGCGGTCGCGCATCAGGCGATGGCCGAAGGCCGCATCGGCGGCGCGCAGCACGCGTTCGCGCAGCACGCCGCAATGCGCATGCATCAGCGCGAAGGCGGCGTCATTGCAGATGGCGCCGATATCGCCGAGATGATTGGCAAGGCGCTCCAGCTCGGCCATCAGCGCGCGCAGCCAGACTGCGCGCGGCGGTACGGCGACGCCGAGCGCCGCTTCCGCCGCGCGGGCAAAGGCAAGGGAATAGGCTACCGTGCTGTCGCCCGACGTCCTGCCCGCGAGTTTTGCCGCACGATCGATGGACGCGCCGGCCATCAGGCCTTCGATGCCCTTATGCACATAGCCCAGCCGCTCCTCCAGCCGCACCACCGTCTCGCCGCTTGCCGTGAAGCGGAAATGCCCCGGCTCGATGATGCCGGCATGCACCGGCCCGACCGGGATCTGGTGCAGACTCTCGCCCTCCGCCGCCATGAACCGGTAGGAGGACGCAGCCGCCGGCCCACCCGGCCGCGCTGCCAGCGGATGGCTGACGCCCCATTGGCCGTGGTCGACCCAGCGGCGGGTGTCGGGGAGACCCTGCGGCGCCAGGCCGAAGAGATCGGCCGCGGCGCGCTCCAGCCGCAGCGCCGGCGGATGCTGCTGGCCGACCGACGGATAGCGGCCGCCACGGCAGTCCAGGCTGATCACGCCGATGTTTAGCGCTTCGTCGAGAAGCGCCATGTGCACCCTGTCCGGCTCGCCCCACAGGCCGAGCAGGCTCCAGCGGCCGGCGGCGAGCTGTTCGACGGCTAGGTTCCAGACCTTCGGCGCCACCACGGCGCGCCGCCAGGGAGCGTGATGCTCGACCGGGCGACCGGCCTCGATGAGATCTATCAGCGCGGGCATGTTCTTCCTGCTCATGGCCTCACCCCAGGATACCGGCGACATGCTGGAACCACGCGACCAGCGGCGCCGGCAGATAGACGCCGGCGGCAAACACCAAGGCGAGGTGCGAATACATCGGCACGTAGGACGCCTCGACCGGCGCCGTGCCGCCGCGCGGCTCGCCGAAGGCGAGGCCGGTCAGCCGCAAAAGCAGCGCGCCGAAGGCGATGAGCAGCCCGAACACCAGCGGGATCGCCAGCCAGGGATGTCTGGCGAAGGTCGAGCTGACGACCAGGAATTCACTCATGAAGATGCCGAGCGGCGGCAGGCCGGCTATTGCCACGACACCGATGACGAGCGCCCAGCCAAGCCCGGGATGGCTTTCGGTCAGCCCCCTGATCTCGGAGATCTTCTGCGTGCCCTTGACCTGCGCGATATGGCCGACGGCGAAGAAGATCGCCGACTTGGTCAGGCTGTGAATGACCATGTGCAGCAGGCCGGCGAAGTTGGCGAGTGGGCCGCCCATGCCGAAGGCGAAGACGATGATGCCCATGTGCTCGATCGAGGAATAGGCGAACAGGCGTTTGATGTCGCGGCGGCGGTAGAGCATGAAGGCCGCGAAGATCAGCGAGGTCAGTCCCATCGTCGCCATCAGCGGCCCCGGGCCGATCGCCTCAGGGCTCGCGGCGAGCAAAAGCTTGAAGCGCAGCACGGCGTAGAGCGCGACGTTGAGCAGCAGGCCCGACAGCACCGCCGAGATCGGCGTCGGGCCTTCGGCATGCGCGTCGGGCAACCAGGCATGCAGCGGCGCGAGCCCGACCTTGGTGCCATAGCCGAGCAGCAGGAAGATGAAGGCGACGCTGAGCAGGGCCGGGTCGAAATGCGCCGCCTTGTCGATCAGCACCGACCAGACCATGGCGTTGGTGCCCGCGCCGACAACCGGCTGGGCGGCCATGTAGACGAGGATGGTGCCGAACAGAGCGAGCGCGATACCGACACTGCCGAGGATGAAATACTTCCAGGCCGCCTCCAGCGCCTCATGCGTGCGGTAGATGCCGACCATCAGCACGGTGGTCAGCGTGGCGAGCTCCACCGCGACCCACATCAGGCCGATATTGTTCGACACGAAGGCGAGATTCATGCCGAACATCATGATCTGGTACATGGCGTGGTAGAACCGGAGGTTCGGCGCGGTCAGCCGCCCGGTCTCCAGCTCATGCGCGATATAGGAGGCGCTGAACACGCTGGTGGTGAAGCCGACGAATGTGTTGAGCACGATGAAGACGATGTTGAGGTCGTCCACCAGCATATATTGTCCCGGCGCCGGCCGTTCGGTGACGAACAGCGAGAGCGCCGCGAGCAAGGTCAGCAGGCTCGCTATGACGTTCACGACCGCCGTCATCTTGTAGTTCGGCAATGCCGCCAGAATGGCCGCGGCAGCCGCTGGAATAAAAAGGATCGCGGCCACGGCATCGAAGGAGAACGCGGTCACTGGCGCTCTCCCCGGTAGTCGTCGAGCGCGCCGACATCGACCGAATCGAACCGCTCGCGGATGCGGAACAGGAAGACGCCGATGACGATGAAGGCGATCAGGATCGAGAAGGCGACGCTGATCTCGACGACCAGCGGCATGCCCTTGGCGCCGGTGGCGGCCAGCACCAGGCCGTTCTCCAGCGACATGAAGCCGACGACCTGGCTGACGGCGTTGCGCCTTGTGACCATCACCAGGAGGCCAAGCAATATGATCGACAACGCGAAGGCGAGATCCTCGCGGGCGAGCGGGTCGGCCTCGGGCGTGACCCTCAGCATCAGCAGCATGGAGAGCGTCACCAGCCCAATGCCTGCGAGCATGGTCGGACCGATGCCGACCGCGGTCTCGATGTCGCGATGGATGCCGAGCCGCTGGATGATGCGATGCAGCCCGACGGGGATGACGATCGCCTTGAAGACCAGCGCTATTGCCGCGGTGATGTAGAGATGATGCGCTTCCTGGATATAGGCCTGCCAGGCCACCGACAGCGCCAGCACGACCGCATGCAGGGCAAAGACGTTGATCAGCGCGAACAGGCGGTCCTGGTAGAGCATCATGAAGGAGACCAGCACCAGGCTGCCGGCGAGCAGATGGGCGATGTCGAAGGTGAGACCGTTCATCACAGGCTCCGCGAGACGAACAGCAAGAGCGTGCCTAGCAGCGCCAGCATCAGCGCCGCGCCCAGGAAGTCCGGCACGCGGAAGACACGCATCTTAGCCACCGCCGTCTCGAACACGGCCAGCAGGATGGCAAGCACCGCAAGCTTGGCGAGGTAGGCGGCGGCGCCGATGGCCAGCGCTTTCGGCCCCGCCCCGGCGCTCGCCAGCCCCCAGGGCAGGAAGACGCAGGAGATCAGCGACACGTAGAGCACGAGCTTGAGGAAGGTGGCGAGTTCGATCATCGCCAGATGGCGGCCGGAATATTCCAGGATCATCGCCTCATGGACCATGGTGAGCTCCAGATGCGTGGCCGGATTGTCGACCGGAATGCGCGCATTCTCGGCGATCGCCACCATCACCAGGGCGATCAGCGACATGCCGAGCGACACCCGCAGTCCGACCTCGGGCGAGCTCATGAAGGCCGCGACCGTCGAAAGCTGCGTGGCGCCGGCGACCAGCGCCAGGCTGAACACGATGAGCAGCATCGCGGGTTCGGCCAGCGAGGCGATCATCACCTCGCGGCTGGCGCCGATGCCGCCGAAACTGGTGCCCACGTCCATGCCGGCCAGCGCCTGGAAGAAGCGCGCGCTGCCGAGCAGCGCCACGATGACGATGAGGTCTGCGGTCCAGCTGAACTGGAGGCCGGCGGCGAATGTCGGAACGAGCGCCGCCGCGACCCAGGTGGCGGCGAAGATCAGGTAGGGCGTCACGCGGAACAGCCAGGACGCGTTTTCGGCCAGCACGACTTCCTTGCGCATCAGCCTGACCAGATCGCGATAGGGCTGGATGAGCGAAGGTCCCTGCCTTCTCAGCAGCCTTGCCTTCACCTTGCGCACGAAGCCGATCAGCAGCGGCGCCAGCAAAAGCACCAAAAGCATCTGGGCCCCCTGCACGGCCAGCTGGAAAATCACGGCCATAGCGCAAGCACCAGAAGCAGGATGACGAGGTAGAGGAAGACCAGCGTCAGATAGCGACGGATCGTCAGGAACTGCAGGTAGTTCAGCCGTTCGGTGGCGAAATCGATCGCACCCGTGATCGGCTGGTAGAAAATCTCCCAGGCCACATCGTGGAAATCCACCTTGAGGCGCGCCGGTTCGAGGGAACCCGGCGCCGGCATTTCCACCGTCTCCCGGGCACGAAAAGCGAAGCTGCCGAAGACCCGGCGAATGGGCTGCGCGAAGCTAACGGCCGTGTATTGCGCCGCAGGTACCGCGTCGGCGAAGCCGCATCCCCATGCCGGGCCCCGGCGCAGCGCATGCGAGGCGAAGCGATGAATGAAGAAGGCCGCGAGCGAGGCCGAGATGGTGATGAAGACGAACACCAGCAGGCCGTTGTAGGAGCTGCGGCTTTCGGCGATCGGCACGATCGACAGCCAAGGATCGGCCGTCTGCACCGGCATGCGGTCGCCGATGAGCGAGAGCGTCACCGGCGACAGGCCGTCGATGACGAAGCCGGGCAGGACGCCGGCGAGCAGGCAGAAGACGGCAAGCAGGGCCATCGCCGTCAGCGACCAGCGGTCGACCTCATGCGTTTGTTCCACCACCGCCGATCGCGCCCGGCCAAGAAAAGTGATGCCGAATGCCTTGACGAAGCAGGCCGCGGCCAGCGCCGCCGCCAGCGCCAGCATGCCGCCGACGGCGGGCACGATGACCTTCAGTCCCCATTGCGGCAGCTCGGGACTTTGCAATATGGCCTGAAAGACCAGCCATTCGGAGGCGAAGCCGTTGAACGGCGGCAGCGCCGAAATCGAGACGCAGCCGACGAGGAAGACGAAGCTGGTCACCGGCATGCGATGGATCAGGCCGCCGAGCTTTTCCATGTCGCGCTCGCCGGTCGCCGTCAGCACGGCGCCGGCGCCGAAAAACAGCAGGCTCTTGAAGAAGGAATGGTTGAGCACGTGGAACAGCGCCGCGGTGAAGGCCAGCGCTGCGGCCGACGGCATGGCGTTCGCCTTGAAGGCCAGCGCAAGGCCGAGGCTCGCAAAGACGACGCCGATGTTCTCGATGGTCGAGTGGGCAAGCAGCCGCTTGAGGTCCTTTTCCATCAGCGCATGGAGGATGCCCAGAACCGCCGTCGCGCCGCCAATGAGAAGCACTGCGACGCCCGACCACCATGCCGGCGCGCCGAGAAGGTCGAACACCACGCGGATGAAACCGTAGATGGCGACCTTGGTCATGATGCCGCTCATCAGCGCCGAGACGTGGCTGGGTGCTGCCGGATGAGCGAGCGGCAGCCAGGCGTGCAGCGGGACGAGGCCGGCTTTGGAGCCGGCGCCGAGCAGCATGAGCGCAAGCACCGCGCCGGCGGCGAGCGGGCCGGGTTGTGCCGCGCGCATGGCGTCGAACGCATAGGTCCCTGCCGGCCCCGCCAGCAGGCCGAAGGCCAGCAGCAGCGCCAGCGTGCCGAAGCTTGCCATCACCAGATAGATGTAGCCGGCTCGCCTGTTTTCCGCATCTCGGTGGTGCGCCATGACCAGCGCCCAGGAGGCGAGCGACATGAATTCCCAGGACAGCAGGAAGCTGAAGGCGTCGTTGGCCAGCACGACGAGGTTCATGCCGGCGAGGAAGGCTGGGTAGAACGGCAGCACGCGATGCGGCGCGGATTCGTGCTTGCCGTAGCCAAGACCGTAGAGGCTGGTGATGGCGCCGCCCAGGTTGACGACGACAAGAAAGAACGCCGACAGGCCGTCGAGCCGAAACCGGGCGCCGGTCCACGGTAGGCCGACCGGCAAGGTGATGGCAGACACCTCGCCGGGATTGCCTGCGAGGTGGCCTGCGACGATGACGAGCAAGGCGGCCGAAATGGCGAGCGCCGCGCCATAGACGAAGCGTGTCGCCGAGGCGCGCCGACTGACGGCTCCGGCCAAGATGGCTGTTGCCAGAAGCGCGGCGGGACCGCACAGAAGAAAGGCAACGGTCGAAATCACGGCAGGCTCCCGCCGAGCCCGGCGTCGCTGGTATCGGGCGCCCTGGCCGGATCGAGGCCGGCCTTCAGCCGCACGCCGCGTCCGCCGCCCTGGCTGACCGCGCCTTCCCCGATCAATTCGATGCCGGCCACCTCAAGCGCCGCGATCAGCTTCATCAGCGAATCGACGTTGCCCCGGATGATCGAGCCGCTGGCTTCCATACGCTGGATCGTCGGCACCGACAGGCCGGACAATTCGGCAAGCCGGCGCTGATCGATGCCGAGCAGCGATCTGGCGGCGCGCAATTGTGGTGCGGTTATCACCGACGACTCTCTTGCTTAGTTTTGAAGTATGAGCTCTCGGCGCTGAAGCATACATTAAAAGGTCTTACCGTCAATAAATGATGTTTCAAACATGGATGCTGGTGAAAGCATGAGGCGCTTGAACTCTCGCGGCGGAATCGTTAGGGCGACCAGATTCTCAGCGGAAGTCAGTGATGAGGAGGCGCACCCGTGCGCAGGGTGGCGCGAGCAACCAGCGCACCTGCGAGGTGCTGCTATCGATGCAATGCGCTCACGTCTTTTCAATCGGCGAAACGGATATCCGCGTCGGCAACACAGTAGGGCGCGTAGCGGAAGTCGCGAATCCCCGCGACCTCATCGCCGCGCCAATCGATCAGGACGAAGCCGCGCACCGCATCGCCCGCCTGCGGGTTGCGGATCAGGATCGCCGGCCGACCGTCGACGAAGCCGAGCGACAGCGCCCAGTCGCTGATGCGGTCGTAATTGCCGAAATAGGTCGAAGCCTCCTTCTTGCCGCGTAGACGGGTGCGGTTCACGACCTCAAGCTCAATGTCTTCGGCGATCAGCGCCCTGACGGCGTCGAAGTCGCGAGCGTTGAACAGATCGATGTAGCGGCGCAGCCGGCGCTCTTGGTCCGGATCGAGTTTCGGCATCGCCACCTCATCCGGCGCCGCGGCCAGCGCTTTCAACTCAGCCCGGCCGCGATGCAGCGCCGCCTTGGTGGCGGCAAGCGTGGCGCCTGTCACCTCGCAGGCTTCATGCAGGCTGAGGCCGAGCACGTCGACCAGGATCACCGCGCTGCGCTGCGCCAGCGTCAGCCGCATGAAGCTGCGCAGACTGGTCGCCGCCGCAAGCCTCGCCTCCGCGCTGGCGGAGAGGTCCTCTATTCCGGTCATGTCGGCCTCGGTGATGCGGGAACGCTCGCGCTGGCGGCGGCGCAGATGATCCTGCGCCGCATTGTGGGCGATGCGGAACAGCCACTGCTCGGGACGCTCGACCGCGGCGCCGCCATCATGCGCAGCAAGCGCTTTCACCACCGCTTCCTGCACGATGTCCTCGCCCTCGATCACCGAGCCGGCCATGCGGGCGGCATAGCGGTGCAATTTCGGCCGCAGGCCGACGAGCATGACTTCAAGTGCTGCGCGGTCGAATTTTGCTAAGCTCATCGTTTCCGTTCTCGCTTCGCCGGCCCGTCGGGTCATACCGCGCCCGGTCAGGCCGGCACGGCCTCGTCGGCGCTCGTCAGCATATGATAGTTGCCGACGATCTTTGCCGGCGACCGGGCCAGCGGTGTGGAGCGCCGCCCTGCATGATCGGCGCCGAAGGCCTTGAAAGCGTCAAGCCCGGTCAGTTCCGAACTGTCCTCGTCGTAGCCGACAAGATGGACGAATTCGCCGTTCTCCAGTTCAAGCACGAGATAGCGCACGGACTGAGGCTTCGTTTCATTCAGCGCCTCGAACACGTTTGCCACAAGCGCCCGGTTCTCGGCGACGGCGGTGTCCTTCACGCCGTAGCGGATGAGGTTGTAGTTCATTTCTCGTCTCCTTTTTGGCGGGTCTGCGTAAGGAAGACGTTTCGTGCCACCGAAAAGATTCTCACCGGCCTGCGAATCTTTTTGCCAGCCGCAGTCGTCTTTCGCGCGTAGTGGCCGCACCCGCGGCCGCCGCGATGAGGAGAGACATCATGCATATCCAGTTTGCCGAACTTCCGGTGCTCGACCAGGATCGCGCCAAGGCGTTCTACACCGACAAGCTTGCGTGCCAGGTCATTGCCGACCAGCCGATGGGCGATGGCGGCTGGCGCTGGGTGGAGCTGGCGTTCCCCCACGCGGTCACCAACCTGCATTTCATCAGGCGCGCCGATGCGGCACCGAGCGCGGAGCCGGTGCTCGTCCTGGTCGATGAGGATGTCGAGGCAAGGGTCGCATCGCTCAAGGCCAGGGGTGTCGAGATCGTCACCGAGCCGCAGGAAGCGCCATGGCAGCCGGGC
The DNA here is from genome assembly GCF_033977165.1 of Mesorhizobium captivum. Taxonomy (NCBI): domain Bacteria; kingdom Pseudomonadati; phylum Pseudomonadota; class Alphaproteobacteria; order Hyphomicrobiales; family Phyllobacteriaceae; genus Mesorhizobium; species Mesorhizobium captivum. Next base: position 82,562 of record NZ_JAVIJB010000004.1, read on the forward strand.
CGCACCGTCGCCGAATTCCGTGACAGCGAAGGCAACCGTATGGTGCTGGCCAGCCGATAGTCTGGCGGTATTCCACACATCGCGTCGCCGGTTCTCGGTCAACCACACCCGCCGCGCCCAAAGTCGCCGCACAAGGCCGTCATCGGCGTTGTTAACCCCCTAGCTGTTGCAGCTTGCGACAGGCACGCCTTGCGCCCTCACGGCATCTCTGGCGACATCTCTCCTTGTTGCCATCCCTGCATCGCCCAACGGATTCCGGTTTAGCAGGTGCGATCGTTTCCGCCGAACGATTGGAAGGTTCATTGATAGGCAACGAGACTTGCGGCTTGCGACTCACTTTCTTCGGCAGGATCCTTTTGCGTGGCGGCGTAGGTGCTTGGAACTTGGCAATTCGGCTCTTTGCAATTTCGATGAATGCACCATTCGGAAATGCCGCTAGATAAGCACGATACATCGAGACATCGGATGTATCCTTGATCGATTTCCAAAATTCGAGCTCTGTCGCCGCGTCTGGCTGATAGGGGTCTGCCGGAGACTGACTGGACGCGGCATCTGGGTTGAATGAGAACCCCGGCTCCACCAGGGACGAGTTGCTCCAGGGGACCTGCTTCCCAGAAGTCGCGTTCATGACGTCCAACCGGACGCGACGCATAAGAATTTCAATGTCGATCGAAGGAGTCTTTATCCGCTTCACAAGAGAGTCTGCAAACGGGCTATGATTGACGGCTCCATCGAGAGCCACGTTGCCGGGCTGTGTTGCAAAGCCGATAAAGACTCCCCTGCCAGCATCCAAGGCTCCCAGCCCCTTTCCTATGGCAAGGCCGCGACTTTGACCCGGTCCACTCAATTGCTTGACGAAAGGATTGTCGCGACAGGCATCGAGAAGGACGATTGCGGTATTTTCCTCGGCCGTCATGGCGGCGATAATGTCTTGCAGGCGCTCAGCCTCGAGAGCCAAGTCCGCCGGACGTTGAAGCGCGGCATCAACAGGCAATAGGTAGTTTTCCCCGTTCGCTTGGAGCCCGTGTCCGGCGAAGTAAAAAAGGGAGACGTCACCCGGCCGTAAGTTTCGCCTGAATTTTCCGATGAGTTCCCTGAACGTTGATGCGTCAGCATCCAATCCAAGGGTGACCTCAAAGCCCGTCTCTTGCAAAACTTGGGAGATGGCATTCGCGTCATTCACCCCGTTGGGGAGCGATGGCGCATAACGGTAGGCCGAGTTGCCGATGACAAGCGCATATCTATGGCTGCGCTGACCGATCTGGGCCTCAGAGGAAGCCGGTGTCGACAAGCCGGCCAGAAAAAGAAGGCACGCGCATAACAAGCAAATCTTGGACATTGCGACGTTCCCGAGTAACGGAGAATATTAGCATCCGTTAAAGCGCGTGGGTACCCACTATATGAGACGGTCTTGCTTGGAAAAGTGTCCAAACTTGCCGGAGGCCGCCCCGTATGAGTCTCCGCGCATCGTCACGCCTTTTCGGGCATCGACTTCAAGGAATATTCAATCGCCGGAACGATGCCGCAGCAGACAAGGCGGGCCGACGTCACGAGGTTGCGCAACACCATTCGATCGGTCAGACCACCGCACCGGCCGCGGCCCGCCCTGCGCTGCGGCCGGAAAAGATGCAGCCGCCGAGGAAGGTGCCTTCCAGCGCCGCATAGCCATGCACGCCGCCGCCGCCGAAGCCGGCTACCTCGCCGACCGCGTAGAGCCCCGGCACCGGCTGACCATCGGCATCGAGCACGCGGCTGTCGAGATCGGTCTCGAGGCCGCCCAGGGTCTTGCGGGTCAGCACGTTGAGGCGCACGGCAATCAGCGGACCGGTCGCCGGATCGAGCATCTTGTGCGGCCTGGCGGTGCGGATCAGCCGGTCGCCGAGATAAGCGCGGGCGCCGCGCAGCGCAGTGATCTGCGCATCCTTGGAGAATGGGTTGTCGAGCTGCATGTCGCGGGCGCGGATCTCGCGCTCGATCTGCGCGACCTCCAGCAGCGGCTCGCCGCCGGCCAGAGTGTTCATGCGGGCCACCAACTTTGGCAGCTCGGCCTCGACGATGAAATCCTCGCCCTTTTCCATAAAGGCTTTCACCGGGCCGGGAATTCCCGACGTCGCGCGGCCCAGCACCTGCCGCCAGCTTTTCCCCGTGAGGTCGGGGTTCTGCTCCGAGCCCGACAGCGCGAACTCTTTCTGGATGATCTTCTTGGTCAGGATGAACCAGGAATAGTCGAAACCCGTGCCCATGATGTGATTGAGCGTGGCTAAAGTATCGAAGCCCGGATAGAGCGGCACCGGCAAGCGTTTGCCACGCGCGTCGAGCCAGAGCGATGATGGGCCGGGCAGGATGCGGATCGCATGCTCCGTCCAGATCGGCGCCCAGTTTTTTATGCCTTCGACATAGTGCCACATGCGGTCGCGGTTGATGACCCGCCCGCCCGCCGATTCCGAGATCGCCAGCATGCGGCCGTCGACATGGTCCGGCACGCCGGTGATCATGCGCTTCGGCGGCGCGCCCAGGCGTTCGGGCCAATTCTGGCGCACCAGCTCGTGATTGCCGCCGATGCCGCCGGAAGCGACGATCACCGCTTGAGCGTGAAGTTCGAAATCGTCAACGATTTCGCGCGAGCTCTTGCGGCCGCGCTCGACGCTGCTCGACTCGAGAACGTCACCACGCACGCCGGTGACGGTCTTACCGCTGCGTATGATCTCGTTGACCCGATGGCGGAATTTGAACTGGACGAGCCCGCGCTTTTGCGCCTCGCGGACGCGCTGTACGAACGGTTCCAACACGCCGGGCCCGGTGCCCCAGGTGATGTGGAAGCGCGGCACCGAATTGCCGTGGCCTGAGGCATTGCCGCCACCGCGCTCGGCCCAGCCGACGACAGGGAAGAATTTTAAGCCCCTCTCCATCAGCCAGGAGCGCTTCTCACCGGCGGCGAAGCCGACATAGGCCTCGGCCCATTGGCGCGGCCAGAAATCCTCCTCGCGGTCGAAGGCGGCGGTGCCCAGCCAGTCTTCGAGCGCGAGGTCGTGCGAATCGCGGATGCGCATGCGCCGCTGTTCGGGCGAATCGACCAGAAAGAGGCCGCCGAACGACCAAAAGGCCTGGCCGCCCAGCGACTGCTCCGGCTCTTGGTCGACGACGACGATCTTTTTGCCGGCCTCGGCCAGTTCGGCGGCGGCGACGAGGCCGGCCAGCCCCGCGCCGACAATGATCACGTCCGCGTCAGCCATGTTTTCCTCCCCCAAACATGCCGGCTGGAGCAATTCCAGGAAAAGTGTGAAGCGGTTTTCCGTCCGGAATTGCGTCGAGACAAAGAGTCAGACAGGCTCCCAGCCGTCTTTGTCGCCGGCGCGGAAGATGGCGTCGATGACCTTCTGATTGAGCACCGATTCCTCCAGCGTGAAGACGCGGTCCTCGCCGCCCAGGGCGGCGCGCGCAAAAGTCTCGCATTCCAGCCTGTATTGCTGCGTGCCCGGGAAGCGGAACACCTGCGCCTCGGTGTGGTTCTGGTTGTGCAATTCGATGCGGTGGTGGTCGTAGAGCCCGGCATTGAAGGGCGAGAAAACCTCGATGAAACCCTTCTCGCCGTGGAAGACCATCACCTGCCGCGCGGCCATCTGCGTCGACAGGTAGAAGGACAGTTCGAAGTCGCCGAAATCGGCGCGGATCGACGAATAGATGTCGGTGCCGAAGGTCTTGTCGCGCTCGATATGGGCCTGGACGCGGATCGGCTCCTTGCCGGTCGAAAACCGCGTCGTCACCGTCGGATAGACGCCGATGTCGGGCAGCGCGCCGCCGCCCAGATCGAGCTGGTTGCGCATGTTCTTGGGGTCGACATTGTAGTAGGAGAACGCGCCCTGCACATGGCGCAGCCTGCCGATGGCGCCGCTGGCGATGAGGTCGCGCACTTTGATCCACTGCGGATGATAGACGACCATGAAAGCCTCGCAGACCAGCACCTTCTTCTGGTCGCGCAGCTTGATCAGTGGTGGAATGTCCTTGGCGTCGAGCGCCAGAGGTTTCTCGACCAGCACATGTTTGCCGGCCTCGATCGCTTTTGCCGTCCATTCGACATGCTGCGAGGTTGGTAGCGGAATGTAGACGCCGTCGACTTCCTTGGAAGCGAGCAAATCCTCATAGGAGCCGAAGGCATGCGGCGCGCCGAAGCGATCGGCAAGCGCGCGGGCCTTCGACAGGTCGCGGCTGGCGATCGCCGACAGCACGCCGTTCTCCGAATCCACAATCGCCGGCAAAAGCTGCTCGCGGCCGATCTTGGCCGTCGACAGAACACCCCATCGGAACATTGTGCTTCTCCATGTCGATTTACCGGCGACGAGGTTTGCCCGAAATCGGCGGAAAAGCCAATGAAAGAGAAGCTCCCTTCCTCGCCCCACGAAGTGGGGAGAGGTGGCCCGGCGAAGCCGGGACGGAGAGGGGCCTTCGTAGGGAGCCGGCGTTCACTGTTTTGGCGCTCGCCGCAGCCTCTGATTCACGGATCGGTGTTGCGCCTTACTCTCGCAGGTTTCTGACGTCGCGAACGGCGTCCCCCGCTCCGTCCCGGCTTCGCCGGGCCACCTCTCCCCCGCTTTCGCGGGGGCGAGGTGGCTAGCCCCTTCTCCCCGTCAGCGTCATGTCGAAGTCGACGACGTTGGAATAGAGCGGCGTGCCGACATCCATGCCGTAGCGGGATCTGAGCACCTTGCCGGTGACATGGAATTTGATCGTCCCCGACTTCAGCCCGTCGAGCTCGGCCGTGAATTTTTCCGGAAATGTCTTGCCGCGCGCCGTCAGCCGGCCGTCGATGACCGCCGTGGTGGCGCTGGTGCGGTTCACACTGGTCGAACGGAACTGGATTTCCGGGTTGTTGGCGGCGTCGAACACCGCGTCGGAACGCAGGAAGGCGTCGATGCGGTTCTGACCGGTGCCGACACTTTCGGGAAAGATTGTGATGTTGACCCGCGAGCGCTCGACATCGCTATTGTCGATGCGGATGTTTCCCTTGAAGCGGGCAAAGGCACCGTCGAACCCGCCGCCCCCGGCCTTGCCCACGGTGAAGCGGATGCTGGAAGCCGCCGGACTGATCGTGTAGCTGCCGGCGGCGTCGCCGAGCGAGACCGCTGCCGCGGCGGGCACGACAAGGCACGCTGCGACAGCCACCAATCCGAGGATGCGCTTATGCATGGGAATAGTCCTTTTCGTGAGTCCAGCGTATTGCTGTCTTCCCGTTACCAACGAACGGGCGACCCGCTCTATTCCCCGTCTGACGAAGGCGTGATCATACGCTCGAGCACGCTGTCGCGCAGCAGGAAATGGTGGCGAAGTGCTGCAGCGATATGCAGCGCGACCAGCGCGATGCCGGCATAGGCGAGATACCAGTGCGCCGCCGTCCAGAAGCCTTCCGCGGCGTCGGATTCGGTGAGCGGCAGGTTGGGCATCACGAACTGGTTGAACGGCATGGTCGGGATTTCCAGCGTCGAGACTGAGACCAGCGCCCAGCCGGAGAGCGGCAGGGCGACTTGGAACGCGTAGAGCGCAAAATGCGCGAGCGGCGCTGTCTTGCGCTCCAGCGTTCCGACCGAAGCCGGCAAGGGCGGCGTCGCATTGCCAAGCCGCCAGGCGACGCGCAGTATGACCAGCCCAAGCAGCAGGAAGCCGAAGGATTTGTGCAGCTGGATCAGCTCGAAGGACATCCGCTGGTTTTCGATCCGCATCATGACGAAGCCGAGCACGAACTGGCCGATGAAGATCACCCCGATCAGCCAATGGAGGACGATCATCGCCCAGCCGTAGCGAGTCGCGGTGTTGGTGATGGAAACCTGCATGGCCGAAGAACGCTGATGGCTCCGGGTTTCTTCCGAAGTGTGCCTTACCCTCCCCCTTGTGGGGAGGGTCGATCCGCATAGCGGATCGGCGTGGGGGTCCTCGTAGGGCGCTACCCCCCGCCCCGTCTCGCAATCTCCGCTTCGCTACGCTTGCGAGCCGACCCTCCCCACAAGGGGGAGGGTGGAGCCTACCCGCTCACCTTGAAGAAATCGACGAAGGCCCGCAACGCCGGCCGCATTTGCCTCCGGCTCGGATAGTAGACGAAGAAACCGTCGAATGACGGGCACCAGTCCTCGAGCACGCGGATCAGCCGGCCGTCGGCGAGCGGGGCGCGGACATAGGGCTCGAAGACGAAAGCGAGGCCTGCGCCGTCGACCGCCGCCTGGGCGATCAAATGGTCCTCGTCGAGGATCAGCGGCCCTTCCACCGCCATCTCGATTTCCTCGCCGTTCTTCTCGAATTCCCAGCGATAGAGGATGCCGCTGGAGAAGCGGAAGCGGATGCAGCGATGGTTGGCCAGATCGCGCGGATGGCGCGGCTTGGGGCTCGTTTCGAAATAGGACGGCGCGGCGACGACGGCACCGCGAAGGTTGGGCCCGATGCGCACCGCGATCATGTCGCGCTGCAGGCTTTCGCCGAGCCGCACGCCGGCGTCGAAGCCGCCTTCGACCACATCGGTAAAGCGGTCCTCGATGACGATCTCCAGCACGATGTCGGGATAGGCGGCAGTGAAGGCGCCGAGCCGCGGCGTCAGCACCAGATGCGCGGCGGTGCGCGGCACGCTGAGCCTGAGATTGCCGGCCGGCCGGTCGCGCGCCTCGACCGCCGTTTCGAGCGCCAGGTCGATCTCGGACAGTGCCGGCCGCAGCCGTTCCAAAAGCTGCGCGCCTTCCTCGGTCGGCGCCACGCTGCGCGTGCTGCGCGCCAGAAGTCGCACACCAAGGCGCGCCTCGAGGCTCGACACGGCATGGCTGACCGCCGAAGGCGCGATGCCCAGCTCGCGCGCGGCGCCGCGGAAGCTCGCGCATTGGGCGACGGTGGCGAGGACGGCAAGTTGGGAAAGGTTCGCTCGGTTCATTGATCTATTTTATAGAACAAGCCGTGCAAAAGAGACACGATTATCGAACGGAATGCAAGGCGCTATCTCCTGCCCATCGCAACAAGGAGACGCGTCATGAAAACCCGCAAGCTAGGAACTGAACTCGAAGTCTTCCCCGTCGGTCTCGGCTGCATGGGCATGAGCTTCGGCTATGGCGGCCAGCCTGAGGCCGAGGCGATCGCCACGCTGCGCCGCGCCGTCGAGATCGGCGTCACCTTCTTCGACACGGCCGAGGTCTACGGTCCCTTTGAGAACGAGATCCTGCTCGGCAAGGCGCTGAAGCCGGTGCGCGACAAAGTGACCATCGCCACCAAATTCGGCTTCAAGATCGCCGAGGAAGGCTCAGGCACCGAGCGCATGATCGGCGTCGACAGCCGCCCCGAGCATGTCAAGGCGGTGGCCGACGCCTCGCTCAAGCGGCTCGATACCGATGTCATCGATCTCTACTATCAGCACCGCGTCGACCCCAACGTGCCGATCGAGGATACGGTCGGCGCCATGGCCGAGCTGGTGCGCGAGGGCAAGGTGCGGGCGCTCGGCCTGTCGGAGGTAAGCGGCGCGACGCTGCGCCGGGCGCATGCCGTGCATCCGATCGCCGCTGTGCAGAGCGAATACTCGTTGTGGAGCCGCGACCCCGAGGACGAGGTTTTTGCCGTCTGCCGCGAACTCGATATCGGCTTTGTGCCCTACAGCCCGCTCGGCCGGGGTCTGTTGACCGGCACCATCGCCAAGCCGGACGCGCTCGGCGCCGGCGACTGGCGCCTCGGCCTGCCGCGCTTCCAAGCCGAAGCCATGGCAGCCAACAACGCCGTCATCGCGGTGCTGGAAAAGATGGCGGCCGAGAAGGGCGTGACATCGGCGCAGCTGGCGCTCGCCTGGGTGCTGCACCAGGGCGATTTCATCGTGCCGATCCCCGGTGCGCGAAAGATCCGCCATCTGGAGCAAAACACGGCGGCGGCCGGGATCGAACTGAGTGCGGCGGAAGTCGCGGCTATCGGCGACGCAATGTCGCCCGACAAGGTTGTCGGCAAGCGCTACACCGAGGAGCTGCTGGCACTGGTGAATGGGTGACAAAGAGGGGCGCTTCGGCGCCCCTTCAGCTGAGAGGTTGGCGCGAGGCACCCCCCTCTGGCCTGCCGGCCATCTCCCCCTCAAGGGGGAGATTGGCAGCTTCGGCGCGCCCCCTCTCTTGAAACGCTGGCGATTTGCGAGAGCCGGCGTGACATCTGATCTCCCCCCTTGAGGGGGAGATGCCCGGCAGGGCAGAGGGGGGTGCCTCGCGCCTGCATATCCTACCAAGGCACCACGCCAATCTCCGGCCAATACTCCTTTGCCCGGCTCCCCTTCGCCTCATGCGTCCGCTGATTGTCCAGCACCCTGTTCGGCGTGATGCGGAACGAGAAAATGTCGTCGAGCCCGAACGGCGCCACGAGATCAAGACACCCGTCTCCATCGAACCGCACCCCGACCGCATGCGTCTTCGACGCGAAATAGCTGACGGGTTCACTCGAGCTCGTATAACGCGGGCATTCCTGTCCGAACTTGACCGGATACCATAGATGCACCCGTGCCTGGTTGCGCACCTCGACCGGCAGCGTCAGTCCCTCGAAATGCCGCGCCGCCCTGCGGATCACCGCGTCCTCGGCTTCGTAGGAAAGGTCGGTATCGTCGAAATAGAACAGGTCGACATCCTTGATGCCGTAGCCCGGCGGCTTGCCGGTCAGATGGTTCCAGACGCTGTTGTACAGCGCGCCGGACACCACCAGCCAATCCGGCAAGGCGAGCGCACGCACCCGCGTCAGTGTTTCGGCAAGCAGCGGGTCGGCCGCGACGATGCCGAGAAACGCGGCGCGCTGCTCTTCGAAGGGAAGGCCGGAATAGCGGAGACGGTTCATCGCCCTTTTGAAGGGCGATTCGCCGCCTGCCGGCAATCCTCACAAGCAATTCCAGGAAAAGTGCGTAGCGGTTTTCCGTCCGGAATTGCGTAAGATGAGAGCAATTCCAGGAAAAGTGCGTGGCGGTTTTCGGTCCGGAATTGCGTAAAAGCAGAGCCTCGCTAGGCCCTCAGCACGCCGCCCGTCTGCTTATTGACGTTCTCGACGATGCGTTTTGCGAGCGCCTCGAAATCCTCGTCGGTCAGCGTCTTTTCGACCGGCTGGATCGAGACTTCGATGGCGATCGATTTCTTGGCCGCGCCCAGCGCAGCGCCCTCGAAGACGTCGAACACCGAGACGCCGGTGACCAGCTTCTTGTCGGCGGCTAAAGCCGCCCGCACCAAAGTACCTGCCTCGACCGACCTGTCGACGACGAAGGCGAAGTCGCGCTTTACCGCCTGGAAAGGCGATAGCTCCAGCTTCGGCTTGGTGCGCGTCGGCTTGGCCTTGGGCTCCGGAACGGCGTCGACATAGACTTCGAAGCCGCAGATCGGTCCGACAACGTCGAGCGTAGCAAGCGTCTTCGGATGGAATTCGCCGAAGGTGCCGAGCACGGTCTTCGGCCCGAGCTTGATCGTGCCGGAGCGGCCGGGATGGTACCAGGCCGGGCCGCCTGCTTCGACCTGCAGCCGGTCGACCGGCGCGCCGCAGGCTTCGAGCGCCGCGATCGCATCCGCCTTGGCGTCGAACACGCCGACTGCTCCCGCATTGCCGGACCAGCTGCGGCCGGAACCGTCGAGCTTGGCCGTGCCGCGCCTGACGCCGGCGGCGACGCGCCGCTGCTGGTCGGCCATGTCGCCCTCATAGGTGCCGGAAACCTCGAACAGCGCCACGTCGCCGATGCCTCGATCGGCATTGCGTTGCGCAGCAGCGATCAACCCCGGCAGCAGCGAGGGCCGCATGTCGGACATGTCGGCGGCGATCGGATTGGCGAGCTTCAGCTCGTTCTGGCCGCCGCCGAACAGCTCGGCGTGCTTTGCCGGGATGAACGACCAGGTGACGGCCTCCATCATGCCGCGCACGGCCAGCGCGCGCTTCGCTGCGCGGGTGCGGATCTGCAGCACAGTCAGGATCTTGCCGTTGACCGCGTCATGCGAGGTCAGCGGCTGCGGGGCTATGTTGTCGACGCCGTGGATGCGCATCACTTCCTCGACGAGGTCGGCCTTGCCGTCGACATCGGGGCGCCAGGACGGCACCTTCACCTCGGCGGCGTCGCCCGAACTGCGCGGCTCGAAGCCGAGCCGCGCCAGGATGCCGAGCGCTTCCTCTCTTGGCACCTCGATGCCGGTCAGCCGCTTCACTTCCGAGAGCGGGAAGAAGATGATCTTCGGCTTGTGGCCGGCATAGCCCGCCACCTCGATTTCCGTCGGCGTGCCGCCGCAGAAATCGAGCACCAGCTTGGTGGCGAGCTCGACGCCGGGCACCATGAATTCGGGATCGACGCCGCGCTCGAAGCGATAGCGCGCATCGCTGATGATGCCGAGCGCGCGGCCGGTGCGCGCCGTCGCGATCGGGTCCCAAAGCGCCGATTCGATCAGCACGTCGGTGGTGTTCTCGTCGCAGCCCGAATGCTCGCCGCCCATGATGCCGGCGATCGATTCGACGCCATCGTCGTCGGCGATCACGCACATTTCCGGCGTCAGCGTGTATTCGCGCCCGTCAAGCGCCAGCACCTTCTCGCCGTCCTTGGCGCGGCGCACGACGAGATTGCCTGCGACCTTGTTGGCGTCGAAGACATGCAGCGGCCGGCCGCGGTCGAAGGTGACGTAGTTGGTGATGTCGACCAGCGCGCTGATCGGCCGAAGCCCGATCGCGATCAGCCGCTGCTGCAGCCATTTCGGCGACGGGCCGTTCTTCACGCCCTTCACCAGCGTCAGCGCGAAGCCGGGGCAGAGTTCCGGCGCCTCGATCTTGACCTTCACCGGGCACATCCCTTCGCCGGCATGCGGCATGATCGCGCCGCCGGTGAGGCGGCCGAGCCCGCTCGCCGCGAGATCGCGCGCGATGCCGTAGACGCTGGTCGCGTCCGGCCGGTTCGGCGTCAGGTTGATCTCGATCACCGGATCGTCGAGATGCGCATAGGCCGCGAAACTGGTGCCGACTGGCGCATCCTGCGGCAAGTCGATGATGCCGCTGTGCTCGTCCGACAATTCCAGCTCGCGCTCCGAGCACATCATGCCGTGGCTCTCGACGCCGCGGATCTTGCCGACCGAGAGCGTCACGTCGATGCCGGGGATATAGGTGCCGGGCGCAGCAAAAGCGCCGATCAGGCCGGCGCGGGCGTTGGGCGCGCCGCACACCACCTGCACCGGCGGCTTGCCGTCGCCGGTGTCGACGGTGAGCACGCGCAGGCGATCCGCGTCGGGATGCTGCACGGCGGTCAGCACTTTAGCGATGACGAAGGGTTTCAAGCCCGCCTTGTCATCGACATGTTCGACTTCGAGGCCGATCGCGGTCAGCCGCTCAACGATCTCGGCAAGCGAAGCGTCGGTCTCGAGATGGTCCTTGAGCCAGGAGAGGGTGAATTTCATGACAGTGTTCCGTCGGGTCTGGGTACGCTGGTCCGGAGATGGCGCGGCAAGTCGTCCGGCATGTGCAGGAAGGGAAGCTGCTCGCGCACATGGGCATGCAGCGTCGGCCTGAAATAGGCCGGCATGTCCATGGCGCCGAGCATGAAATAGATGTGGCCGGCCAGCCGCTCGTCGACATAGGCGATCGGCGAGCCGCAGACGCCGCAGAACGAGCGCGTCACCGGGCCGTTCTCGAATGTCTTCAGCGACTTGCCGTCGAGCGCGATCTGATCGGCCATGAAGCCGACGAAGGCCGACACCGGCGCGCCGCTGGCGCGCCGGCAATCGCTGCAATGGCAATAGCTGATGTGGTGCGGCTCGGCGGACGCCTCGAACCGTACCGCGCCGCAGCGACAGCCGCCGGTGTGCGGGGCGGTCATGTGGAAAGCCCTCCGAACAGCGTCGGCAGGTCGAGCGGCCTGAAGCCGTAATGCGTGAGCCAGCGCACGTCGGCGTCGAAGAAGGCACGCAGGTCCGGCATGCCGTATTTCAGCATGGCGATGCGGTCGATGCCCATGCCCCAGGCGAAGCCCTGATATTCGTCGGGATCGAGCCCGCCGGCGCGCAGCACGTTGGGATGCACCATGCCGCAGCCCAGGATCTCCATCCAGTCGGAGCCTTCGCCGAAGCGCACTTCGCCGGGCCGCGAGCGGTCGCACTGGATATCGACCTCGAGGCTTGGCTCGGTGAACGGGAAGAAGGACGGCCGGAAGCGCATCTTGACCGACGGCACCTCGAAGAAGGCCTTGCAGAACTCCTCCAGCACCCACTTCATGTTGGCGACGTTGGCTGTCTTGTCGACTACCAGTCCCTCGACCTGATGGAACATCGGCGAGTGCGTGGCGTCCGAATCCTGCCGGTAGGTCTTGCCGGGGATGACGATGCGGATCGGCGGCTTTTGCCGCTCCATGGTGCGGATCTGCACCGGCGAGGTGTGTGTGCGCAACAGCTTGCGCTCGCCCTTCTCGTCCGGCTGGAAGAAGAAGGTGTCGTGCATCTCGCGCGCCGGATGGCCCTCGGGGAAGTTCAACGCGGTGAAGTTGTAATAATCGGTCTCGATGTCCGGACCTTCGGCGATGGCGAAGCCGAGGTCGCCGAAGATCGCCGCGATCTCGTCGATCACCTGGCTGATCGGATGGATGCGGCCGCGCTCGGCCGGCGACTGGCGCACCGGCAGCGTGACATCGACCTTCTCGGCGGCAAGCCGTGCGGCGATAGCGACGTCCTTCAGCTCCGCCTTGCGCGCCGTCAGCGCTTCGGTGACGCGGTTCTTCAGCCCGTTGATCGCCGGACCCTTTACCTGCCGCTCCTCGGCGCTCATCGCGCCGAGCGTCTTCAGCATTTCGGAGACCGAGCCCTTCTTGCCCAGCGCCGAGACGCGCACCGCCTCGATCGCCTGCTCGTCGGTCGCGGCCGCGATATCGGCCAGAAGGGAATTTTCGAGAGTGTCCATGTCGCTCATGTTCCGGACCCGATTGGAAGCAAAGAAAAACCCGCGCCAGCCCTGCCAGCGCGGGTTTCCCAAATCAAGTGTCGAAAAGCTTGGGAAGGCGCTGGTTAGGCTACAGCGCTCTCAAAAGCATTCGGCGTGGTGTTCTTCAGATATTCGAGCGCGACCTTGGCCTTGGCGACAAGTGCTGCGAAAGCCTGCGGCTCGTGGATGGCCATGTCCGAAAGCACCTTGCGGTCGATCTCGATGCCGGCCTTGTTGAGGCCGTCGATGAAGCGGCCATAGGTCAGGCCGTGCTCGTGCACCGCTGCGTTGATGCGCTGGATCCACAGCGCGCGGAACGAGCGCTTGCGGTTCTTGCGGTCGCGGTAGGCGTACTGCAGCGACTTCTCCACCGCCTGCTTGGCGATGCGGATGGTGTTCTTGCGGCGGCCGTAGAAACCCTTGGCGGCTTTCAGGACCTTCTTGTGCTTGGCGTGGGCGGTGACGCCTCTCTTTACGCGTGCCATGTCATGATCTCCTTAAAAGCAATTCCAGGAAAAGTGCCTAGCGGTTTTCCGTTCGGAATTGCGTAAAAAACAAAAGCTGTTCCGGACCGAATGCCTTAGAGGCCGTTCGGCAGAAAATTCTTGATGACCTTCTTGCCGTCCGGTTCAGCCAGAACCATCGTGCCACGGGCATCGCGAATGAACTTGTTGGAACGCTTGATCATGCCATGACGCTTGCCGGCGGCAGCCGACAGCACCTTGCCGGTGGCAGTAATCTTGAACCGCTTCTTGGCGGCCGATTTGGTCTTCATCTTGGGCATTTTGCTACTCCGTATCGTGGGCGCACCATCGCGCTTCTTGTTCGCTTCGGGCCGACCAGAGCCCGAAAAGCAAATGAAACCGCCACGGCATGCCCTGCCGGGCGGTTCTTCCTTTTTGTTCTGCGTACCGTGTTTGCCGAAAATCGAAACGATTTCCGGGCCGATACGCGGAACGGCGGTCCTATAGATCAAAGACGGCCTGCGCGCAACACCTCAGGCCATGCGACGCGCTGTCCTCATCACGGAAGGCGGAACCACACCGGCAGCATCCCCGACTGCTGCGCGCCGTCGATCAGCTCGAAGGCAGGCAGCGCCACCAGGAACACAAGCCCGTCGAGCAGCGTGTTCAAGAGCAGGCGCGGCTTGAAGCTGCCGGTGTCGCCTTCCTGGTAAAGCGAGAGTTTTGGAAAGAAACGCGGCACGCGCGCCAGGTAGGCTTCGTAAGGGGCGCCGAGCGCCTGCTTGAGGAATTTCTCCTCGCGCAGGATGACGATATGGAAGGCCCCGGCGCACAGAAGCGCGAACAGGACGATGCCGCTGAACGAGCCGATCTGGGCGCCAACACCGGCTGCGGCCACCGTCGAGAACACATAGAGCGGGTTGCGGGTGATCGAATAGGGCCCGCCGGTGACCACTTCGGAGGACTTGCGCCCGCCGATATAGAGCGTCGACCACAGGCGCCCGACGACGCCGAGGACGATCAGGAGCACGCCGAACATCTCGATCGATTCGTGCACCGGCGTATCGGGAGGGAACGTCGACTGGCCGAACAGCAATGCCGCGAACAGCGCCACGATCAGCACCGCCAGCACCAGCCTGCGCATCTGCTGGTAGCCGCCCAACCCGGCGGGCGGGTCGTCATTCGCGAATTTCACGTCATCGACCATGATTGCAGTCCGATCGTCGAGGGTTTGCCGGCGATCGGGTAGGCGCCCCGCCGATCGTCGGGACGCCGTGCTCCGCAATTCAGGCGGATTTTGGAGCACGAAGCAGCGCCGGCCGGTCAATTCTCTTTCTCGAAACCGTGATCGGTGCGACGGATTGCGGCGGTCGCGTCGGATGGCTCCTGGAGGGAAAGGAAATGTGAGGCGCCCTGTCAGCGGGGCGCCAGCACCATCATCATCTGGCGGCCTTCGAGCTTCGGCTCGGCCTCGACCTTGGCGATCGGCGCCACTTCCTCGCGGACCTTGTTCAGGAGCTGCATGCCGAGCTCCATATGCGCCATCTCGCGGCCGCGGAAGCGCAGCGTCAGCTTGACCTTGTCGCCTTCCTCGAAGAAGCGCCGCACGGCCTTCATCTTGGTCTCGTAGTCATGGCTGTCGATGTTCGGGCGCATCTTGATCTCCTTGATCTCGATGACCTTCTGGTTCTTGCGTGCTTCGGCCGCCTTCTTCTGGTTGGCGTATTTCAGCTTGCCTAGATCGAGGATCTTGGCGACGGGCGGCTGCGCGTTGGGCGATATCTCGACGAGATCGAGCCCCGCCTCTTCGGCAAGCAGCAATGCGTCGTTGATGGAAACTTCGCCGCGATTTTGGCCCTCGGCGTCGATGAGCTGGACCCGGGGAACCCGGATGTCTCGGTTGGAGCGCGGACCGTCCTTGGTGGGTGCCGCTGCTTTGAAAGGTCTGCGAATGGTCGTGGTCTCCTCGGCCGTTTCGATAGGGGTTCTTTAGATTCAAGTCCTTGGACGCGCCTATGTGGTGAGCGCGCGGCCGGAGTCAATAGCACAGCCTCGCCAGGAAATCACCTCAAAGCTTGCCTCTAGAAACTGGCCATTGCCTGCACCAAGCGAAGAAAGGACACGAGCACTTTTCGGCGAACCACCGTTTATGCCAAAAGACCGGCCGGGAAGGACAAGGTCATGAACGCCAGCGCACCAGTTTTCATCGACGTGGACGGGGCAAGCATCGCCGTCAGGCAGGCGCCGGGTGCCGCGCCCGGCATCGTCTGGCTGGGCGGCTACAAGTCCGACATGCTGGGCACCAAGGCCGAGGCCCTGTCGGCCTGGACGAGCCGCGAAGGCCGCGCCTATCTGCGCCACGACTATTCCGGCCATGGCGAATCCGGCGGCGATTTCGCCGACGGCACGATCTCGATATGGCTGGCCGAGAGCCTCGCCGTCTTGCGGAGCTTCAGCAAGGGCAAGCAGATCCTGGTCGGCTCCTCGATGGGAGCCTGGATCGCGCTACGCATGGTGCAGGAATTGCGCAAGGCCGGCGACGATCGCATCGCCGGCCTGGTTCTGCTTGCGCCGGCGCCGGATTTTACCGCCGAATTGATCGAACCGGTCCTGACCAAGGCGCAAAAGCGCGACCTTTCGAAAAAGGGATTTTTCGAGGAACCGTCTGATTATTCGGACGAGCCTTATATCTACACGCGCGCGCTGATCGAGGATGGCCGGGCGAACCGGGTGATGACCGGGCCGATCGACACCCATTGCCCGGTGCACATTCTGCAGGGTCTCGCCGACCCGGACGTGCCATCGGGGCATGCGTTAAAACTCGCGGCGCTTTTGCCGGCCGACGACGTCACGCTGTCGCTGATCCCCGACGGCGACCATCGCCTGTCCCGCCCGGAGGACCTCGATCTGCTCCAGCGCGCCGTCGGCGACATGGTCTGGCGGGTCGCCTGACGATGCGCATCTCCATTCCGATATCCGCCTTCGTCGCGGCAATCGTCGGCTTCGGCGGCACCCTCGCCATCGTCATCGCCGCCGCCAAGGCTGTCGGCGCTACCCAGATCGAGACCGCGAGCTGGGTTACGGCGATCTGCCTGGCCATGGCGATCGAGTGCCTGTGGCTGTCCTGGCGCACGAGGATGCCAGTCATCACCGCCTGGTCGACGCCGGGCCTGGCGCTGATTGCCGCCTCCGGCGGCTTCACCATGCCGGAAGCCGTCGGCGCCTTCATCGTCACCGGCGTGCTTTTGATCGCCACCGGCCTGTTCAAGCCGCTGACCCGGCTGATCGCGATGATTCCGGCCTCGGTCGCATCGGGCATGCTGGCCGGCATCCTGATCGGCTTCGCCATCAATGCGGTGAAGGCCATCCCTTCCGATCCGTGGCTGATCCTGCCGCTGATCGCCGCCTTCTTCGTCATCCGGCTGTTCAATCCGGCATTGTCGGTGCTGGTGGTGCTGATCGGCGGCGGCCTTGCCGCCTTGCTCACCGGCCGCGTCGGCGGCCTGCCGGCGCCGGAGCTGTCGACGCTGACGCTGATCGCGCCGCAGTTTACCATCTCGGCGATCATCGGACTGGCCCTGCCGCTCTACCTCGTCACCATGGCCTCGCAGAATCTGTCCGGCCTCGCCGTGCTGAAAGCCGCCGGCTACCATCCGGAGCCCGGCCCGCTGATTGGCGTCACCGGCCTGTTTTCGCTGCTTTCGGCGCCGTTCGGCGCCTCGACCACCAATCTGGCGGCGATCTCGGCGGCGATCTGCACCGGCCCGGATGTCCATCCGGACCCCGCCGAGCGCTGGAAGACCGGGCCGTTTTATGCGCTCGCCTACTTGATCTTCGCCATCTTCGGCGCCTCGCTGGTGGCGATCTTCGCCGTCCTGCCGCAGAGCCTGATCGTGCTGGTCGCCGGCCTGGCGCTGACGGCGCCTTTAGCCAACGCGCTGTCGATCGCGCTCCATGACGCAGGCGAGCGCATGCCGGCCACCGTCACCTTCGCCGTGACGGCCTCGGGGCTCACGCTTTTCGGCGTCGGCGCGGCATTTTGGGGGCTGGTTGCCGGAATGGCAGTGCTTTTCCTCGAAAAACTCAAAAAGCGATAATCATTTCAAACCCTTCGCCGGTTTTGGCCGAACTTGCCTTGAATCGCCGATTTCGCCTTCCCATTTCGATTCCACGCAGCCGGTTTGGCTGTCTCCAACGGAAGGATTGGGAGAAATGAACACAACCGCATTGATCCGTCCGGCCTGGACGCCGGCGACCATCGCGCTGATGGTGATCGGCTTCATGGTGTTCTGGCCGCTCGGCCTCGCCATGCTCGCCTATATCATCTGGGGCGACCGGCTCGAAGGCTTCAAGCGCGACGTCAACCGCGCCACGGACGGCATCTTCGCCGGCTGCCGCCGCGGCTCCGACAAGGCTGCCCGCTGGGGCCATGGCTCGTCCCGCACCGGCAACGTCGCTTTCGACGACTGGCGCGAGAAGGAGCTCGAGCGCCTCGCCGAGGAGCGCCGCAAGCTCGACGAGATGCTGAGCGAATTCGACGAATACGCCCGCGAGTTGCGCCGCGCCAAGGACCAGGAAGAGTTCGACCGCTTCATGGCGCAGCGCAACAAGCCGACTGCGCCGACCGCCACGAACGACACGACCGGAAAGACCGCCCCGAAGCGCGGCAAGGGTACGAACCTGCTCGACGACTGAGGCCAGGCGACAGGCCCCGGTATGACATGCGGCGTCGCGCAAGCGGCGCCGTTTCTTTTTTGTTCTCCATATAGCTTCCCTCCTCTGGCCGTTTTCCTCGAATCGCGTATCGTCCAGCAATGTCCATCGGCCTCTTTCGCAACCTGACCAAGCCCGCGCCCGTCGTGGAGCGCGAGCATTGCGTCGCCGGCCGCACGCTGCCGCTCAAGATCGTCGAGAGCGCCAGGGCCCGGCGGCTGACGCTGCGCATCGATTCCGGCGGTCAGGGCCTGCGCATCACCGTGCCGCCCGGCCTGCGGCGCGGCGAGGTGGAGAAATTCCTCGACCGCCACCAGGACTGGCTGGAGCAGCGCCTGGCCAAGGTGCCGATGCGCCCGCAGGTGCGGCCCGGCATCAAGATTCCGATCCGCGGCGTGCCGCATCGCATCGTCCATGAGCCGGCAAAGCGCGGCACCGTCACCATTGCGCGCGACGATCGCGGCCCGCTGCTGATCGTCCATGGCGAGCGCGTGCACCTGCAGCGCCGCATTGCCGATTATCTGAAACGCGAAGCCAAGCGCGAGATCGAGAAGCTGGTGGTCAAGCACACCGAGGCGATCGGCAAGCGCGCCAAGGCAATCCGGTATAAGGATACCTCTAGCCGCTGGGGGTCATGCACCTCGGAGGGCAATCTCTCCTTCTCGTGGCGCATCATGATGGCGCCGCCGCCGGTCATCAATTACCTGGTGGCACATGAGGTGGCGCATCTGAAAGAGATGAACCACGGCCCGAAATTCTGGAAGCTGTGCGAAAAGCTTTGCCCCGACACCGACCGCTGCAAGGACTGGCTGAAGCGCAACGGCGGCGCGCTGCAGGCGATCGTGTTTGAGTAGCTACCTGCCGTTACGCGCAGAAGCGCGCAAAATGTACACGTCAGAGTTCCTTCGCGTCCCCCTCTGCCCTGCCGGGCATCTCCCCCACGAGGGGGGAGATTGGCAGTTTCGCCGAAGGCGCCGTTCCTGCAACGTTGGTGGTCGGCGAAAGCCAGCGCGCCGGCCATCTCCCCCCTCGTGGGGGAGATGGCCGGCAGGCCAGAGGGGGGTGCTGTCCCGCCGACCTATCTGCTGCTGCTCGCTTAAACCCACGCTGCGATTGACCGCTCAATCGTCATTCGCCGCATTAAGCTCTTCCGGCCGGAGCCCTTCTTCGCCCTGATGCGGCCAGGGTAAAAAATTCCTATCGAACGCATCGCCGCCGAAATAATCCAGCGCCCGGTGCGCCTCGGCGCCGTTGAAGTCGGACTTCTCCATCAGATGCGCGATCACCTCGCGCGCCTGCGCGATCTTTTGCCTGAGTTCGGCGACGGTCTGGTCGGCCATGATTGTTGCTCCCGCCTTGTCTCCTGAGAAAGTTAGCGCTTTCTGATCGTCCGGCAACAGCATGCTTTTTCTCGACTCTTTGGCCGTTTCGTGCCAATCCCGCGCCATGACGCTCGACATCAAGATCTGCGGATTGAAGACCGACGCCGCGATGGCTGCCGCCCTTGCCGGCGGCGCCAGCCATGTCGGTTTCATTTTTTTCGCCAGGAGCCCTCGCTATATCGAACCCGTCGACGCCGGCCGGCTGCGCCAGGCGGCCGTCGGCAAGGCCAAGGCGGTCGCCGTCACCGTCGATGCCGACGATGCCTTCCTCGACGAGATCGTCGCCGGGATGCGGCCCGACATGCTGCAGCTCCACGGCGCCGAAACACCGGCGCGGGTGGCGGAGCTCAAGGCGCGCTACGGCCTGCCGGTCATGAAGGTGCTGTCGGTCGGCGAAGCGGCGGATCTCGAGCGGATTAAACCCTATATCGGCATCGCCGACCGCTTCATGTTCGACGCCAAGCCGCCCAAGGGGTCGCAATTGCCGGGCGGCAACGGCGTTGCCTTCGACTGGCGCATCCTTGCCGGCCTTGACGCCGGCCTAGATTACATGCTTTCCGGAGGGCTCAACGCCGCCAATGTCGGCGATGCCCTGAGACTGGCCAATCCGCCCGGAATAGACATCTCATCCGGCGTGGAAAGCGCTCCGGGCGTCAAGGATCCGGCGCTGATCGAGCAGTTTTTCCGGGCCGTGAGGGCCGCGCGCGACGACCGCGCCGCCTGACGAACCCAACCTGGGCATGCCGCGGAAAGGCGAAAGCCGGCCTTCCGGCAAGCTCACCAGTCAAGACTTAGGAGATCGGCGATGGACAAGCCGGCTATGCCCAATTCCTTCCGCACCGGGCCCGACGAGCAGGGCATGTTCGGCATTTTCGGCGGCCGCTTCGTCGCCGAGACGCTGATGCCGCTGATCCTCGACCTCGAAGAGCAGTGGAACAAGGCCAAGAACGATCCGGAGTTCAAGGCCGAGCTGCAGAACCTCTCCACCCACTATGCCGGGCGGCCGTCGAAGCTCTATTTCGCCGAGGGCCTGACCAAGCATCTTCGTGAGGTTTCCTCGGCGAGGGGCCTCGGGGGCGGCGCCAAGGTCTATTTCAAGCGCGAGGACCTCAACCACACCGGCTCGCACAAGATCAACAATTGCCTGGGCCAGATCCTGCTCGCCAAGCGCATGGGCAAGAAGCGCATCATCGCCGAGACCGGTGCCGGCCAGCATGGCGTCGCTGCCGCCACGGTTGCGGCGCGCTTCGGCTATCCTTGCGTCGTCTACATGGGCGCCACCGACGTCGCCCGCCAGAGCCCCAACGTCTTCCGCATGAAGCTGCTCGGCGCCGAGGTGCGGCCGGTCACCGCCGGCCACGGCACGCTGAAGGACGCCATGAACGAGGCCCTGCGCGACTGGGTGACCAATGTCGAGGACACCTATTACCTGATCGGCACCGCCGCCGGTCCGCATCCCTATCCGGAGCTGGTGCGCGACTTCCAGTCGGTGATCGGCTCGGAAGCGCGTGCCCAGGTGCTTCAGCAGGAAGGCCGGCTGCCCGACGTCATCATCGCCGCCGTCGGCGGCGGCTCCAACGCCATCGGCCTGTTCCACCCCTTCCTCGACGACAATGAGGTCCGCATCATCGGCGTCGAAGCCGGCGGGCGCGGCCTCGACGGCGTCGAGCATTGCGCCTCGATGAATGCCGGCCAGCCCGGCGTGCTGCACGGCAACCGCACCTATCTCTTGCAGAACTCGGACGGCCAGATCCTCGACGGCCATTCGATCTCGGCCGGCCTCGACTATCCCGGCGTCGGGCCTGAGCATTCCTGGCTGCGCGATTCGGGCCGCGTCCAATATGAGCCGATCCTCGACGACGAGGCGCTGGAAGCCTTCCAGCTGACGACCCGCGTCGAAGGCATCATCCCGGCGCTGGAATCGGCGCATGCCATCGCGCATGCGATGAAGATCGTGCCGAAAATGGACAAGGACCAGATCGTCATCGTCAACCTGTCCGGCCGCGGCGACAAGGACGTGCATACGGTGGCTAACATGCTGGGCATGGAGATCTGACAATGACGACCCGCATCGACCGCCGCATGGCGAAGCTCAAGTCCGAAGGCCGTCCGGCTTTGGTCACCTATTTCATGGGCGGCGATCCGGATTATGAAACCTCTTTGGCCATCATGAAGGCGCTGCCCGGCGCCGGCAGCGACATCATCGAGATGGGAATGCCGTTCTCGGACCCGATGGCCGACGGCCCGGCCATCCAGGCGGCAGGCCTCAGGGCGCTGAAAGGCGGCCAGACGCTGGTCAAGACTCTGAAGATGGCTTCCGAATTCCGCGCCGGCGACGATGAGACGCCGATCGTTTTGATGGGCTATTACAACCCGATCTACATCTACGGCGTCGATCGCTTCCTCACTGACGCCAAGGCCAGCGGCATCGACGGCCTGATCGTCGTCGACCTGCCGCCGGAAATGGACGAGGAGCTCTGCATCCCGGCGCTGAAGGCCGGCATCAACTTCATCCGGCTGGCGACGCCGACCACCGACGACAAGCGCCTGCCCAAGGTTTTGCAGAACACCTCCGGCTTCGTCTATTACGTGTCGATGACCGGCATCACCGGCTCGGCCCTTGCCGACACCGCCAAGGTCGCGACGGCGGTGAAGCGTATCAAGGGCCACACCGCGCTGCCGATTTGCGTCGGTTTCGGCGTCAAGACCGCCGAGCAGGCCCGGGTGATCGGCGCTTCGGCCGACGGCGTCGTCGTCGGCACCGCGATCGTCAACGCGGTCGCCAATGTGCTCGGCCCCAAGGGCGAGAAGACCGCCGATCCCGCCGAGGCGGTCGCCACCTTGGTCAGTGGCCTCGCTCAGGGCGTGCGCTCGGCCCGCCTTGCTGCCGCCGAATAGTTTTCCTAAATCCGGTTTTGTGCATGCCGTTGCCCCAAAACCGGGTCCACTTTTGGGCGGCATGCATTAACTCCTCGTCAGGACAGGAGCCGAAGCGATGAACTGGATCACCAATTACGTTCGCCCGAAGATCAATTCGATGCTCGGCCGGCGCACCGACATGCCGGAAAACCTCTGGATCAAGGATCCCGAGACCGGCGAGATGATCTTTCACAAGGATCTGGAATCCAACCAATTCGTCATCCCTGCTTCCGGCCACCACATGAAGATCTCGGCCAAGGAGCGGCTGAAATACTTCTTCGACGACGGCAAATACGAGACGCTGGACAATCCCAAGGTCGTCCAGGACCCGCTGAAGTTCCGCGACGAGAAGCGCTACACCGACCGCCTGAAAGAGGCGAAGGCCAAGACCAGCCTCGAGGATGCGATCCTCAATGCCGCCGGCACCATCGGCGGCCTGCCGGTCATCGTCACGGTGCAGGATTTCGCTTTCATGGGCGGTTCGCTCGGCATGGCCGCCGGCGAGGCAATAGTCCACGCCTTCGAGGTCGCGCTGCAGCGCAGGCGGCCGCTGATCCTGTTCGCCGCCTCCGGCGGCGCCCGCATGCAGGAGGGCATCCTCTCGCTGATGCAGCTGCCGCGCACCACGGTCGGCGTCGACCGGCTTAAGGAAGCCGGCCTGCCCTATATCGTCGTGCTCACCAATCCGACCACGGGCGGCGTCACCGCCTCCTATGCCATGCTGGGCGACGTCCACATCGCCGAGCCCGGCGCGCTGATCGGCTTTGCCGGCCCGCGCGTCATCGAGCAGACCATCCGCGAGAAGCTGCCCGACGGCTTCCAGCGCGCCGAATACCTGATGGAGCATGGCATGGTCGACATGGTGGTCTCGCGTCTCGAGATGCGCTCAACCATCGCGCGGCTCTTGAAGATGCTGCTCAAGATGCCGGCGCCAGAGAAGCCGGTCGAGCCGGAAATCCTGCCGCCGGCGGTCGTCAACGCCGAATCCCGGCCGCAGGCCTGACGCGACACCGTTCGCCGCGAACCGCGATTGCGCGCCAGCCGGGCTGCGCTTAGGATTCCGCCATGACAACGCTCGCCGCCGACCGCGAAATCGAACATCTGATGACGCTCCACCCGAAAGGCTTCGACCTTTCGCTGGACCGCATCACCCGCCTGCTCGAGCGTCTCGGCAGTCCGCAGGACCGGCTGCCGCCGGTCATCCATATTGCCGGCACCAACGGCAAGGGTTCCTGCGCCGCCTTCTCGCGGGCGCTGCTGGAGGCGGCAGGCCATCTCGTCCACGTCCATACCTCGCCGCATCTGGTGAACTGGCACGAACGCTACCGGCTGGCGGCAGAGGGCGGCGGCAAGCTGGTCGACGACGATGTCTTTGCCGAGGCCATCGCGCGCGTCGCCAAGGCCAATCAGGGCCAGAAGATCACCGTCTTCGAGATCCTCACCGCCGTCACGTTCATCTTGTTTTCCGAGCATCCGGCCGAAGCGGCGATCATCGAGGTCGGGCTCGGCGGCCGTTTCGATGCCACCAATGTCGTGGAGCGGCCTGCCGTCTCGGTGATCATGCCGGTGTCGCTGGATCACGAGGCCTATCTCGGCGATCGGGTCGAGGTGATCGCTGCCGAAAAGGCCGGCATCATGAAGCGGGGCTGCCCGGTGGTGATCGGCGCTCAGGAAAGCGAGACGGCGCTCGAGGTGCTGATCGAGACCGCCGAGCGGCTCGACTGCCCGACCGTCGTCTACGGCCAGGATTTCCTGGCTTTCGAGGAGAACGGCCGCATGGTCTATCAGGACGAGGACGGCCTGATGGATCTGCCGCTGCCGCGCCTGCCTGGACGGCACCAGTTCGCCAATGCCGCCGCCGCGATCGCCGCGGTCAAGGCGGCCGGCTTCGAGATCGGCCACCGCGCCGCCGAACGCGCGATGGCCAATGTCGCCTGGCCGGCCAGGATGCAGAAGCTGACGCAGGGCAGGCTGGTGGACCTCGCGCCCAAGGGCGCTGAGATCTGGCTCGACGGCGGCCACAATCCGGGCGCCGGCGTCGTCATCGCCGAAGCGCTGGCCGAGCAGGAGGAAAAGAACCCGCGCCCGCTGATCCTCATCTCCGGCATGATCAACACCAAGGACCAGAGCGGCTATTTCAGCGCGTTCAAGGGGCTTGCACGACATGTCTACACGGTGCCGGTCAGCAAGAGCGATGCCGGCGTGCCGAACGATGAGCTGGCGCTGCGCGCCACGGACGCCGGTCTGTCGGCCGAGCCGGTCGGCTCCATCGCCAATGCGCTGATGCTGTTGCGCGACAGCTGGGACGGCCCGGCGCCGCGCATCCTCATCGGCGGCTCGCTCTATTTCGCCGGCGCGGTGCTGGACGAGAACGGCACGCCGCCGACCTGACAGGGGTACGACGGGACAATTGCCGGGGCAATTCGAGGAAAGTGCGTAGCGGTTTTCCGTTCGGAATTGCGCAGAAACAAAGAGTTGGAGCGGCCATGATCCAGGTGAAGCAGCTCGCCCATGTCTGCATCTTCGCGCATGACCTGGAGGCGACGCGCGGCTTCTACCGGGACGTGCTCGGCATGGATACAAGGTTCAATTTCCTGCGCGACGGCAGGATCTTCGGCTTCTATCTCGATTGCGGCGGCCGCAGCCATGTCGAGGTGTTCGAGAAGAGCGAGGCCAGCTACAGCGAGCGCAACCAGATCAATCACTTCTGCCTCGAAGTGGAGGATATCGAGGCGGCCATCGCCCATATCCGGTCGAAAGGCGTCGAGGTGACGCCGAAGAAGCTCGCCTGCGACGACACCTATCAGGCCTGGATCAAAGACCCCAACGGCGTCAGGATCGAGCTGTTCGAATATACCGGCAAAAGCGCGCAATTCACCGGCGGCGACCGCGTCGCCGACTGGTGAGGGCGCTTATTTCAGCTCGATCTCGATAAAAGCGTATTCGCCGTCATTGGCGTTGATGACGTCGTGCTCGACGCCTTCCCTGCGGAAATAGGGCGCGCCTTTCTTCATCTCTGCGAAGGATTCACCCTCCTTGGTCACAAGGTTCAGCCTGCCGTCCATCAGCGGCACCACGACATAGTCGTGGCCGTGGCGGTGCCAGCCGGTGTTGGCGCCCGGGGCGAAGCGGTATTCGGTGACGATGACCCGGTCGTTGTCGACGAAAACGGTGGCCTTGGCTGTTCCGGTCATTGAGGCTCTCCTTTTCTCGTAGAAGAGGAGATGGCGGGTCACAGCGTCAGGGCCAGAGCGCCGTCAGCGATGGCGCCAAAGAAAAGCCCGGCGCGATGGCCGGGCTCATTCGTCGAATCTTTGGATTGGGGCTCAGGCGAGGCTGCCGTTGATCCAGTGCGACAGCGCGGTCTTCGGCGCGGCGCCCACCTTCATGTCGGCCACCTCGCCGCCCTTGAAGATCATCAGCGTCGGGATCGAGCGCACGCCGTACTGCGCGGCCAACTCGGGATTCTCGTCGATATTGAGCTTGGCGACCTTGATCTTCGAGCCGAGCTCCTTGGCGATGTCTTCCAGCGCCGGGGCGATCATCTTGCAGGGACCGCACCATTCGGCCCAGAAATCCACCACGACCGGCTCCTTGGCGTTGAGCACATCGGCCTGGAAATTGCCCTTGTCGACCTTGACGGTGGCCATGCTGAAATCCTTTCGAGAACTCGGGGTTGCACCAAATGTGGTGGTTGTGGCGGCGATGTTCAAGCAGTTCTTGTGTCACGCTCCCGTGAGTCGGGCAAGGGCATCGTCCATGGCCTTGGCGGGCAGCTCGATCAGCCTGGGCGCCTCGGTGAAGAGCAGCGCCGCCGTCACCTCGCGGCCCTGATAAAGCGGCTTCAGCAGCGCGCGGTAGAGCGCAAGCTGCAGCACATAGGCCGGCGGCACTTCGCCCAGGCTCGCCGGCGCCGGCCGGTTGGTCTTGTAGTCGACGATCGAGACCTTTTCCGCAGTGACGGCCAGCCGGTCGATCTTGCCGGAGATGGAGCGCAGCTTGCCCTTGACCTCCAGGCTGCCCATGACCGCGACTTCCGCTCGTGAAGACGGCGAGAACAGCGCGCCAAACCCTTTGTCGGAAAGGATCGAAAGCACCGCCTCCAGCGCTTTGCCGCGCTCCGCCGCCGGCCAATCAGCGCCGGCGCGCGCCAGATAGCGTTCCGCAGCACTTCGCCTTTCGTCCTCGGCGATCCCGGGCAGCATCTGCAGCAGCTTGTGCAGCGCCAGCCCGCGCATCACCGCGAACCCAGGCTCAGCCTCAGCGTCGAGCACCGGCGAGCGCGTGTCGGGGGTGGCTTCGCTCGCTTCGTCGATCAGCGCCGAGGCACCGGAGGGTGACAGCGGTCGCGGCAGCTCCTCATAGGGCGGCAGCGGCCGGAACAGGCCGTCCGGCAGCGGCGCGGCATGCTCCGATGGTGCCGTCTCGTCCGCTCCGGTGAGCGCCACCGGCGGCAGCTTCGTCAGATGGAAGCGATGCACCGCCATCTCGGCCGTCGCCGGATGCCGGCGCTCCGCGCTTTCCGGCGCACCGAGCAGCGCCCGGCTGACGATCGAATGCCAGGTTCCCGTGCTCGGCGCCCGCTTGCCGTGATAGCCGCAGACGATCAGCCGGTCCTCGGCACGCGTCATGCCGACATAGAGCAGCCGCCGGTATTCGTCGTCGGCAAGCTCGCGCGCCCGCGCCGAAGCCGCCCGCGAAACACCGTTGGCGACGTCGCTGGCCGAGCGCCAGAGATAGCCCTTGCCCCTCCATTGCGTGCCGGAGCTTTCGAAGGCCATCAGCCGCGGCAGGTGCTGGTCGCTGAACGGCGCCGAGCCGCCATCGACCAGGAAAACGACCGGCGCCTCCAGGCCTTTCGCTGCATGCACGGTCATGACGCGCACCTCGTCGCGCGTCTGGTCCATCTCGCGCTTGATCTCGGGACCGGCGTTTTCGAGCGTCGAGAGGAAGGATTCCAGCCCCGGCAGGCCGATGCGCTCCTCAGCCAGGCAGAAGCTCAGGAATTCGTCCAGGATGTCGCCGGCTTCCGGCCCGAGCCGCGCCGTCATCGTGCGGCGCAGGCCATCGCGCGCCAGCGCGGCGGCGTAGAATTCGAACACCGGCTTGAAGGCGACCTCGTTGGCCCAGCTGTCGAGCCGGCTAACGACGGCGGCCAGTGCCTCGTCCCCAGCCGCACGCTGCCGAAGCGAGGCGATCAGCGATTGCCCCTTGGGTCTCTCGCCGGCGACCATCAGCAAGGTCTCCTCGGACACCTCGAAGATCGGGCTGCGCAGCACTGCGGCCAGGGACAGATCGTCCTCCGGCTGGATCAAGAAATGGCCGAGCGCGATCAGGTCCTGCACGGCGATATGGCCGGGCAGGCTCAGCCTGTCGGCGCCGGCGACCGGGATCTGCCGGTTCTTGAGGCTGCGCGAGAGCGCATGCACGAAGCGGTCGCGCTTGCGCACCAGGACAAGGATGTCGCCGGCCGTCAGCTTCCGGCCCTTGCCTTCGATGATCTCGCCATTGCGCAGCCAGTTCTGGATGGTCGTGGCCACGTGCTCCGCCACCCGCACGGCCGGCGCGCTGGCGTGGTTGACCGGCAAGGTCCAGTCGTCCGGCTCCTCGACCATTTCGGCGCCGATCGAAGGCCACACCTCGACATAGCCAGGCGCGTCGGTGCGGATCGCCTTGTGGCTTAGCGGATCGGGATCGTGACTGATGCCGCGCCGCACGCCCGGTTCGGCAAAGACGCGGTCGACGGCGGCAAGCACGTCGTCGCTCGAACGGAACGACCAGGTGAGCTTGAGGTCGGCGAAAGAGGCTTCGGCGTCGCGCACGCGCCCGGCAAACAAAAGCCGGCTCTCGGCAAAGGAATCGGGTGCAGCGCCCTGGAAGGAATAGATCGACTGTTTTTCGTCGCCGACGGCGAAGACCGTGCGCTTGACCGCCTCACGCTGGCCGAGGCCGGCGAAGAACTCTTCCGTCAGCTTCTTCACCACCTCCCACTGGTCCGGGCTGGTGTCCTGCGCCTCGTCGAGCAGGATGTGATCGATGCCCTGGTCTAGCTTGAATTGCACCCATGGCCCGGCATCCGGCCGCGACAACAGGCTGACGGTGCGGGTGATGAGATCGTTGAAGTCGAGGAAGCCCCGCCCGCGCTTCAGTTGCTCGTAGCGGGCGATCAGCCAGCCGGCGACGGTGAGCGCCGCGGCCGTGCCTTCGAGCATGCGGAACAGCGCCAGCCGGTCCGACACATCGAGGATCGCCTTGGCTGCCGCCAGATAGCGCTCCGGCAGGTCAGGCAGCCGGTCGACCAACGCCCTCTTGAAGATTTTGGGCGGGTCGTAAGGGTCGCCGTCGGAGCGCAGGAACGCCTTGGCAAGCAGCCGCAGCCGCCGGATCGGATCGGCCTCGGCAAAGGCGCCCCGCGCGTAAGGCAGCAAATTGTTCAGGACTTGCCGTGCGTCAGCCGCTTCGGCGGCGCGGGCGAATTCGCCGAACTGGCCGGGTGCGAAGCCAGGCAGCGGCCAGACGGACGCGGCGATGTCCTCGGCCGTCTGCCCGGGCCTGAAGCCGAATTCGGCGAAGAGCGGCCCGAAATCCCGGTCCTTGCCGAGCTTTTGGATGAAGCCGCGCAAGTCGTCGCGCTTGCCGACGATCTCGGAGAGCAGCATGTCGAGCCCGAATTCGCCGCCGCGCTCCAGCACCGTCGCAAAGGCCTCCGCCAGGCCTTCGACGCCGGCGCCCGCACCCGAGATCATGTCGCGGCGGGCGTCGGCGAACAGCGAGGCCTCCATCGGCGGATCGAGCATCTCGAAATGCGCCGGGATGTTGGCCTCGAGCGGGAACTGATGCAGCACCGATTCGCAGAAGGCGTGAATGGTTTGGATTTTTAGGCCGCCCGGCGTCTCGAGCGCCTCGGCGAACAATCGGCGCGCACGCCGCATGGTGTCGCGGTCGGCGCCGCGCCCGTCGAGCGCGGCGATCCTGACCGCGAGTTCGGCGTCGGGAAGCGCCGTCCATTCCGACAGGGTCGAGAACACGCGGTTCGACATGTTGGCGGCGGCGGCGCGCGTATAGGTGAGGCAGAGGATCTTCGACGGATCGGTGCCGTTGAGCAAAAGCCGGATGACGCGCTGCGCCAGCACATGCGTCTTGCCGGACCCGGCATTGGCCGAGACCCAGGCGGAATTCTGCGGATCGGAGGCGCGGGCCTGGCTGGCGGCGGTATCGGAGGGGATCGGATATCTCATCCTTCCGCCTCGTCCTCGCTGGCGCCGCCGGCCGACCATTCTAGCACCCGTGCCAGATGATCGTAGTCGCCATCGGCTTCGCCTTCGCGGAACGGCAGCGCACGCGACAGATAGCCGGTGGTCGGGTCGGCATAGTGGAAGAGCAGCCGCTCCAGCCGCGCCCAGGCTTCCTCGGCAAGCTCGTTGGCGGTCTTCGGCTTGCGGTTATATTCGAGGATCGATTCCTCGAAAACCTCGCCATTCGGCTTCAGCCGCACGAAGGCAAGCTGCGAGGGCTCGCAAATGCCGAGCTCCTTGAAGGCGCCGCGTCTGAGCAGCGCGCCTTCGAGCGCCAGTTGCGGCGACAGAAGCGTGTGCGCCTGCGCTTTCGAGGGCGAGGAACCGGTCTTGTAGTCGAGGATATCGGCCATGCCGCCGGCGAGCAAGTCGACGCGGTCGGCATAGCCGGAGAGCGTGACGCCGGTACGGCCGACGACGGTCTTTTCGGCGCGCTCCTCGGCAAAGCGCCGGGCGACGGCCTCGGCGCGGGTATGTTCCCATTCGATGATGTTTTCGGCGAGCTTTTCGAAGCGCGGCCACCATACCGCTTCGATATCGGGCGGAAGTGCTGCGTCGGCAAAGGAGATGCGGCCGGCCTCGATCAGGCTTGCCAGCGCGCCCGGCGCCCTTGGGTCCTCCACCCGCCGCGAGAACAGATGCAGGATTTCGTGGAACAGCGTGCCGCGCTCGGCAGCGCCCGGATCGCGGATCAGCGGGTCGAGCGGCATCAGGCCGAGGATACGCCGGGCATAGATCGCATAGGGGTCGCGACGCAGCGTTTCGATCTCGGTGACCGAGAAATGCTGCGGCCTGAGCCGTAGCGGCGGTTTTGGTTGCGGGCGCGCCGCGAAGTCTTTCCTGTCACCGGCGTCCAACGCGCGCGCCCAGCCAAGCAGCGCGTCGCCGCGCCGGCTAAGCGCCGTCGCCTGGTCCTTGCCGATGAAGGTCAGGATGCGCTGCAGCCAGCGCGACGGCACCGCCGGCGCGTCGCCGGATCGCGCCGAACGCGTCAGCACCACCGTTTCAGTACCCATTGCCATCTGGAAGTCATGCGCGGCCAGGCCGATGCGCCGCTCCGGCGGCTCGAGATCGATGCCGGTCTTCATCAGCCGCGACATGAAGCGGTCGCTCTCCGGCTTGCGCGGCCATACGCCTTCATTCAGCCCGCCGATGACGAGCGTGTCGACGCTCTGCAGCCGGGCTTCCAGCGCGCCCCAGATGGCGATGTTGCGGTCGGTGCCTTGCGCCGGCTTGACCGTTTCCGGTGCGATCAGCGCCTCCATTACGTCGGGCCATTCGCTCGCCGCGAAGGTGAAGGGCGAGGATGCGGCGACCAGACCGCGCAGCAGCTCGGCAAGCTTCTCGCCGGCATCGCCGGCATAGAGTTCGGTCAGGCTGCCGTCGGCCGCGCGGCCAAGACTTTCCAGCGCCACGACGTTCGCCCGGGTCAATGTCGCGATATCGGCGCCCTGCTCGCCGCGCGTTGCCGTAAGGTGCGAGATCGCATTAGCAAGACGGCCAAGCACATTCCGCGCCTGCTCGATGCCGCGCACGCTAAGGCGCGAAAACCAGAAGGGCTGGCGGGTGTCTCCGCTCAGGTCCGCGAGCCGCGTCTCGAAAAGCTCGCCGAGCGATGCGACATCGGGACGACCCGTGCCGCCGCGCAGCGCAACCAGCTCGATCAATTCGGCCGCCTTGCGCACGATCTGGCGTTCGAGGCCGAGGCCAAGCAACGGATGCTTGAGCAGCGATAATAGACCCACCGGATCGCCGGGCCGGAACGCGGCGTTCAGTGCGAGCCTGAGCAGGCTGGCGGCCGGCGTGTTGGACAACGGCGCGCCGCCGGAATCGTCGGCGACGACGCCGAAGCGCAGGAGCTCCGCCGAGACGCGCCGCGCCAGCGCCCGGTCGCCGGTGACGAGCGCCGCACGCTTGCCGGGCAATTCCACGGCGCGCTTTAGCGCGATCGCGATCGCCACCGCTTCGTCGCGCTCGTTGGCGGCCTCTACCAGCGTCACGCCGGCCAGCGCCTGTTCGACATCATTTGCCGCGAAACGTGGTCGTGTCTCCGTCCAGCGCTCGGTGGTCTCGGCCGGCCGCAGCGCCTCGCCGACAAGGGCCGAGCGCAGTGCAAGCGGCTTCGCCGCCGCGCCGACTTCCTCGACATCGCGGCGCGGGATGCCGATGCCGCCGATCAGCTTGGCGAGACCATATTGCGGGTGGCCGAGCGTCGCGGGTCGCGCGCCGGGCGCCGAAATCGCCGCGAAAGACGCGTCGTCGAGCTCGCGGTCGAGTCCGGGCAGCACGACGGCGCCGTTGGGCAGGCCGGCGATCACGCCAAGCAGTTCGGCGGTCGCGGGAATGGAGCCGGTCGAGCCGGCGGCGATCACCGGCCCGACCGGCGGATTGCGCTTCAGCCGCGCCGCCTCCAGCCGGATCAGCGCGCTGCGGTGCGCGGCCGGATTGGAGCGATGGCGCTCCTTCAGCAACTCCGGCCAGTTGTCGTTGACGATGCCGAGGAAATCGAGTGTCACCTGCCACCAGCCGGCAAGGTTGCCGGTGACCAGCGTTGCGAGCTTGGCCCAGTCCGTGCCCTCGGTTTCGATCTCGTCCATCAGGCGGGCAAGATCGCGCGCCAGCCAGATGGCGTCAGCGGCCGAGGTCGGCACGACGAATTCCTCGTTGAACCGCTCCCTGACATGCGCCGGCAGGCTTTCCTTCCAGGCACGCACCAGCGGCGCCAGCAACAGCAGCCGCTCCTGCGCCGCTATCGGCGGGGCGAGATCGATGGCGGGTGCGGTTTCTGCATCGAAGGCGGCTTCATCCTCGTCGAACTCGCCGAGCGGCCGCACCGTCGGCAGGATCGCCGAGCGCCTGCCCCCTCCCGATTCAGCAAGCGTGTCGACGAAGGCGCCGCGCAGGGCGCGTGCCGCGCGGCGGGTCGGCACATAGATGGTGGCGTCGGCGAGCGCCAGCGGATCGCCGTCGAAGCGGAAGCCCGGGATCAGGCGGCCGTCGAGCAATGCCTCCGCCAGCGTCGGCAGAAACGGCGCTCCGGGCGGAATGGAAAAGACGCGGCGCGAGCCGCTCATACCGCTTTCGCTAGCGCGCCGGCGACCGCTGCTTCGGCCGCCGGAATGGCGTCAGGCGTGCCGACGGTGATCCAGCGGCCTCTCATCGCGATGCCAAACAGGCGGCCGGCGGCGATCGCCTTGTCGAAATAAACATTGAGCGAATGCGAGCCCTCCGGAGCGTCCTTGAATACGCGCGGATGGATGATCGCGGCGCCGGCATAGATCAGGCCGGCCGGATCGCCCTTCGAACGCCGCAAGGCGCCGTCCGGCGCTACCAGGAAGTCGGTGCCGACACAGTGCCCGGTTGCTGAGTCGAGATCGGTGAGCATCAGCAGAA
The DNA here is from genome assembly GCF_033977165.1 of Mesorhizobium captivum. Taxonomy (NCBI): domain Bacteria; kingdom Pseudomonadati; phylum Pseudomonadota; class Alphaproteobacteria; order Hyphomicrobiales; family Phyllobacteriaceae; genus Mesorhizobium; species Mesorhizobium captivum. The sequence goes on from NZ_JAVIJB010000004.1 coordinate 115,631, forward strand.
TATCCATTCTGGCAGCGTCCCATGCAAGGGCAAGGCGCTCGAGGCTGGGTTCACCGCTGTCGATCCAGAACGTGTCGGCGTTGACGATGTAGAAGGGCGCGCTGCCCAAGAGCGGCAGCGCCCTGACGATGCCGCCCGCCGATTCCAGCAGGGCTTCGCGCTCGTCGGAAATGACGATCCTCGGCGCCCGGCGGCCGGCGACATGGGCGATGATCTGCTCCGGCAGATAATGCACGTTGACGACGGCCCTGGTGACGCCGGCCGCTTCCAAGCTGTCCAGTCCCCAGTCGAGCAAGGTCTTGCCGGCGATCTTCACCAGCGGCTTCGGCATCGTATCGGTGATCGGCCGCATGCGCTTGCCGAGGCCTGCCGCAAGCACCATGGCGGTCTTCGGCTTCATGGCGAGCGTTCCTCCAGCAGGCCGTGGGCCATATAGAATCCCTTCAGACTGGCAAGCGCCGGATGCGCCAGCGCCCGCCTCAGATAATCGCGGATGCGCGGCAGGTGTTTTAGATAGTAAGGCTTGCCGTCGCGCTTTTCGAGCCGCACAAAGATGCCGAAGATCTTCGAATTGCGCTGAGCCGCCATGATCGCATAGGCCTCGGCGAAGGCCGCTTCGTCGAAGGCGCCGGCCGCGCGCCGCGCGGCGACATAGGCCTCGACCGTCCGCCGCTCGACCTCTGGCGAGACGGTCACGCGCGCATCCATGGCTAAAGAGGCGACGTCATAGGCGGCCGGCCCGATCAGCGCGTCCTGGACGTCGACGATGCCGAGCCGGTCGAGGCCGGAGCGCTCGCCGCGCCAGATGATGTTGGGCGAATGGAAGTCGCGCAGCATCAGTGTGTATTCTTGGCCCGCAAGCCGGTCGAGCAAGGCGTTCCATTCCTTGTGGTAGCCGGCTCGCAATTCATCGCTTGCCGGCTTGCCCGTGATCCACGGCACATACCAGTCGACCAAAAGATCGGCCTCGATCAGCATCGCCTCGCGGTCGAAGGGCGGCACCTCGTGGAACACGCCCGGCGCTGCTTCCATGCGATCCGGCCAGGCCTTGCCATGCATCATGGCGAGCAGTTCCGCCGCCGCTTCATAGCGTTCGGCGATGGGGTGGCCGTCGCTGCCCAAAAATCCTTCCGAGCCGAGATGTTCGAGCAGCAGAAAGCCCTGGTCGAGATCCTGGGCATGGATCGCCGGCACGCTGACGCCGGCGGCAAGCAGCGCCCGGTCGATGGCGACGAAGGCGGTGACGGATTGGGCCGTATGGGCGATCACCGCATAGGGCTTGCCGTCGCGCACCGGCGGCCCGAGCACGAGGCGGGGCGAGTTCATCAGCACGCGCGGCGCCTGGCCGGGACGCGAGACGATTTCGTAGGAGCGGGCGGACGCATCGCCGACGAAATGACGGCGGCTCGCTTCGCCCCATCCGGCGGTGGCCAGAAAATCGCGCATCGCGAGCGAGCGCGTCATCCGCTCGAACGAGGATCCTTGTCCCGAGATGGTTGCCGACCGACCCGCGCCCTGCTCGGCAAGCTCGACCTCGAGCGCATTTGCCGGCAGCCGGTCTCCGGCCCGCTCCGGCCATTCGATGAGCGCGGCGCCCTGCGCCAGCGCGTCGTCGAGGCCGAGCTCGTCCAGCTCGTCCGGCGAGGAGAGGCGGTAGAGGTCGAAATGATGGACGGGTATCCGCGTCTCGTAGCTCTGCACCAGCGTGAAGGTCGGGCTCGGCACTTCGAGACCGGCATCGTCGGCGAGCGCCCGGATGAGCGCCCGGGCCAGCGTCGACTTGCCTACGCCGAGATCGCCTTTGAGCGCGATCGCGTCGCCTGTCCGCAGCGCCATGGCGAGGTCTTCGCCAAGCCTTGCGGTCGCCGCCTCATCGGCGAGAAAACGTTCCAGAACGGTCTTTGCCAAAGCGCGCTACTCGGCCGCTTCGCGGATGCCGCCCGACGGCGTGTCGGGGAAGGTGCAGATGACCGTGGTGCCTTTGTTCATGCCGGTCTCGATGCGCACGGTGCCGCCATGCAATTCGACGAAGCTCTTGACGATCGACAGCCCGAGCCCGGCGCCGCGCCGGCGGCCGCCATTGGCGCGCGGCTCGAAGCGGCGGAAGACCGATTCCAGCACGTCCGGCGGCATGCCGGGTCCGTCGTCGTGGACGGAGAACTCGACCCCTCCCGTCAACTGACGGCAGGTGAGCGTGATCGTGCTCGCCTCCGGCGCATAGTTCGCGGCGTTGCTCAACAGATTGTAGAGGATCTGGCGGACACGGATCTCGTCGCCATGGAAGCTCTTTGGCGCCGTCGCCGCGTCGACCCTGAGCTTGATCTGGTGCTCCTCCAGCCGGTCGGCGACCAGCTCGGCGGCCGCCGCGATGGTCCTGTCGATGCTCATCTCGGAAATGTCGAGCTGCATGATGCCGGCATCGACCGTCGCCAGGTCCAGTATGTCGTTGACGATGGTGAGCAGCACCGAGGACGACGAGCCGACATGCTCGACATATTCGCGCTGCCTCGGTGTCAGCGGTCCCGTCGTCGGTAGCGACAAGAGCTCGGTGAAGCCGATGATGTTGGTCAGCGGCGAGCGCAACTCGTAGGAGACATGCTGCACGAACTCGTTCTTCAACTGGTCGGACTTCTCCAGCGCCTCGTTCCTGTCCTTCAGCGCCCGCTCGACATTGACGGTGTCGGTGACGTCGACGAAGGTCATCATCACCTGGCCGTTGGGCAGGTGGATCACGGCATAGCTCAGCACCGTGCCGTTGACCAGTTCGGTCTGGCCGCGGCGGTCGCGGCGCTCGTCGTCGAAGCCGGTGATGGCGGCGACGAAGCCGCTCCAGGGACTGTCGGGTGCGCGCTGGTCGCAAAGATCGCGGATCGCCGAGACATGGACGTTGGGCTTGATCGCCTCCGCCTGCAGCCCCCACAGGGTGACGAAGGCCGGGTTGGACAGGCGAAGCCGTCCGTCCGGCCCGAACACCGCCACGCCTTCCGCCAGATTGTCCAGCGTCTCGCCTTGCACGCGCACGGCGGTCTGATAGCGGCTTTCGAGATCGATCTTCTCGGTCAGGTTCTCGAATACCCAGGTGACGCCGCCCTTGGGCTGCGGATTGGCCACCACGCGGATCGTCTTTCCGTCCGGCAGGTGCCACCAATGTTCCTGTGATTCGACGGCTCGATAGGCACCGAGCAGGTTCTCCTTCCAGCGCCGCCATTCGGGCTGCTCGGCGATCTTGCCTTCGCTGCGCAGCCGGTCGAGCAGCAAGGCGTTGTCGGGCGCGCTGTGCAGGAAACCGCTGTCGAGGCCCCACAGCTTCTGGAATGCCTGGTTGAAGAAGCGCAGCTTCTCGTCCGTATCGAAGATCGCCACGGCCGTGTTGAGCTGGTCGAGCGTGTCGGCATGGCTGCGCACGGTCCGCTCATATTCGGCGCGGATCGTCTCGATAGCGCTGATGTCGCAGGCCAATCCCGCCGAGCTATCGGCGTTGGCGAAGTCGGTGACCGAAAACATGCGGCGATCGCCCTCGATCACCGTCGACAGCGTTTGCTCGAAGACGGGACGCGACTTGTGCTGCTCGGCGATTTGCTCACGCGCCTGTCCGCCGAGGAACTCCTTCGCTTCGCGCACCGCGGCGCCTGCGCTTTCCGCTTCCACCGCCTCGGCATAGGCGCGGTTGACCCAACTCAGCCGCCCGTCGGCCGAGCGCAGCCATGCCGGCATCTTCAGCGCGTCGAGCAGGCCGAGCATGGTGTCGTAGTCGGCGCTGAGCCGCTGGTTTTCGATCTTCAGCCGGGCCTGGCTGCGCAGCGTTTCCGACAGCGAGATGAAGCGGACCAGCACATGCGCGGCGCTCTTGCGGCCATGCACCTCCAACGGCATGCCTGCCTGCGTCTCGACGACGAGGTCGAAGGCCTTCGACCTGTCGCGGAGCGCAGCTATGGCGTTCTCGAGCGCCGCGGCCGAGCGCGGCATCAGCCAGCGGCCGAAGGCGAGGAAGGCGGACCTCTCGTCCGGCGCCCCGCTTTCCAGCGGCAGGCTGCCGATCAGCTCCGGCTTCTTGTTCTCGGAAGACCAGACGACGACGCGCTGGTCACGCAAATTGAGCAGGGCCTCAGAACGCTGCAGGGCCGCGTTCACATCGGCGATGCGGGCTCTAAGCTCGGTATTTTGCGCCGAAGTGCGCGCCCGCTCGCGGATCAGGAAGATGGCCGAGACAAGGGCCGCGCCCATGACGCCGACGAACATGGCAAGCTGCATGACTTCGACGGTGCTGACCGCCGGGGCCGCCCTCTGCGCGATGCCGGTGTCGGCATGCGCCGCAAGGCCAAGCAACGAGCCCGAAAGTGCGGAGGCGGCAAGAAGCCTGCCGAGGCGAACGCCGGCGCGCCACGGAAAACCGCCGCCTGACGCGGCGCAGCCGGTACCGATCGAATCCTCGTGGCCGCCGGAAACGGCCTTTCCCGCGCGTGGCGGGTTATCCCCCGGCATGTCTTGGTCCTCTTCGCCGCTTGAATGCAAGACCGCCCTGAATGCGTTCCCGGCCCAACTGTCCCCGGACCGCGAATCACAACAATAACGCCTGCCGGAATCGGCGTGAAGAATCATGGGCGCAAAAAATGAAGCCGGGTGGAAAGTCAACACCCGGCTTCAATATATTGTAGATATTTTCGCTTTGGTTAATAGCGGTAGTGTTCCGGCTTGTACGGACCCTGCGGCGTCACGCCGATATAGGCGGCCTGTTCACCCGACAGCTCGGTGAGCTTGGCGCCAAGCTTGTCGAGATGCAGCCGCGCCACCTTCTCGTCGAGGTGCTTGGGCAGCACATAGACCTGGTTCTGGTACTGGCCATGCTTGGTGAAGAGCTCGATCTGCGCCAGCACCTGGTTGGTGAACGAGGCCGACATGACGAAGCTCGGATGGCCGGTGGCGTTGCCGAGGTTGAGCAGCCGGCCTTCGGACAGAAGGATCATCCGCTTGCCGTCCGGGAAGGTGATCATGTCGACCTGCGGCTTGACGTTGGTCCATTTCAGGTTGCGCAGCGAGGCCACCTGGATCTCGTTGTCGAAGTGGCCGATGTTGCCGACGATCACCATGTCCTTCATCGCCCGCATATGGTCGAGCGTGACGACGTCCTTGTTGCCGGTGGTGGTGATGACGATGTCGGCGGTGGGCGCCGCGTCTTCCAGCGTGACCACCTCGAAGCCGTCCATCGCCGCCTGCAGGGCACAGATCGGGTCGACCTCGGTCACCTTGACGCGGGCGCCGGCGCCGCGCAGCGAGGCCGACGAGCCCTTGCCGACGTCGCCATAGCCGCAGACCACGGCGACCTTGCCGGCCATCATCGTATCGGTGCCGCGACGGATGCCGTCGACCAGCGATTCCTTGCAGCCGTATTTGTTGTCGAACTTCGACTTGGTGACGGAATCGTTGACGTTGATCGCCGGGAAGGGCAGCAGGCCCTTCTTCTGCAGCTGGTAGAGACGGTTGACGCCGGTGGTCGTCTCCTCGGTGACGCCGCGGATCGCTTCCCTCTGCTTGGCGAAGAAGCCCGGCGAAGCCTTCATGCGCTTCTTGATCTGGGCGAACAGGATCTCTTCCTCCTCGCTGCCCGGATTGGACAGCACGTCCTCGCCGGCCTCGGCGCGCGCGCCGAGCAGGATATACATGGTGGCGTCGCCGCCATCGTCGAGGATCATGTTTGAGGTGCCGCCGTCGGCCCACTGGAAGATCCTATCGGTGTAGTTCCAGTAGTCCTCGAGCGTCTCGCCCTTGATGGCGAACACTGGAATGCCCGCCTCGGCGATCGCCGCGGCGGCGTGGTCCTGGGTCGAGAAGATGTTGCAGGAAGCCCAGCGGATGTCGGCGCCCAGCGCCTTCAGCGTCTCGATCAGCACCGCTGTCTGGATCGTCATGTGCAGCGAGCCGGTGATGCGCGCGCCCTTGAGCGGCTTCTTGTCGCCGAACTCCTCGCGGCAGGCCATCAGGCCCGGCATTTCGGTTTCGGCGATCTCGATCTCCTTGCGGCCCCAGCCGGCAAGCGAAATGTCGGCGACCACATAGTCCTTGCTACCCGTCATGGCAGTGCTCCGGTGTGATTGTCTCAAAAAGCGCGCCGGCGCCGGGACGGCGCATGGAGGGGCGCGGATTGCCGGCCTGACTAGCAGATCGGCCGCCAAACGACAATGGGATATAAAGAAATCTTTATTCGTGCATGTCTTTACATCAATGCATGTCGCCCAAAAGTGTCCGGCGGTTTTGGGATAACGACATGCATTTGAACCGGGTCCTGCTCATGAGCGATGAACAGACACGCGCGTCAGATGCCATTCAGCCTCGCGACCGACCCGCGATCCTGGATTATGTGAACATCACGGTCGCGGCAAGGATGCGGGCTGCTTCGCCAAGCTCAAGCTGGGGCACTGCGCGCAGAGGCCAACCCGTGTTGCCTACCTGGTGACTTCAAACAAGGCCCACATGCCGGCGGCGAAGTGTTTCGGCTGATTGCAGATCAACAGATACTTGCCCGGTTCCAGGGTCACCGTCAGTTTGCCCGATTTGCCCGGCTTGAGCTCGGGAACCTCCCCCCTGGCGTCAGCCTTGCTTTCGTCCGCCTTGGCGTCGCTCCCGACATAGGGAAGCGGTTGCGCCGGATCCTTTAGATGTATGACGACCATCTCATGGACGGTATCCTTCGAGGTGTTGGTGACCTCGAACGATACGGCGCCGGCCGGGGCGCTGGATCGCGACGCTCTCACTCCCATCGTCGCCTTTGACAAATCGAGGCCCGGAGCCTGGTAAGCCATGCCGGTCCCCATCGCCATTCCCGCGCCTTGGTCCCAAAGCCGAACATCTACCGCTGTTGCCGCCGACGCTGCGGTCGACGACAAGCCAATCGCCATCGCCGCCGCAAACGCGACGTTTCCAAGGTGTGCCATTGGATTTCTCCGATTTAAAGAGCGCCTTGCCCTGAATGTTGCCGCTCCTTCAAGCGGCCCTGCGGCGAGGCTTGCTCTATTGTGGGCGTTTCCTACCCTGCTGTAAGGTCAACGCGTGTTCCGGCCCGGTTAGTCCCGAGCTGCTCTCTCACATTTGACGCCCACGTCCTGCCGGACATGACGGCCTGGCCTTGCTGCCGTGCTGGATCGTAGCGGCGCGAGAACTCGGCCAACGAGATCGCCCATAGGTGCCTCGCCCCGCATAAAGCCAAAAACTTGCTCGTCAGATTTCCTCGCCGAAACGCGAGGCGACCAGCTGCTCCAACGCGTCCATGGCCGGCGCGGCTTGCGGGCCGGTGGCGGTGACGCGGATCGAATAGCCGGGGCTTGCCGCCAGCATCATCAGACCCATGATCGAGGTGCCGCCGACCTTCACGCCGTCCTTCTCGACATGGATGGTGGCATCGAATCCGCTGGCGACCTGGACGAATTTGGCCGAGGCGCGGGCATGCAGGCCGCGCTGGTTGACGATCGGCAGCTCCCGCACCACCTCGTCCTTCTCCGACGCATGGGCGTTCATTTGCTGCTCAGAAGCTGGCTGGCGACGTTGATGTATTTGCGGCCCGCGGCCTGCGCCTCGTCGAGCGCGGCGGCCATGTTGTCGCCCTTGCGGACCGAGGAGAGCTTGATCAGCATCGGCAGGTTCATGCCGGCGATCACCTCGGTGCGGCCGGAATCCATGACAGAGATGGCGAGGTTGGAAGGCGTGCCACCGAACATGTCGGTGAGCACGATGACGCCGGCCCCGGTATCGACGCGCGCGACCGCGTCGACGATGTCGGCCCGGCGCTTCTCCATGTCGTCGTCGGCGCCGATCGCGACCGTTTCGAAATTGTCCTGTGGCCCCACCACATGTTCTACGGCATGCCGGAACTCGGTGGCGAGTTGACCGTGCGTCACGAGCACGAGTCCGATCATTCTTTGGTGGCTCCCGTCATCGCCGCTTTACAGGCGTATCTTATGTTCGCCGGCCATTCCAGGCGGCGGGAGCGCTATCTTGTCGACGCACGGCCGGTTGACAAGCCCAAAATTGCGACGGCCCGGGCCATTTTGACGCATTGCAGCAAAAAACCCGGACCGGATCATGAAAAAGGCGGTATTGACAGCCGCGCCATCACGGCCGGCAACGCCGTGGCGGCGTTGCGCTCGGCAAGATCGATGCGCGGCACCGCGCAGCCCGCGACCGGCTCGCTGATCTCTTCCTGGAAACGAGCCATTTCTTCCTTCGGCACCAGCCGGATATGGAGGTCGATCACGCCGCCCGGCTCGAACGGCAGCCGGCACGGCATGAAGCCCGGCACTTCGGCAAGGCCGGCGATGGCGGCCGGCGCCCGGCAGACCAGCCGCCCGCCATGCGCGGCGGCAAGCAGTCTGTCGTCGCTGATCAGCCGCGAAAACAGCCCGCGGACCCGGCAATGGTCGATGAGCGTCAGCGCCAGTGTCGTCTTGCCGGCGCCGGACGGCCCGGTGATGAGGACGCCGCGCTCGCCGATGAGAACCGCGGTTCCATGGATGTTTTCAGGCTTCACGGCAGGGTCGGGCATGATCCGTGTCTTGCTATCGTGTCTGGAGATCAGCCTTCGGCCGGCAGCGTCACCACGAAGCGCGCGCCCTTGATCTCGCCGGGCTTGGTGCCGGGGATGTTTTCCGCCGTCAGCGTGCCGCCATGTGCCTCGACGATCTGGCGGCTGATCGACAGGCCTAGGCCGGAGTTCTGGCCAAAAGCCTCGCCGGCCGGCCGGTCGGTATAGAAGCGCTCGAAAATGCGGTCGATCTTTTCGGCCCTGATGCCCGGGCCGTTGTCGTCGACGGTGACGATGTTGAACTTGCCGGCGCGCGCCAGCGAGATGGTGATATGGCCGTGTTCCTCCGGAACGAAGGAGCGGGCATTCTCGATCAGGTTGGTGATGACCTGGCCGATCCTGAGGTCGTGGCCGACGACGACATAGCCTTTGACGCCCTGCGGCAGCTTGGCGACCTTGAGCTCGATCTCCACCGCCTTCTTGTTGCGCGTCGTCTCGCGCGAGACCGCGATGAGGTCGGTGACGAATTTCTTCAGATCGACCGTCGAGGCATCCTCGCGCGCCAACTCGGCGTCGAGACGGGACGCATCGGAAATGTCGGTGATCAGCCGGTCGAGCCGCCTCACGTCGTGCTGGATGATCTCCATCAGCCGCCCGCGTGAATTCTCGTTCTTGGCCAGCGGCAGCGTTTCGACCGCGCTGCGCAGCGAGGTCAGCGGGTTCTTGAGCTCGTGCGACACGTCGGCGGCGAAGCTTTCGATGGCCTCGATGCGCGCATAGAGCGCGTTGGTCATGTCGCGTACCGCGATCGACAGATTGCCGATCTCGTCCTGGCGGTCGGAGAAGTCCGGGATCTCCTCACGGTTCTTGACGCCGCGCCGCACCCGGACGGCGGCGGCGGAAAGCCGTCGCAACGGATTGGCGATGGTCGAGGCCAGAAGCATCGAGAGGATGGCGGTGACGAGGGCAGCGATGCCGAACACGCGCAGGATCGCCTTGCGCTCGGCCGCCACGATCTTGTCGATGTCGCCGCCTTCGGTGGACAGCATCAGCACGCCGAGCACGGCGCGGAAGCGCTGGATCGGCACCGCGACCGAGACGATCTGTTCGCCCTGCTCGCTCACCCGCACAATGGTCGACGGGCCGCCGGTCAGCGCCTTGACCACTTCGGGGAAGGCCGCGCCGTTGCCGCCTGGCTGCTCGTGATAGACGGGCAGGTCCTTGTTGCGGAAGAAGTCGAAGACGAATTTCTCGACGCGCTCCAAAAGGTCCGGCTGCTCGTCATCGACGGGCGGCAGGTCGTAGCGCAGGATCTGGCCGCGCGAATAAAGATGGCGAGAGTCGAGCAAAAGGTTCGCGTCGCGGTCATAGATGCGGGCGCGTGTGCGGGTCGGCGAGATCAGCCGTCTGAGCACCGGCGCCACGCGCTCGGGATTGATCGGGAAGTCGAGATTGTCGAGCTGGTCGGAACCCGGCCCCAGGCTTTCGCCGGCCTGCAGCTCGAGCAGCTTTTCCGGATCGATGCTGATCGAGTCGGTTTCGACCGTCGCCGAGGCCGCGATGGCGCCAGCGATGATCTCGCCTTGCGTCATCAGGCTTTCGACGCGGGCGTCGATCAGCCCGTCGCGGAAGGTGTTGAGGTAAAGGATGCCGGTGACCAGCACGGCGAGGCCGGCCAGGTTGAGGAACAGGATGCGCCGCGTCAGGCTGGAGAAGATGTGGTGGCCGAGGAACCGGCGCATCGGCACGGTGATCTTCGACACGAATGCGGGCACGATCCGCGGCGGGCGCCTTGTCGCGCCCGCCCGCCTGCCTCGCTCTATCTCAACTGCCATCGAATAGCAGTCCCTGTTTGGTGAATGGTGAATGGTGAATGGAAAAATGGGCGCTCAAGATAGAGCCAGGTCGTAGAGTGAGCCGCCATTCACCATTCACCATTGGCTATTCACTACATCAAGCTTCGCGGAACCGGTATCCGACTCCGTACAGGGTTTCGATCATCTCGAAGTCGTCATCGACGGCCTTGAACTTCTTGCGCAGCCGCTTGATGTGGCTGTCGATGGTGCGGTCGTCGACATAGACCTGCTCATCATAGGCCGAATCCATCAGCGCATCACGGCTTTTTACCACGCCGGGGCGCTGCGCCAGCGAATGCAGGATCAGGAATTCGGTCACCGTCAGCGTCACCGGCTCGCCCTTCCAGGTGCAGGTGTGCCGTTCCTGATCCATCACCAGCTGGCCGCGTTCGAGCGAGCGCGCCTGCTGGCTGGGCGCCTTGGCGGCCGCCTCGCGGGCGCTGGTGCGGCGCAGCACCGCGCGTACCCGCTCGACCAGCAGGCGCTGCGAGAACGGCTTGCGGATGAAGTCGTCGGCGCCCATCTTGAGGCCGAACAATTCGTCGATCTCGTCGTCCTTCGAGGTCAGGAAGATCACCGGCAGGTCGGACTTCTGCCGCATCCGGCGCAGGAGCTCCATGCCGTCCATGCGCGGCATCTTGATGTCGAGGATGGCGAGGTTCGGCGGACGCGCCGCCAAACCTTCCAGCGCCGACGCACCATCCGTGTAGGTTTCGACGCGGTAGCCTTCGGATTCGAGCGCGATCGACACCGAAGTCAGGATGTTGCGGTCGTCATCGACAAGCGCGATTGTTGCCATTTCAAGCGGCTCCCTCATGAGCGGTCCCTTCTGTCGTCGAGAAAGGGCTTTTGCAGGACAAATTGGGTACAAAATGTGGCACGGGCCCAGTCCGAAGTCACGGGTGGCCTGCCGCTACACACGATCGCACCCGTTACGGGATTGGACGAACGAAGCCTGCCAATCCTTTGGGCAACCTCTGTGACTTTTTGCACATATAAACGATTTAAACAACTTTCAAATTTTTTAAATCGATTAATGATTTGATATCATTTGGCTTTTCTGGTTCTGAACCGTATCGGTCCTATTGCGGGCTCCGGAACCCACCGGTCGAATGCGGCCAAATCCAGAGAGGAAATTTGATGTCGGAAGCCGGCAAACGCAACCCCGACTGCGCCATTGATGCGATCGGTCTGAAGACCACGGGCGCGGTGCGTTACAATTTCGGCGCCGCCGAACTCTATGAGGACGCGATCCGCCGCGGCGAGGCGAAACTGACGGCGCAGGGCGCGCTGGTTGCCGAGACCGGCCAGCACACCGGCCGCTCGCCGAAGGACAAGTTCATCGTGCGCGACGACAACACCGGCCCGCATGTCTGGTGGGACAACAACAAGGCGATCTCGCCGGCCGAGTTCGATGCGCTCTATGCCGATTTCCGCGCCCATGCGACGGCCAAGGACCTCTATGTGCAGGACCTCGTCGGCGGCGCCGATGCCGAGCTCCGGTTGCCGGTTCGGGTCGTCACCGAATTCGCCTGGCATTCGCTGTTCATCCGCAATCTCCTGATCCGTCCGCAGGCGGCCGAACTCGAACGCTTCGTGCCGGAGATGACGATCATCGATCTGCCGTCCTTCCGCGCCGACCCGGCCCGCCACGGCACCCGCACCGAAACGGTGATCGCGGTCGACCTCACCCGCAAGATCGTGCTGATCGGCGGCACGTCCTATGCCGGCGAGATGAAGAAGTCGGTGTTCACCATGCTGAACTACCTGTTGCCGGAAAAGGGCGTGATGCCGATGCATTGCTCGGCCAATGAAGGGCCCGCCGGCGACGCGGCCGTCTTCTTCGGCCTGTCCGGCACCGGCAAGACGACGCTTTCCGCCGACCCGTCGCGCACGCTGATCGGCGACGACGAGCACGGCTGGGGTCCGCAAGGCGTCTTCAACTTCGAAGGCGGCTGCTACGCCAAGACCATCAGGCTCTCGGCCGAGGCGGAGCCGGAGATCTTCGCCACCACGCAGCGCTTCGGCACGGTGCTGGAGAATGTCGTGCTCAACGCCGGCCGCGTGCCGGATTTCGACGACGGCAGCCTCACCGAAAACACGCGCTGCGCCTATCCGCTGGATTATATCCCCAATGCCTCGAGGACCGGCCGCGCCGGCCATCCGAAGAACATCATCATGCTGACCGCCGATGCCTTCGGCGTCATGCCGCCGATCGCCAGGCTGACACCGGCGCAGGCGATGTATCATTTCCTCTCCGGCTACACCGCCAAAGTCGCCGGGACGGAGAAGGGCGTCACCGAGCCCGAGGCGACGTTCTCGACCTGCTTCGGCGCGCCCTTCATGCCGCGGCATCCGTCCGAATACGGCAAGCTGCTGCGCGAGCTGATCGCCGGCCACGGCGTCGATTGCTGGCTGGTCAATACCGGCTGGACCGGCGGCGCCTACGGCACCGGCCGCCGCATGCCAATCAAGGTGACGCGCGCCCTGCTGGGTGCCGCGCTCGACGGCTCGCTCAATGCCGCCGAATTCCGCACCGACGCCAATTTCGGCTTCGAGGTGCCGGTGGCGGTTCCGGGCGTCGACGGCGCCATCCTCGATCCGCGCTCGACCTGGGCCGACAAGGCCGCCTACGACCGGCAGGCTGCGAAGCTGGTTGGCATGTTCGCGGTCAATTTCGAGAAATTCGAAAAGCATGTCGACGCAGCCATCTTGGGCGCTGCGCCGCATCTGCAGGAGGCGGCCGAATAGTGTATGTCGCCCAAAAGTGCGCAGCGGTTTTGGGCGAACGACATGCATCAGGACAAAGACTTTAGAGCGCGGCGCCCGAACCCATTTCGTCGCGACGTGTGTTAGTCGCCGTTCCTCCAGGGCCCGGCTTCCGCCGGGCCTTTTCTTTTTGCCGCCGCCGCGTCATGACTGCGCGCATGAGCGCCGACGACAGGATCATCATCGCCAATGACGCGGTCATCCATCCAGGTGACCTGCATGAGGATTTCATCCGCTCCTCCGGTCCGGGCGGCCAGAACGTCAACAAGGTGGCGACGGCCGTGCAGCTGCGCTTCGACGCGGCGAATGCTTCCGGATTGTCCGACCGCGTGCGCGAGCGCGCCATCAGGCTTGCCGGCCAACGCGCCACCAAGGATGGCGTCATCGTCATCGAAGCCGGGCGATTCCGCACCCAGGAACAGAACCGCGCCGACGCGCGGGCGAGGCTGACGGCGCTGGTCGCCAAGGCGGCCGAACCGCCGCCGCCGCCGCGCAAGAAGACGAAGCCTTCGAAAGGAGCCGTCGAGCGGCGCCTCAAGACCAAGGCCGGGCGCTCGACGGTGAAGAAGCTGCGCGGCCGGGTAGAGAACGATTAATGCATGTCGCCCAAAAGCGTGCAGCGGCTTTGGGAGAACGACATGCATCAAACAAAGACTTAAAACGCGTCGCCTGAAGCCGTTCTGCGTGACGCGCTTTAAGCACCGCGGCGATTGCGGGAACGAAGCCGCTTCCAATTCTGGGTTGCAGATGGCAAGCTCGGGCTCCCGCCACACGAGGAGACCAAAAGATGGGCATGTTCGATTTCGTCAAAGGCGTCGGCAAGAAGCTTGGCTTCGGCGGCGAGGAAGCGCCACCCAGCGCCGACACGCTCAAGCAGGAGCTCGATTCCCACAAGCTCGGCACCGACGGCGTGCAAGTGGAGGTCAAGGGCGACACGGCTGTGCTCAAGGGCACGGTCAAGGATCAGTCGATCTTCGAAAAAGCCGTCGTCGCCGTCGGCAACACACTTGGCGTTTCCAAGGTGCAGGCCGACGAATTGCAGGTCGCGCCCGAAGCCGGCAAGGCGGCAAGCCCGGCCAAGGAGCCGACCTTCTACACCGTCCAGAAAGGCGACAACCTCTGGAAGATCGCCGAAAAGAGCTACGGCAAGGGCCAGGGCGCCAAGAACACCATCATTTTCGAGGCGAACCGGCCGATGCTGACCCATCCCGACAAGATCTATCCAGGCCAGGTGCTGCGCATCCCCGATCTCGCCTGACCGGCAATCGACATGGAAGAACGGAGAACGGCGGCTTTCGGGTCGCCGTTTTCCTTTGTCGATGGCATGCTGTGCCGGCGTCAATCGAAGAGACGGTGGTCCATGCTCGTTCTGCCCAACGGCGTTCGCCATATGCCGGGCTATCTGCCGCGCCCGGCGCAGGAAGCGCTGGTCGAGGAGATCAGGCGCGTCGTGCAGGCGGCGCCGCTCTATGTGCCGGCCATGCCGCGCACCGGCAAGGAGATGAGCGTGCGCATGACCAATTGCGGCGCGCTCGGCTGGGTGACGGACCGCGAGCGCGGCTATCGCTACCAGCCAACGCACCCGGTGACGGGGCAGCCGTGGCCGCCGATCCCCGAAGCCTTGCTAAAAGTGTGGCGCGAGGTCTCGGCCTATGCGCATCCGCCTGAGGCCTGCCTCGTCAATTTCTATTCGGCGGACGCCAAGATGGGCCTGCACCAGGACCGCGACGAGCAGGATTTCGCCGCGCCCGTCGTCTCGGTGTCGCTGGGCGACGACTGCCTGTTCCGGGTCGGCCAGACCACGCGCGAAGGCGGCACGAAGTCGTTCAGGCTGAGGAGCGGCGATGTCGTCGTGCTCGGCGGCGAGGGGCGCCTCTCATTCCACGGCGTCGACCGCATCTACCCCGCGACATCGGCGCTGTTGAAGAATGGCGGCCGAATCAATCTGACGCTGCGGCGGGTGACGGTGCCCGGCTGACGACAATGGCCGGAGCGTTAAAGCGCGTCGCGCTGAAACGGATTCAGGCGACGCGCTTTAAGCCTTTGTTTTGATGCATGTCGTTGTCCCAGAACCGCTGCACACTTCTGGGCGACATGCATTAAATCGATCCGACCGCGCCGGCTTCGCCGCAGCTAACCGAATCTACAGATTTCTCCCATAGACCAGAGCAATGTCGGGGAACCGCGCGGCGGCGGCTCGCCTGCAACCGCAGGGAAAGCAAGGACTCGGGGGCCGAAAAAGCGATTCCAGCCAGAGCGAAATCGCTTGATGCACTCCGGTATCAGGGCTTGGGCAATGGTTATGACGCGATCAGTTTTCAATCGCGCCGGGCCGATCGTCGGTGCGGCGGCGCAGCTTGTCCGCAGGGATTCGGGCCTTTACCTCACAATTGCCGCCTACACGTTGGCCGGGCTGGTTTTTCTTCATGCCGTCGGCGCGGATGACCGCAGCGCGTACTCGATATATTTTGCGGACTGGATAAAGCTTAACTGTCTGGTATTCCCCATATTCGTCGTCATTTTTGACGCGATCCTCATCTTGTACCGTTTCAACTCCCGGCGGCCTCTTGTCGTGAAAGCCACGTTTTCCAACAGCCGGTTGGCATATTTCCTGTCCGGACTATGCCTTCTCGTGGCGCTGATGATCTTCCAGGGCACGTTCACGTCGGTAAAAAACGCCATGCCTGTCTGGCAGGGCGGTTTTCGGTTCGATGTCGTGCAGGCCAACATCGACAACTTCCTGCATTTTGGAGTTGATCCGTGGCGCTGGCTCTACGCGGTGGCCAAAAATGACTCGGTGCGCGTCCTGGTAGAGTGGAACTACAACGCCTTGTGGTTCCTGCTCAATTTCACCACCCTGTTCTTTGTCGCGACATCGCCCAAGGCGGCATCAATTCGGACACGCTATCTGGCCTGCTTCATGGCGGTCTGGATTGTTGTCGGAAACGTGCTGGCCGCACTGTTCCTGTCGGCTGGCCCGGCATTTTACGGCCTCGTGACGGAAGACACCGCGCGGTTTGGCGAGCAGCTGGCCTTCCTGGCCAAAGGGCTTGGAGCGCCCAACTCCGCTGTTTCCAATCAGAACTATCTGTGGTCGCTGAACGAAGCCGGGCGGACGGGTTTTGCTTCGGGCATTTCGGCGTTTCCCAGCGTCCATGTCGCTTTGGTAACGCTTAACGCGCTGTTCCTGCGCGAGTACAACCGCTATCTCGGCGCGCTGGCGTTCCTCTATGTGGCCTTTGTCGCGGCCAGTTCGGTCTATCTGGCCTGGCACTATGCGATCGACGGCTATGTTGCCGCTTCCGTGACGCTGCTGATCTATGTCGTGGCTCGCAAGCTGGTCCCGGCGGATCGCCGGTTGCCGGCGCCGCGCACGCAACCCGCTGCTCGTCCCGAGGCGGTCTTCGCGATTTCGTGAGCATCGGGACGGGAGCCACGCAATTTTCCGGAATTGCCTCGGTCGACCGACGCCACGGCGGGATGGTCAAAGCTTCCGCAGCGCCACTTCCTCGACCAGGTGATTGGCGCCCTTGCGCAGGATAAGGTCGGCGCGCGCCCTGGTCGGCAGGATATTCTCGCGCAGATTCTTCAGGTTGATATTGCTCCACAGGCCCTCGGCGATGGCGCGCGCGGCGTCCTCCGAAAGCTGCGAATAGCGGTGGAAGAAGGAGTTCGGGTTACGGAAGGCGGTCTCGCGCAGGCGCATGAAGCGCTGGATGTACCACTGGTGGATCAGCTTCTCGTCGGCATCGATATAGATGGCGAAGTCGAAGAAGTCGGACAGGAACGGCACGATCTTGCCGTCCTTCGGCAGCTTGCCGGGCTGCAGCACGTTGATGCCCTCGAAGATCAATATGTCAGGCCGGTCGATGGTCTGGAACTCGCCGGGAATGACGTCGTAGGTCAAGTGCGAATAGACTGGCGCGCGGACATCGCGCTGCGCCGACTTGATGCCCGACAGGAACCGAAGCAGCGCGCCGACGTCGTAGCTGTCGGGAAAGCCTTTGCGCTCCATCAGATTGTCTCGGCGCAGGATCTCGTTCGGCAAAAGGAAGCCGTCGGTGGTGACGAGGTCGACCTTCGGGCTCGACGGCCAGCGCGCCAGCAATTCCTTCAGCACGCGCGCCGTGGTCGATTTGCCGACCGCGACCGAACCGGCAATGCCGATGATGAAGGGGGTCTTGACCACGTCGACAGCGTTGAAGAAGGCCTGGCGCTGCCTGAACAGCAGCTGGCTCGCCTCGACATGCGCCGAAAGCAGGCGGGACAGCGACAGGTAGATGCGCTTGACCTCTTCGAGGTCGACCGGGTCGTTGAGCGAACGCAGCCGGTCGATCTCGTCCTCGGTGAGCGTGAGCGGCGTGTCGGCGCGGAATTGCGACCATTGCTCGGCCGAGAAGAAGCGATAGGGGGAATACTTCTCGGTCGGAGCAAGCTGGTCCATCGAGTCTCCTGCCCTCCTAGAGCATGATGCCGAAAAGTGCGAAGCGGTTTTCGGGCGACATCATGCTCCCTTCGATCAGCCCCGGGGCCGGGACGCCTTCTCGGCGATGCCCGAGCGGCCGGTGCGGCCCTCGAGCTCCTTCAGCACGTCGTCCAAAGGAATGCCGGCGATGCCGAGGACGACCAGCCAATGATATAGAAGATCGGCGCTTTCCGAAACGAGGGCCTGCCTATCGCCGCGAATGGCGGCGATCACGGTTTCGACCGCTTCCTCGCCGAGCTTCTGCGCCGCCTTGTCCATGCCCTTGGCGAACAGTTTCGCCGTCCACGAGTCCGGGTCGCCGGAATGGGCGCGCTCATGGATGATCGTTTCCAGTTCGGCGAGCGAAAATTGAGCCATGGCAGGGGTTTAAGTCCGATGGACGGCCGAGTCCAGCCGCATCGGCAGGCCGGCTCTGGCCATATGCGCCTTGGCCTCGGCGATGGTGTAGGTGCCGAAATGGAAGATCGAGGCGGCAAGCACCGCACCGGCATGGCCATCGCGAATGCCCTCGACCATGTGATCGAGCGTGCCGACGCCGCCGGAAGCTATCACTGGCACGCGCACGGCGTCGGCGATGGCGCGGGTGAGCGCGATGTCGTAGCCGGCCTTGGTGCCGTCGCGGTCCATCGAGGTCAGCAGGATCTCGCCGGCGCCGCGATCGACCATCCGCCTGGCGAACTCGACCGCGTCGATGCCGGTCTTCTCGCGCCCGCCATGGGTGAAGATCTCCCAGCGGTCGGCTTCGCCGGCGGCCGACACCTTCTTGGCGTCGATGGCGACGACAATGCACTGGTTGCCGAACTTGTCGGCGGCCTCAGTGACGAAATCCGGATTCTTCACCGCCGCCGTGTTGATCGACACCTTGTCGGCGCCGGCCAGAAGCAGCTTGCGGATGTCGGCCACCTGGCGCACACCGCCGCCGACGGTGAGCGGCATGAAGCATTGTTCGGCGGTGCGGGCGACGACGTCGAAGATCGTCTCGCGGTTGTCGGACGAGGCGGTGATGTCGAGGAAACAGAGCTCGTCGGCGCCCGCCGCGTCATAGGCCTTGGCGGCCTCGACCGGATCGCCGGCATCGACCAGGTCGACGAAATTGACGCCCTTGACGACACGGCCGTTCTTGACGTCGAGGCAGGGAATGACGCGGGCCTTCAGCATCAGCGCCGCTCCATGGTCGACAGCAGGTCGACCACCAGCTCGCCGACCAGCGGCGGCACGTCGCCCTTCGGGTCGAAGGCCGGATCGTAGGCGGAAATGGTGAGCCCGGCAACGGTCAGCGGCCCTGCAAGGCCGCACATTGCCGCCCGCACCTCGTCGGGCGCTGGACCGCCGGGCGTGGTGTAGCGATTGGCCTGCAGTTCCTCGGGGTCATGAATGTCGAGATCGATATGCATATGGACCCGTTCGGCGCCGGCGGCTTTCAACTTCTCCGCGGCGCCTGCCCAGTCCGGGCACTCGGTGCGGATGACCGGCAGCGTCTCCAGCAATTCCTGCTCTGCCGGGTCGAGGTCGCGCGAGTTGACCAGCACGCAACGGGCCGCATCGATCGGCTTGAACCCCGGAATCTGTGCCGCCATCCGCCGCCAGCACAGGCCGAGCACCGTCGCCAGCGCCATGCCGTCGAGAAAGCCGGAGGTGGAGGTATCGGGCGTGTTGAGGTCGCCGTGCTGGTCGGCCCAGATAATGGCGTCCGCGCCTTCGCCGGCCACCGCGCCCGCGCTGGTCAGGCAGTTGCCGGCCAGAACGATGGGGAAGCGCCCATTGTCCAGCGCGATGCGAACCTCGCCCGAAACGGCGTTGCAGACGGCAAATCCGGTTGCGATCTCACGTTCCTGCTCATCCTCGCTCACCTTGCCGATGTCATGCACGGCGACGTCGTGGCCGGCAAGCTTCAACGCCTCGGCCAGCCCGCCGGCGATGAGCGCGTCGGGGCCCTGGCCGCAGCCGCCGTGATAATGGCCGCTGTCATAGGACGCCAGGATGATCGAAATGTTCACGTTCTTGCCTCCGCCCCTTCGCCGCGCAGGATCGCCAGTGCCTCCGCCGGGTCGATGCGCCCATCATAGAGCGCGCGGCCGGAGATCGCGCCTTCGAGCCTCCTGGCATCGGGCATGGTCATGCGTACGATGTCGGCGATCGAGGCGAGCCCGCCGGAGGCGATCACCGGGATCGACACCGCCTCGGCGAGGTCGATGGTGGCGTCCCAGTTGATGCCGGAGAGCACGCCGTCGCGGTCTATATCGGTGTAGATAATGGCGGCGACGCCTGCGCCCTCGAACTTCTTCGCCAGCTCGATGACGCCGAGTTCCGAGGCTTCCGCCCAGCCTTCGACGGCGACCTTGCCGCCCTTGGCGTCGATGCCGACCGCGATCTTGCCCGGGAAAGCCCTGCAGGCTTCCTTCACGAGCTCGGGCTCGCGCACGGCCACCGTGCCGAGGATGACGCGCGCCAGGCCGCGGTTCAGCCAGTCCTCGATCTGCGCCAACGTGCGGATGCCGCCGCCGAGCTGGACCGGCTTCTTCGTCGCCTTGAGGATGGCGCCGACCGCCGCGGAATTGACGCTCTGGCCCTTGAAGGCGCCGTTGAGGTCGACGACGTGCAGCCATTCGAAGCCCTGCTCCTCGAAGGCTCTCGCCTGGGCTGCCGGGTCATCGTTGTAGACGGTGGCAGTGGCCATGTCGCCATGCTTCAGGCGCACGCATTTGCCGTCCTTGAGGTCGATGGCGGGAAAGAGAATCACGGTCAGGCGCCCTCGACGATCACGAAATGGCCGGTCGACGCCGCCAGCCGGAATTTCAAGGCTTCCTGATATTCCGGCGACTCATAGCAGGCGAGCGCCGTTTCGTAGGATGAAAACTCCACCACCACATGGCGGTTCCCCGTCGGCCCTTCCGGATTCGTATAGCGCCCGGCCCGGACCGGGAACTTGGCGCCATATTTGGCGAAGGCTTTTGCGTTGGCCTCGAAGTAGTTGTTGTAGGCCCCCGCGTCGCGGACATCGATCATGGCGATCCAATAGCCCTTCTTGCTCATGCTACGGCCTCCATCTCAGGAAATTGGCGATCAGCGCCAGGCCGAGAGCCTGGCTCTTTTCGGGATGGAACTGCGTGCCGGCGAGGTTGTCGCGGGCCACGGCCGCCGTCACCGGGCCGCCATAGTCGGCGGTCGCCAGCACCTCGCCAGGGTTCCTCGCCTCCAGATGATAGGAATGGACGAAATAGGCGTGCAGGCCCTTTGGACCGGTCTCGATGCCCGAAAACAGCGGATGCTTGCGTTGAAGCTCGATCGTGTTCCAGCCGATCTGTGGGATCTTCAGCGCCGGATCCGTCGGCGTGATTTCCTTGACGTCGCCGGAAATCCAGCCGAAGCCCTTGGTGATCGTCTTCTCGAGGCCGCGTTCCGACATCAGCTGCATGCCGACGCAGATGCCGAGGAAGGGCCGTCCTTTGCGAAGAGCCACCTCTTCCACCGCTTCCCACATACCGGCAACGGCATGCAGGCCGGCGGCGCAGTCGGCATAGGCGCCGACGCCCGGCAAAACGATGCGGTCGGCGCTGCGAACCCGTTCAGCGTCGGCCGTCAGGTCGATGGTCGCGGCAATGCCGGCCTCATGCGCGGCGCGCTCGAAAGCCTTGGTGGCCGAGCGCAGATTGCCCGAGCCGTAGTCGACGATTGCTACCCGCATATTCAGGGCCTTCCCGGTGTATGGGTCAGCCCAAGCGCCATGCCCGTCTGGGCGGGGCGCGCCAGGCTCGTATCGGGAACGATGCGCGGCATGGATGTCAGCTCTTCCTCCTGTTCACCGACTTCCAGCACGTAGCGCGCCTCGGCGCCGCCAAGATTGCCGGCCTCGACCACGCCCCATTCACGCCAGCCGCGGCGGCGCAGCGCCGATATCCGCAGGCCCTGCCCTTCGAGCCCGACATAGAGCGACACCAGCAGCGACAGGGCCGATCCGGCCCATTCAAGGCCGAGCTTTTCGCCGAGCACCGACAGGATCACCATGACGGCGAAGGTAAGCAAGGCCTCGATCCACAGCCGGTGCCAGGCGAGCCAGATCGGCGAGAACAGGAACCCGAGCCAGGTGAAGCCGTCGCGCACCAGGGTCGCTTCCTCGGCCTTGTTGCTGCCCGCCGGCGGCTCCATCACGACATAGATGGCCATAGGGCTATCCTTTCAGAGATCCCTTGGTGGACGGCACCGCATCGGGCTGGCGCGGGTCGGGCTCCAGCGCGGCGCGCAACGCCCTCGCCACCGCCTTGAAGCAGGTCTCGGCGACATGATGGTTGTTGGCGCCGTAATGGTTGGCCACATGCAGCGTGATGCCGGCATTCTGGGCCAGCGCCTGGAAGAACTCGCGCACCAGCTCGGTATCGAAGGTGCCGATCTTCGGCGACGAGAAG
The DNA here is from genome assembly GCF_033977165.1 of Mesorhizobium captivum. Classification (NCBI taxonomy): domain Bacteria; kingdom Pseudomonadati; phylum Pseudomonadota; class Alphaproteobacteria; order Hyphomicrobiales; family Phyllobacteriaceae; genus Mesorhizobium; species Mesorhizobium captivum. The sequence goes on from NZ_JAVIJB010000004.1 coordinate 137,657, forward strand.
GATACGTTCCAGACCAGGAACGGCCGGCCGGAAACGTCGATCGCTGCTCTCGTCAGTGTCTCGTCCATGGCAAGGTCGATCGAGGCATAGCGCATGATGCCGCGCCGCTCGCCCAAAGCCTTGCTCAGCGCCTGGCCGATCGCGATGCCGGTGTCCTCGACCGTGTGGTGGTCGTCGATGTGCAGATCGCCCTTGGCCTTGACCGTCATGTCGATCAGCGAATGGCGCGACAGCTGGTCGAGCATATGGTCGAAGAAGCCGACGCCTGTCGCGATGTCGGATTTGCCCTTGCCGTCGACATGGACCGACACGGAAATCTCGGTTTCCCTGGTCTTGCGGCTCACTTCGGCGGAACGCGACGGCATCGCTCTGTCCTTATCCAGAGGTCATGGGCTTGAAAACGAGAGCCTTCTATCAGCATGATCCGGCGATTGCCAGTTGCCATTCCGGACGGTATCGGCCTTGCCGGAGGGGCGGTTTGCAATCACTCGTCCCATGCATACATATGGCGATCAAATGTCACTCGTACCGCGCCAATCGCCTTTGAAAAGGGATGGCGCGAATCGGAGCTGGAAATGTCGAATGAACTGACCATGCACGCCACGACCATCATCAGCGTGCGCAAGGGCAACAAGGTCGTGATCGCCGGCGACGGCCAGGTCAGCCTTGGCCAGACCATCATGAAGGGCAACGCCCGCAAGGTGCGCCGCATCGGCAAGGGCGGCAGCGTCATTGCCGGTTTCGCCGGCGCCACCGCCGACGCCTTCACCCTCCTCGAACGCCTCGAAGGCAAGCTCGAACAATATCCGGACCAGCTGACGCGGGCCTGCGTCGAACTCGCCAAGGACTGGCGCACCGACCGCTATCTGCGCCGGCTGGAGGCGATGATGCTGGTGGCCGACAAGTCGGTCTCGCTGGCGCTGACCGGCACCGGCGACGTGCTCGAGCCCGAGCATGGCGTCATGGCCATCGGCTCCGGCGGCAATTACGCGCTGGCCGCGGCCCGCGCGCTGATGGACACCGACAAGGACGCCGAGGAGATCGCCCGCAGGGCCATGCAGATCGCGGCCGACATCTGCGTCTACACCAACAGCAGCTTCGTCGTCGAAACGCTCGATGCCGCCTGAGGCGGCCGGCCATGATCCCAAAAAGTGGGAACCGGGTTTTGGAAAAGATCATGGTCAAACAAGACCGTAGCTACGATTTTCGGCCGGTCACCGAGAAGGACTTGCCGACGATCGCCGGCTGGCTGGCCGAGCCGCATGTCGCCGAATGGTGGGCCGATCCGCAGAAGGAACTCGCCGAGATCCGCGCGCATATCTCTTCGGTTTCGGTGGAGCCGCTGATCGTCGAGCTCGACGGCAGGCCGATCGCCTACCTGCAGAGCTACGATCCGCATCTCGAGGACGACCATCCGTACGCCGACCAGCCATTCGGCACGCTGGGCATCGATCTGTCGATCGGCCCGGCGGAACTGCTCAGCATCGGCCACGGTTCGGCGATTGTCCGCCAGTTCGTCGAGGAACTGTTCGAAGAAGGCGCGCCGCGCGTCATCATCGATCCGCATCCGGACAATGGCCGCGCCATCCGCGCCTATGAGAAGGCCGGCTTCAGGCCGATCGGGCGCAGGCATTCGGAATATGGGGACGTCGTGCTGATGGCCGTCGACGCGGCCGAAGCCGACACAGAAGAGGGGGACTGACCGCAATGACCGCATCCGGGGAAGACAAGACGCTTTCCGCCTATGAAGACAGCTGGCGGATGGGGCTGCTGCTGGTGCTCGCGCTGGTCATTTTCCAGGCCGGCGCTCTCTATGGCATGGGCCATCCGCCGATCTGCACCTGCGGCTACGTCAAGCTCTGGCATGGCGTGGTGAACAGCTCGGAGAACTCCCAGCACATCGCCGACTGGTACACCTTCTCGCATATCATCCACGGCTTCCTGTTCTATGCGCTGGCGACGTTTCTGTTTCCGCGCTCGCCGGTCGGGCTGAGGCTCGCCTTCGCCGTCCTCATCGAAGGCGGCTGGGAGTTGCTGGAAAACAGCCCCTTCATCATTGACCGCTACCGCGCCGGCACCATCTCGCTCAATTACTACGGCGACAGCGTCATCAACTCGGTGTCCGACACGTTGTTCATGGTGCTGGGATTTGTGATGGCGCGAAAGCTTCCTATATGGGTGATCGTTGCCCTGGCCCTCATCTTCGAGTTCGGCACGGGCTACATCATCCGGGACAATCTGACGCTCAACGTGATCATGCTGCTGCATCCGTTCGAGTCCATCAAGCAGTGGCAAAGTGGAATTTGAGTATGAGCACCTTCTCCCCTCGCGAAATCGTTTCGGAACTCGACCGCTTCATCATCGGCCAGAAGGACGCCAAGCGCGCCGTGGCGATCGCCTTGCGCAACCGCTGGCGCCGCCAGCAGCTGGAAGGCCAGATGCGCGAAGAGGTGATGCCGAAGAACATTCTGATGATCGGCCCGACCGGCGTCGGCAAGACCGAGATCTCGCGCCGCCTGGCACGGCTTGCCGGCGCGCCCTTCGTCAAGGTCGAGGCCACCAAGTTCACCGAGGTCGGCTATGTCGGCCGCGACGTCGAGCAGATCGTGCGCGATCTGGTCGAGGTCGCCATCGGCCTGGCACGCGAGAAGATGCGCGAGGACGTCAAGGCACGCGCGCAGGTCAACGCCGAGGAGCGCGTTCTGGAAGCCCTGGTCGGCAAGACGGCAAGCCCCGCGACCCGCGACAGCTTCCGCAAGCGGCTGCGCGACGGCGAGCTTGACGACAAGGAGATCGAGATCGAGGTGGCCGACACCGGCACCGGCGGCATGCCGGGCTTCGAGATTCCCGGCATGCCCGGCGCCAATATCGGCGTGCTCAACATCAACGACATGCTGTCGAAGGCGATGGGGGGCCGCAAGACCAAGACCCGCAAGACCACGGTGCGCGATTCCTATTCGGTGCTGGTCAACGACGAGTCCGACAAGCTGCTCGACCAGGACGAGGTGGTGCGCCGGGCGCTGGAATCGGCCGAGAATGACGGCATCGTCTTCATCGATGAGATCGACAAGATCGCGTCGCGCGAAGGCGGCATCGGCGCCGGCGTTTCCCGTGAAGGCGTGCAGCGCGACCTGCTGCCGCTGGTCGAAGGCACGACGGTCGCGACCAAATACGGGCCGATCAAGACGGATCATATCCTGTTCATCGCCTCGGGCGCCTTCCACGTCTCCAAGCCATCGGATCTGCTGCCGGAACTGCAGGGCCGCCTGCCGATCCGTGTCGAGCTGCGGGCGCTGGAGAAGGAGGATTTCGTCCGCATCCTGACCGAGACCGAGGCCAGCCTCATCAAGCAGTACATCGCGCTGATGAAGACCGAGGGCGTCGATCTCGTCTTCACCGACGACGCCATCGATTCGCTTGCCGGCATTGCCGTCGAGCTCAACGCCAATGTCGAGAATATCGGCGCCAGACGCCTGCAGACGGTGATGGAGCGGGTGCTGGACGAGATTTCCTACGACGCGCCGGACCGCCACGGCACGGCGGTCACCATCGATGCCGCCTATGTTGAGAAGCATGTCGGCGACCTGTCGCGGAACACCGACCTGTCGCGGTTCATCCTCTAAAGTAAAGCCGGGCATGTGTGGCCAGATGGTACCATCTGGCCACCTTTCGTTCCGTCGGAAGCTTGCCTCGTCTCGACTCTCCCGGCCGCTTTACCTAGTTTGCCGCCGATTCCGAAGGCAATTTCAGGAAAAGTGCGTAGCGGTTTTCCGCCAGAAATTGCGTAAAAATAAGTAGTTGGAGCGGATCGGCGACAGCTGAGCTGCTCCAGGGCGGCGGCGCATGAAGAAACGCGTACTTCTCTTTCTCGGCCTGGCATTGGCGGCGGCGGTGGCAAGCGCCGATGCGGCGACCATGGTGCCGCCGGGCAACCGCAACGGCGTGCAGCCCGACATTCCCGGCGCCTCCAGCCGGCGCACCCAGGCCACCAACACCACCTTCCAGGCCAAGTACCGCAAGGTCTACGCTCTGCTGCAGAACGATGCCGAGCTTCGCGCCAAGATCAGGAAGACGGCGGCGGCCTACGGCATCGATCCGATGCATATCGTCGGCGCCATCGTCGGCGAGCACACCTACAATGTCGACGCCTACGACCGGCTGCAGACCTATTACGTCAAGGCGATGTCCTATCTGTCGAGCAAGCTCACCTTTGCCTATGGCGGCGAGGACGTCAGCGATTTCGTTCAGCGGCCGGAATTCGAGAAATGCGCCAGCATGGACGACAGCTACGATCTCTGGGAGTGCCGCGAGCAGGTGTGGAACCATTCCTTCCGCGGCAAGACCGTCGGCGGGACGAGCTTCCCCAATGACCGCTTCGGCGCCACTTTCTTCCAGCCCTATTACGCCGGCCAGACCTTCGGCCTCGGCCAGCTCAACCCGCTAACGGCGCTGCAGATGAGCGACATCGTGCACAAGGTCTCCGGCCTGCCGGAGCTCGACGTCGGAGATCCCAACTCGGTCTACAAGACCATCATGGATCCGGACCTGACGCTGCCCTACGTCGCCGCGACCATCAGGAAGTCGATCGACGCCTACCGCAGCATCGCCGGCTTCGACATCTCGCACAATCCGGGCCTGACCGCCACGCTCTACAATGTCGGCAATCCCGAGCAGCGCGCCTATGCACTGAAGGAAGAGAACGAGAAGCGCCGCGCCGCGGGGGAACCGGAGAAGCTGCCGGAGGAGAACTATTACGGCTGGCTGGTCAACGACAAGCTGGACGAGCTGAAGGCGCTTTTCTAGCCAGTCTTCTCACGCCGCCAGCAGCGACTTCAATTTGACCGACTGCGAGCCGAGCGCCTCGGGCGCCGGGCTTGCCCGTTTCGCAATCAGCATCTCCGCCAGCCGGATGTCGCGCGCCACCGCATTGCCGGGGCCGATGCCGCTCGCGGCAACCAGCCGCCCGTCGTCGGCCAAATGGAACAGGATGAAGGCGCCGTCGTCGAGGTCGCGCCGCACCGTCGAGCGGCCTTCGTCCGAAAGCCCGGCGATCTGGAGGGTTAGCCCGTACTGATCGGACCAGAACCAAGGCACGGCGGCGTGCGCCTCGTTGGCGCCCAGCATGTTCTTCGCGGCCAAAGCGCCCTGCTCCTGCGCATTGCGCCAGGCCTCGAGCCGCACGCGCCGGCCGCCATAAACGCCAAGCGGAAACGAGCAGCAGTCGCCGGCGGCGAAGATGTCCGGATCATCGGTGCGCAATTGAGCGTCGACGGCGATGCCGTTGTCGATCGCCAGTCCCGCTTCGGTGGCAAGCGCCGTCACCGGCACAGCGCCGATGCCGATCACCGCGAGATCGGCGACGACCTCGTTGCCGTCGGCAAGCTTGATGAGGACTTCCACACCATTGTCGGCAATGGCCGCGATACCCTGGCCGGTAAGCACTTTCACGCCTTCGGTCTCATGTGCCTTGTGGATGATCTCGGCGATCTCGGCCGGCACGCCGCGCATCAGGATGCGCGGCTGCGCCTCTAGCACCGTGACCGTGGCGCCGAGCTTGCGCGCCGAGGCGGCGAGCTCGAGGCCGATGAAGCCGCCGCCGATGATGGCGACGCGGTTGCCGGCGCTGAGATGGGACCGGATGGCGAGCGCGTCGTTGAAGGTTCTGAGATAAACGCAGCGGCCGCCCAGGCCCGGCATCGGCAGCTTGCGCGGCACGGATCCTGTCGCGAGCAGCAGCTTGTCATAGGCAAGGGAAGAACCGTCCGACAGGCGCACGGCATGCGCGGCGCGGTCGATCGCGACGGCGCGGACGGAATGGATATGGCGGATCGAGCGCTCGGCCAAAAGTTCGTCGCTGGCGATCGCCTTGATCAGCGGCGCCGCGACGGTCATCGCTTCCTTCGACAGCGGCGGCCGCTCATAGGGCAGATGCGGCTCGTCGCCGACCAGCGTCACCGGCCCGTCATAACCGAGGTCGCGCAGCGTGAGCGCGGCGCGCCCGCCGCATTCGCCGGCGCCGATGATCACCATTCCTCCCGTCATCGCCGTCACCCGACCTGAATGAGGACTTTGCCGGCGTCGACCTTGACCGGATAGGTCTTGAGGTTGACGCAGACCGGCGCGCCGCGCGCGTCGCCGGTCTTGTAGTTGAAGCGGCCATTATGCTTCGGGCATTCGATGATGTCGTCCATCACCAGCCCGTCCGCCAGATGCACCTTCTCATGCGAGCACAGGCCGTCGGTCGCGAAATACTCATCCTCCGGGCTGCGATAGATGGCGTAGGTGCGGCCGGCATGATCGAACCGCATCACGTCCTCTTCGTCGATGTCTCCGGCCGTGCAGGCCTCGACCCAGTCGCTCATGTCGTCCTCCAGCGAAATTCTTGGTGTCGGTTGCGTCGGGCCGGTCACTCGGCCGCGGCCGCCACCGGATTGTCGTTGTGCAGCTCTTCCCGGTATGGCTTCGCCGTCGGCGGCAGCTCGCGCTTGAGGAAGTACTCCTCGTTGCGCAGCTGGCGCAGGAAGGCGGGAATCATCTCGCGATAACCGGCCAGGATCGATGGCGTCGGCGCCGGCAGGTCGTGCTTGATCAGCGCATGCAGCTTCGGCAGCGCATGATAGGGCACCATTGGGAACATGTGGTGCTCCACATGGTAGTTCATGTTCCAGTAGATGAACCGGCTGACCGGGTTCATCAGCACCGTGCGGCTGTTCAGGCGATGGTCGATGACGTTGTCGGCGAGGCCGCCATGCTGCAGCAGCCCGGTCATGACGTGGTGCCAGGCGCCATAGAGGCGGGGCAGGCCGACCAGCATCAGCGGCAGCCATGAATGCAGATAGAGCGCCAGCGCGATGGTCGCTATGTAGATGGCCAGCCAGACGCGGGCGGCGCGGATGGCCTTGGGCTGCTCCTGTTCGGGAATGAAGGTCTTTTCCGCGGCGCTGATGACGCCGGCGGCATTGCGCACCATGTCGGCCATCGCGTGCCAGGCGTCGAGAATGCCGAAGAAATTCAGCACCAGGCGCACAAGGTCCGGCGGCCGCATGACGGCGATCTCCGGATCGCGGCCGACGATGATGGTGTCGGTGTGGTGGCGCGTATGGCTCCAGCGCCAGGTCACCGGATTGCGCATGATCATGAAGCAGGCGATCTGGTAGACGGCATCGTTCATCCACTGGGTGCGGAAAGCGGTGCCGTGGCCGCATTCGTGCCAGCGGGAATCGGTCGAGGAGCCGTAGAGCGTGCCATAGACGAAGAAGAACGGCACGCACCACCAAGTGCCCCAGAACCAGGCGCCGCCCGCGCCGCTGAGGATCAGCGCGCCGAGCCAGACGATGGTGTCGCGGATCGCCGGCTGATCGGAGCGCTGCATCAGCTCCTTCATCTGCTTGCGCGGGATCTCGGTATGGTACCACTCGGCCGCCGACAGCCCGTTCTCGACCGCGCGCTTGGCGTCGCGGCCGGTCAGGCTGTAGTCGCGTCCGGGCAGTGCCGAAGACGTGATTGCCGTCATTGCGGGTTCCTCCATCGCCGCCCGGCGAGCGGCCCTCGGCAGGCCCAGGCTCGCGCATGGCTGGCTTCGACTTCACCATAGCTTCAAGCCATGATAGTCTCAACGTCACAAAGATAGATTCTCTCATTTCCTATCAGAATGAACTACTCTCAAGTCGAGCAGGCGATGGAGCATTCATGGCAAGGCGGCCGACAATCACCGATCTCGCGCGCGTTTCCGGCGTCAGCGTCGCCACCGTCGACAGGGTGCTGAACAACCGCCTGCCGGTGCGCAAGGAAACGGCGCGCCGGGTCTACGAGGCGGCGACCGATATCGGCTATCACGCCGCCGGGCTGATCAAGCAGCGCATGCGCCAGGAAATGCCGGAATACCGCCTCGGCTTCCTGCTGCTGCGCGGCAACGATGTCTTCTACGGCGATTTCGCGCGCGAGCTGGAACTGGCGGTGTCGCAATCGCAACGCATCCGTGGCGTCGCGACGATCGACTTCGCCGCTTCGCTGGCGCCCGACGAGATCGCCGCCCAGATGCGCAGGCTGGCGGCGAAATCGAGAGCCATCGCCGTCGTCGGCCCGGACCACCCGACGCTGACGGCGGTGGTCGAGGCGCTGAAGGCCAGGGGCCAACCGGTCTTTTCGCTGCTGTCCGACTTCGCCGCCGGCATCCGCGAGGGCTATGTCGGCCTCGACAACCGCAAGGTCGGCCGCACCGCGGCCTGGATGATCGCCAAGACGGCGAAGAAGCCGGGCAAGGTCGCGCTTTTCGTCGGCAGCCACCGCTTTCACGGCCATGAATTGCGCGAGATCGGCTTCCGCTCCTATTTCCGCGAGCACGCGCCGGACTTCACCGTGATGGAGACGCTGGTCAATCTGGAAGCCAACCAGGTGACGCATGATGCGATGCTCGACCTTCTGGCCCGGCATCCGGACCTGGCCGGCTGCTATGTCGCCGGCGGCGGCATGGAAGGCGCGGTCGCGGCGCTGAGGGCAGCAAAGCCGGCGAACATGCCCGCGGTCGTCTGCAACGAGATCAACGCCTTCTCGCGCGCGGCACTTGCCGACAACATGCTCACCATGGTGATTTCGACGCCGCTTGCGGCGCTTTGCCGCGAGCTTGTCGAGCTGATGGCGCATGCCATCGAGAGCGGCGCCGCCAATGCGCCCGGCCAGACGTTTTTGCCCTTCGACATCTATCTGCCGGAAAACATCTGAGCCGCCATTCGCCGGAATGATGTGATCCATCAGGCTGATGGAATTCCTTCGCGGCGGGATTGGCCCAAGATTCGCCGCGGAATACACCCGTCCCCTGGACACGGAGGGCGCTGCAGGCTGGTCGGCAATGAAAATCCGGCATGGCCATTCCGAATCTCCCTTGACGTCGCCGAGCGAAATGGAATAAATATTTCACCAACTGGGCATTTTGGTTCTTTCGTTCCGGAATATCTGTTTCAAACAGAGGACCAGGCGTTCCATTTGCGCAGGGAAAACGCCGTCGGAACGGCCATAGGGAGAGATTCCCCGGAGAGATCGGGGATTCCGGTTCAATCGGTGCAGCCGGACACCAAGTGGAGGAGAAACTAAAATGAAGAAACTGCTTTTGGGCGTCGCGCTATCGGCGCTGATGAGTTCGTCCGCCTTCGCCGCCAAGATCGGCGTTTCGATGGCTCTTTTCGACGACAATTTCCTGACCGTGCTGCGCAACGGCATGATCGCGCAGGCCAAGGGCATGGACGGCGTCGAGCTGCAGGTCGAGGACGCGCAGAACGACGTCGCCAAGCAGCTCGACCAGATCAAGAACTTCGCCGCTTCCGGCGTCGACGCCATCATCGTCAACCCGGTCGACACCTCGGCCACCCAGGCGATGTCGGATGCGGCCGCCGCGGCCAAGATCCCGCTGGTCTATGTCAACCGCGAGCCGGTCAATGTCGATAAATTGCCCGACAACCAGGCCTTCGTCGCTTCGAACGAGGCCGAATCCGGCACGCTCGAGACCAAGGAAGCCTGCCGCCTGCTCAAGGAAGCCGGTAAGAAGGAAGCCAATGTCTATGTGATCATGGGCGAGCTGTCGAACCAGGCCGCGGTGCAGCGGACCAAGGACATCGACGAAGTGATCGCCACGCCGGACTGCAATTTCATCAAGATCATCGACAAGCAGACCTCGAACTGGAAGCGTGACGAAGCGCAGAACCTGATGACCAACTGGCTGTCGTCCGGCAAGGCGTTCGACGGCGTCATCGCCAACAACGACGAAAGCGCCATCGGCGCGATCCAGGCGATGAAGGCAGCCAACATCGACATGAAGTCGGTCGTGGTCGGCGGCGTCGACGCCACCCAGGACGCGCTGGCCGCGATGCAGGCGGGCGATCTCGACGTGACGGTCTTCCAGGACGCGGCCGGCCAGGGCGCCGGCGCGCTCGACGCGGCGTTGAAGCTCGCCAAGGGCGAGAAGGTGGAGCACAAGGTCTATATCCCCTTCCAGCTCGTCACGCCGGCGAACATCGACAAGTTCTTGAAGAAGAACTGAGGCTGCGCTTCGCTAGAGCAATTCCAGGAAAAGTGTGAAACGGTTTTCCGTCCGGAATTGCTCAAAACAAGAGTGGAGCGGCGCTCCGACGCATCGGACTGGCTGAAACCGGCCGCTGATAGGGCGGCGCCGCTCCCTTCTTTCTCCCGCCCCACCGGGCGGGAGAGCGGGCGCGGTCATTCGGAGGAAGAAGACGTGTCACAGACATCGCATGGCATCGGCGGGCTGAGCTATGACGCCAAGAAGCGCCCCTGGCCTGCAGAGTTCAACGTGTTCCTGGCGCTGGTCATCCTGGTCGGCGCGTTCGAGCTGATCGGCCGCGTCTTCCTCGGCGACAGCTTCCTGTTCAACACCCGGCCCAACGTCGACGCGATCTTCAACGAGCAGCGCCTGCAGATCATCATCCTGCAGGTGTCGATCGTCGGCATCATCGCCATCGGCGTCACCCAGGTCATCATCTGCGGCGGCATCGACCTCTCATCAGGCTCGATCGTCGGCGCCACCGCCATGATCGCCATGAGCTTCGCGCAGGTTGCGACCGTTAACGGCAATCCCAACCCCAAGGCGATGTTCATCGACTATGGCTGGACCGACCTGCCGGTCTTCGTGCCGCTGCTGGTCGCCGTCGGCTGCGGCCTGATTGCCGGCATGATCAATGGCCTGCTCATCGCCTACACCCGCATTCCGCCCTTCATCGCCACGCTCGGCATGATGGTCACGGCGCGCGGCATCGCCAAATGGTGGTCGAAGGGCCAGCCGATCTCGTTCCCGACCGACAGCTTCGCGGCCATCGGCAAGGGGCTGATGCCGGTCGTCATCTTCATTTCGCTGGCGATCCTGTTCCAGCTCATCCTGAGCTACACCAGATACGGCAAGCACTGTTACGCCATCGGCTCCAACGAGGACGCCGCGCGCATGTCCGGCATCAAGATCGCCAACCACAAGGTGCTGGTCTATGTGATCGCCGGCATCCTCGCCTCCATCGGCGCGGTGGTGCTCTCCTCCAAGAACCTCACCGCACAGGCCGGCATGGGCGTGATGTACGAGCTTGACGCGATCGCCATGGCGGTCATCGGCGGGGTCTCGCTGTCCGGCGGTCGCGGGTCTATCATCGGCACCGTGATCGGCTCGCTGATCTTCGGCGTCATCATCTCCGGCTTCACCTTCCTGCGCCTCGACGCCTACTACCAGGAGATGGTCAAGGGCGTGATTATCGTCGGCGCAGTCGTTCTCGATCAATGGCGCCAGCGCCGCCGGGCGATAGGAGCTTGACCATGTCCGACATCGTTCTGAAGACCGAAAACCTCACCAAGCATTATGGCGGCGTGCACGCGCTGCAGGAGGCCAATTTCGAGCTGCGCAAGGGCGAGCATGTCGCCATCATGGGCGACAACGGCGCCGGCAAGTCGACCTTCGTGCGCCAGATCACCGGCGTCGAGCAGCGCACCGACGGCAAGATCTGGTTCGACGGCAATGAAGTGAACTTCGCCGGACCGATCGAGGCGCGCGAAGCGGGCATCGAGACGGTGTTCCAAAATCTCGCTCTGGCCGACGATCTCGACGTGCCGTCGAACCTGTTCCTCGGCCGCGAGAAGGTGCTGTTCAACCTCGGGCCCTTCTCGATCCTCGACCGCAAGGCGATGCGCAAGGCGACGGAGGCGGCGCTTGTCCGCACGGCGGTGAAGATCCCGAACCTCTCCAGCACCATCCGCCACATGTCGGGCGGCCAGCGTCAGTGCGTGGCGATCGCCCGTACCGCGACCTTCGCTTCCAAGCTCATCATCATGGATGAGCCTACGGCAGCCCTCGGCGTGCAGGAAACGGCCCAAGTCGAAAACATCATTCGCACGCTCAAGGAAAATGGCGAGCCGCTGATCCTGATCAGCCACAACATGCGCCAGGTGTTCGACCTGGTCGACCGCATCGTCGTCTTCCGGCGTGGCCGCATCGTCGCCAATTTGCGCAAGCAGGACACCGACGGCAACGACATCGTCGCCTATATCACCGGCGCCAAGACCGGACAGGCCGAACTCCAGGCCGCCTGACGGGCGTCACGACGGACCACCAATCGTCCGCGCCGGCCGGCGCGGACAGCTTTCTGAACCACCTCAAAGGACATTCCATGACACTCCGCTTCGCTCTTCTCGGCGCCGGTCGCATCGGCAAGGTGCATGCCCGCGCCGTTGCCTCAAACCCGCAGGCCAATCTGGTTGCCGTCGCGGACGCCTTCGAGAAGGCGGCGACGGAGCTCGCCTCCGCCTATGGCGCGGAAGTGCGCACCATCGCGGCAATAGAGCAGGCCAAGGACATCGACGCCGTCGTCATCTGCACGCCGACCGACACCCATGCCGATCTCATCGAGCGCTTCGCCAAGGCCGGCAAGGCGATCTTCTGCGAGAAGCCGATCGATCTCGACGTCAAGCGCGTTGAGCAGTGCCTCGCCGTGGTCGAGAAGGCCAATGCTGTGCTGATGGTCGGCTTCAACCGCCGCTTCGATCCGCATTTCGCCGCCGTCCGCAAGGCGATCGACGACGGCGCCATCGGCGCGGTCGAGATGGTCACCATCACCTCGCGCGATCCCGGCGCACCGCCGCTCGATTATATCGCCCGCTCCGGCGGCATTTTTCGCGATATGACCATCCATGACTTCGACATGGCGCGCTTCCTGCTCGGCGAGGAGCCGGTGGCGGTCAGCGCCCATGCCTCGGTGCTGGTCGACAAGAAGATTGGCGATGCGGGCGATTTCGACTCGGTCAGCGTCATCCTGGAAACCGCCTCCGGCAAGCAGGCCGTGATCTCCAACTCGCGCCGCGCCACCTATGGCTACGACCAGCGCATCGAGGTGCATGGGTCGAAGGGCATGGTCGCGGCCGAGAACCAGCGCCCGGTGTCGATCGAGCTTGCCAACGACAAGGGCTATACGCGTCCGCCGCTGCACGACTTCTTCATGACCCGCTACATCGACGCCTATGCCAACGAGATCGCGGCGTTCATCGCCGCCAACAGCGCCGGCAAGAACGCGTCGCCGAGCGGCAAGGACGGGCTGGTTGCGCTGAAGCTGGCCGATGCGGCCTTGCAGTCGGCGAAGACGGGCAAGACCGTCCGCGTCGACTGAACGTTTGGACTCGATCACAGGAGCAGAGCGATGAACGGTTTGGCCGGTCGCAATTCAGAAACGCGCGCCATCGTCACTGGCGGCGCGCAGGGCATCGGCTTCGCCGTTGCAGAGGCGCTAGCGGACGAGGGCTGCCGCGCGCTGGCGCTCATCGGCCGCTCGCAAGAGAAGGGCGACAAGGCCGTCGCCGCGCTGAAGAAGAACGGCGTCGACGCCATCTTCATCAGCGCCGATGTCGCCAAGGTCGCCGATTGCAAGCGCGCGGTCGAGACCGCGATCAAGCATTTCGGCACCTTGAACGCGCTGGTCAACGCCGCCGCCACCTCGGCGCGCGGCTCGCTGGTCGAGACCTCGGAGGAGCTGTTCGACCAGATCTTCGACACCAATGTGCGCGGCCCCTTCTTCCTGATGCAGGGCCTCGTCGCACATCTCTTGGAGCGCAAGGCGCCAGGCTCGATCGTCAACGTGCTGTCGATGTCGGCGCATGCCGGCCAGTCCTTCCTGACGCCCTATTCGACCAGCAAGGGCGCGCTGATGACGCTGACCAAGAATGTCGCCAGCTCCTACCGGCGGAACCGCATCCGCTGCAACGCGGTGCTGCCCGGATGGATGGATACCGAGGGCGAGGCGATCGTACAGAAGAAATGGCACGCAGCATCCGACGACTGGCTGGAAAAGGCCGAGGCCGCGCAGCCGATGGGCCAGTTGGTCAAGCCGGCGCAGCTTGCCCGGTTGATCACTTATATGCTCAGCCCGCAGGCCGGCGTCATGACCGGTTCGCTGGTCGACTACGACCAGAACATCGCCGGGGTGATCGGCGAGTAGCCGCAACGGGTAGCATCGCGCCTGTTGCCGCGGCATCATCATTCCCATATAGTCAAGATAGTCAGAATGGTCATGGGATTGAAAGGTGTCTGCCCCCAAAAAGGATACCAACTGGACGGTCGCCGGGGCAAAAGCCCGGCTCTCGGAGGTTATTGAGCGCGCGCAGTCTTCGCCGCAGACGATCACCAGAAACGGCAAACCAAGCGTGGTTGTCGTCTCGGCCGAGGAATGGCAGCGGAAGACCGCACGTAAGGGTACACTTGCGGAGTTCCTGCTGAACTCGCCGCTGCGCGGCGCCGATCTCGACCTGGAGCGTCACCGCGACGAGCCGCGCGATCTGCCGCTGTGAGGCTGTTGGTCGACACGAACGTCCTGTCCGAGGTGACAAGGCCATCGCCGGCCCCTCGCGTCTTGGAGTGGCTGGACCGCCTTGACGAGGACCGCTCGTTCATCAGCGTCGTGTCGATCGCCGAAATCCGGCGCGGCGTTGCCCTGATGGATGAGGGCCGCAAACGCGAAGCTCTGGCCGAGTGGCTCGCTCGAGATTTGCCGCAGCGCTTCGAGCAAAGGGTTTTGCCGGTGGACGAAGCCGTTGCTTTGGCCTGGGGCGACCTGATGGGCCTTGCCGAGCGCAGCGGTCGCGGTCTGTCGTCGATGGACGGCCTGATCGCAGCCACGGCGATTGCGCAGCAGCTCACATTGGCAACGCGCAATACGAAGGATTTCGAAGGCTTTGGAATCGAACTCTTCGATCCTTGGAGCGCATGAATTCAGGGCTGCATGTCGAGACTGATGAGCGACCCAATTTGCTCCGTCACAAGAGAGCCGAGACAATGTGTAGCCTCAAGGCACGTGACAAGCGCTTCGGCTTCGACTATATGAGCGGCATGATCCACCTGACCGCCTCGTTTTGGTACTTTTACTACGACAGCTCGCTGGCGGCGGGAGGATTGCGCTCGATCTGAAGATTGCAGCACCTAAATCCGAAAAGCCGCCAGACCTGGCGGCTTTTTCGTTTCAGCCGGCAGGTCTCCTAACCAGGAGCAGAAAGCCGTGTTGACCACCACAGACGACCTTCGGGTCAAGGAACTCAAAGTACTGAGCACGCCGGAAGAGGTGATGCGCGAGATACCGCGCTCACTCACGGCGACACGAACCGTTGCCGCTTCGCGCAACGCCATCCATTCCATCCTGACCGGGGCCGACGATCGACTGGTCGTCATCGTCGGCCCTTGTTCCATCCACGATCCGGTCGCCGCCGTGGACTACGCCAGCCGTCTGGCGGCGCTGCGCGAGGCCCTAGCCGACCGGCTCGAGATCGTCATGCGCGTCTATTTTGAGAAGCCGCGCACCACGGTCGGCTGGAAGGGACTGATCAACGATCCCGACCTCGACGGCAGCTTCAACATCGACAAGGGGCTCAGGATGGCGCGCAACGTGCTCTCCGCCGTCAACAATCTCGGCCTGCCGGCGGCGACCGAGTTCCTCGACATGACGACGCCGCAATACATCGCCGACCTCGTCGCCTGGGGCGCCATCGGCGCGCGCACGACCGAGAGCCAGATCCACCGCGAGCTGGCGTCGGGCCTGTCCTGCCCGGTCGGCTTCAAGAACGGCACCGACGGCAATCTCAGGATCGCCGCCGAGGCGGTGAAGTCGGCGGCCCAGCCGCATCATTTCATGGCCGTCACCAAGGGCGGCCGCAGCGCCATTGCGGCGACCACCGGCAATGAGGACTGCCACGTCATCCTGCGCGGCGGCGTTGTGCCCAACTTCGACGCCGCAAGCGTCGACGCGGCCGCCACGGAGCTTGCCCGCATCGGCGTCGCGCCGCGGCTGATGATCGATGTCAGCCACGCCAACAGCGGCAAGAAGCCGGAGAACCAGCCAAAGGTCGCGCATGACGTGGCTGGGCAAGTGGCCGCTGGCGACGAGCGCATCATCGGCGTCATGATCGAGAGCAATCTCGTCGCCGGCCGCCAGGATGTCGTGCCCGGCAAGCCTCTCGTCTACGGCCAGAGCATCACCGACGGCTGCATCGACTGGGCGACCACTGAGACGGTGCTGCACGGCCTTGCCGGCGCCGTCGAATGGCGCCGGTCGGCAAAGCGCGAAATGCTCGCCACCCGGCAGGGCGCCGCCTGAGCGGAATGTTGGGGAGGGCGGCGATCACGCCGCCCTCAGCCCTTCCCATGCGGTGAACACCGAGACCGCGAACAAAAGCAGTCCGGCCACGCGCCCGGCAAGGATGGTCGCCCGGGGATTGTCGACAAGCAGCGCCCGGCTGCGGCCGGCGCTGATGGCGAGCCCGCCATAGATCCCCGCCTGCGTGGCGACCGTCAGCAATCCCATGACGGTCGCCTGCATCCAGATCGGACCGTAAGCCGGCTTCAGGAACTGCGGATAGACGGCAAGGATGAAGAGGTAGGCCTTCGGGTTGATCAGGCAGGTGACCAGCCCCTGGCGAAATGCCTTACAGGCGGAGCGGCTGCCTGCTGGTTCGTCATTGCCGACGGTGATCGAGCTGCGCATCAGCGAAATCCCGATATAGGCCATATAGCCGGCGCCGGCGACCAGCAGCGGCTTGAACAGGATCGGCACGAAATGCATAAGCAGGCCGACGCCGATCGCCCCGTTCAGTGTATGCACCGCGCCGCCCAGCATGATGCCGGCGGTCGCGGCAAGGCCTCTGTCGCGTCCGCCGGTCAGCGCATTGGCCAGCACAAATAGCATGTCCATGCCGGGGACGGCGATGATGCCGAAAAGCAGGACGAAGAACAGCCAGAGGTTTTCGCTGTAGCTCATGTCAATCGCGCGGAGCCCCATGCGGCCGAACCACGGAGGATCCCGTTGATTTTCAAACCGATGGGCGTTCCTATAGGACATCCCAACTGACGAGGTGTGTCAGTAGCGTTTCGGCTGAGTGAGGAAAATGCGGTCGCCGCTCCTGTCTAGTCCAACGATTTGGCCGTGGGCGGCGTTGACCGATCGGTTTGCTCCGCGGATCGCGGATAGTCGACGCCGACAAGAAACAGCCCGTCCGGCGGCGCGACCTGGCCGCAGGCGGCGCGGTCGCGCGCTTCCAGCGCCGCCTTGAGGTCGGCGGCGCTCCAGGAGCCGTCGCCGACCCGTCTCAGCGAACCCACCATCGAGCGCACCTGGTTGTGCAGGAACGAGCGCGCCGAGGTTCGGACCTCGATGAGATCGCCATTGCTGCCGACATCGAGGCGGTCGAGCGTGCGGACCGGGCTTTCGGCCTGGCACTGGGTGGAGCGGAAAGTGGTGAAATTATGCCGCCCGAGCAGCACTTTCGCCGCCTCGTGCATGGCCTCGGCATCCAGCCGTTTCGGCACCCACCAGACCCTGCCCTTTTCCAGAGCCGACGGGGCGCGGCGATTGAGGATGCGATAGAGATAGTGGCGGCCGGTGGCCGAAAAGCGCGCGTCGAAGCCGTCGGCGACGACCGCCGCCTTCAGGACGGCGATGCGCGCGCCGGCCGCCTGCAGATGGGCGTTGACGGCATCGCGCACCTTGTCGCCCGCCCAGGCCTTGGCAAGATCGACATGCGCCACCTGGGCGGTGGCGTGCACGCCGGCATCGGTGCGGCCGGCGGCACGTAACCTTACTTCTTCGCCGCAGAATTTTTCGATCGCCTGCTCGATCGCCTGCTGCACCGAAGGCTGGTCCGCCTGATGCTGCCAGCCGGCGAATTGGCTGCCGTCATATTCGATATCGAGACGAAAACGCGGCATATGCAGTTGGCGCTCGCCTAAGCGGCGAGCGCGGTAAATGCGGAAGCGTAGACCAGCTTGCCGGTCGCGGGCGCGTCGCCCCAGGCAAGAGCCTGCAGAGCCTCGCCCTGGTACTCGCTCTCGAACTTTTCGGCGCGGGCATGGGCGTAGCCGAAGCGGCCATAATAGGCCGGGTCGCCCAGCACCACGGCCAGCGTCTCGCCGGCTTCCTTGAGGCGGACATGCGCCTCGCGGATCAGCGCGCCGCCGATGCCGGTGCCGTGGAAGGACGGCTCGACCGCCAGCGGCGCCAGCGCCAGCGCCGCGAAGCGCTTGCCGCCGTTCTGCACGAAAAGCCTGGAAAACAGGATGTGGCCGACGACCTGTCCGTCTTCTTCCGCGACCAGCTCGACGACGGCGTCGCCGCCGGTCACCAGCGCGTCGACCAGGCCGGCCTCCGCCTGCTGGCCAAAGGCATGCTCTTCGACGAGGCGGATCGCCTCGCGATCCCGCGGCGTCGCCGCGCGTATCGACATCATGCTCATGTTAGTTTCGTTCCTTTTTCGATCTTGGCCCCGCGCAAAAACTCCTGCGCGGCGGCGGGCCTTCCGCCCGCCCGTTGAACTTCGACCAGCCGCACCGCGCCTGACCCGCAGGCGACCGTCAGCCGGTCATCGAGAATTCCTCCCGACTCGCCGACGCCATCTGAGGGCGTCGAGCGAAGCAGTTTCAGCCGCTCCACGCGGCCGCCAATTTCGACCTCGCACCACGCGCCTGGAAAGGGCGAGAGGCCGCGAATGTGATTGTGGACTTCGCCGGCAGGCCGCGTCCAGTCTACGCGTGTCTCCGATTTATCGATCTTTCGGGCGTAGGTCACCCCTTCCGTCGCCTGTTGGGTAAATGTCAGACAATTTATCCCCAGCCGCGTCAGCGCTTCCACCATCAGCGAAGCGCCGATAGCCATCAGGCGGTCGTGCAATTCACCGGCGGTCATATCGGGTGCGATGGCGCATTTTTCAACCAATGCCACCGGACCGGTGTCCAAACCTTCTTCCATGCGCATCACCATCATGCCGGTCTCGGCATCGCCGGCCATGATGGCGCGCTGGATGGGAGCGGCGCCCCGCCAGCGCGGCAGAAGCGAGGCGTGGCCGTTGAGGCAGCCGAGTCTGGTCGCCTCCAGGACGCGTTTTGGGAGAAGCAGCCCATAGGCGACGACCACGGCGACGTCAGCCCGCAAGGCGGCGAAGGCCTGCTGCTCGGCTTCGCCCTTGAGCGATGTCGGCGTGCGCACCTCAAAACCCAGCCGTTCCGCCTCGCGCTGCACCGGCGACGGCGTCAATTCCAGCCCGCGCCGGCCGGCGGCGCGCGGCGGCTGCGTGTAGACGGCGGCGATGTCATGGCCGGCCTCGGCGATCGCGCGCAAGGTCGGCACGGAAAAATCCGGCGTGCCCATGAAGATGACGCGCAGGGGCATGACCCCTAGCCCACCATCTTGCCCGGCGCCTTGTCCTTGGCGAGCTTCTTGAATTTCCTCACCACCATGTCGCGCTTCAGCTTCGAGATGTGGTCGATGAACAACACGCCGTTGAGATGGTCGATCTCGTGCTGCAGGCAGGTCGCCATCAGGCCTTCGGCCTGCATCTCCTGCAGCTTGCCGTCGCGGTCGAGATATTTGACCCGCACCGCGGCCGGACGCTCGACCTCGGCATAGTAGTCGGGGATCGACAGGCAGCCTTCCTCATAGACCGAGCGCTGGTCCGAGCTTTCGAGGATCTCCGGGTTGATGAAGACGTGCGGGGCAGGCGGCTCGTCTTCCTTGGCAAGGTCGATGACCAGCAAGCGCCTCGGCTCGCCGACCTGGATCGCCGCCAGCCCGATGCCCGGCGCGTCATACATGGTCTCCAGCATGTCGTCGGCGAGCTTGCGCAAATCGCCGTCGACGCGCTCGACCGGTTTGGAAACCTGGCGCAGGATCGGATCGGGAAGGATGATGAGCGGCTTGATCGACATGGCGTCTCACCTAAGACGTCGTTGGAAAAGCGTCAACCGGGACGACTTTGCCCTGTTCACGTTTTGATCTGTGCCAGTGGGCCGAATCGGTTATGCTGCGGGCATGAACGACATGACCTCCATCCTTTCCGAGCCAGTTGCACGACTCGGCGCTACCACGATCACGCTCGGCCAGGCGCTCGGTTTCGGCGCAGCGCTGCTGCTTGCGCTGTTCATGGCGCTCGTCGTCGCGTTGTGGCGCGCCGCAGGGGCACGCGCGGTGGCGGCGACAGAGGCCGCCGACCATGCGCGTGACACCGAGGCGCGCATGGCCGACATCCTGCAGGCGCAGGCCGAGATGCAGGGACGGATGGGCGCGATCGCCGAAGTGTTCGGGGCGCGGCAGGCCGAGCTCACCCAGTCGCTGGGACAGCGGCTCGACGCCATGACCGGCCGCCTCGGCCAGACGATGGCCGAGCAGACCAAGTCGACGCATGAGAGCCTGGCCAAGCTTCAGGAGCGGCTGGCGGTGATCGACACCGCGCAAGGCAATATCCAGTCTTTAGCCGGACAGGTGGTGCAGCTGCAGGCGATCCTCTCCAACAAGCAGACGCGCGGCGCCTTCGGCCAGTCGCGCATGGAGGCGATCATCGCCGACGGCCTGCCGCACGGCGCCTACGAATTCCAGGCCGGCCTCTCCAACGGCAGCCGGCCGGATTGCCTGGTGCGGATGCCGAACGGCGCGCCGATGCTTGCCATCGACGCCAAATTCCCGCTCGAAGCCTGGAACGCCATTCGCGCCGCCGAAGGCGCCGACCTGCAGAAGGCGGCGGCGCAGGCGTTCCGCCGCGACATCGAGGTGCATATCCGCGATATCGCCGAAAAATACCTGATCCAGGGCGAGACGCAGGACACCGCCTTCATGTTCGTGCCGTCGGAATCGGTGTTCGCCGAGATCCACGAGAATTTCGAGGCAGTGGTGCAGAAGGCGCACCGCGCCCGCGTCGTCATCGTCTCGCCCTCGCTTTTGATGCTGTCGATCCAGGTTATCCAGGCGATCTTGAAGGACGCGCGCATGCGCGAGCAGGCGCATCTGATCCAGGGCGAGGTCATCCGCCTGATGGAGGACGTTCAGCGCGTCGACGAGCGGGTGCGCCGGCTGCAGACGCATTTCGGCCAGGCGACCAAGGATATCGACGACATCCTCGTCTCGACGTCGAAAGTGACCAAGCGCGGCCAGAAGATCGAGGCGCTGGAGTTCGCCGAAGGCGAAGCCGAGCCTCCGCGCAGTCCGGCAAAAGTGGAGGCTGGCGCGCGCGTTGCGGACTCGAAGACGGGCCAATTGCGACTCAGGGTCGTCGAGGACGGCGAGTAGCAGGGCTCCTACGCGTTGGCGATTAGCCGAAGCGCCTGTCTCTTCGTCATTCTAGGGCGGAGCAAGGAGCTAAGCGACGCGCGCAGACCCTAGAATCCATGCCGCGACTGCGAAGTGCCGCAACGGTGAAGAATTCTGATCCGTCGCGTTCCACGGCAAAGGTCATGGCATGGATCCTCGGGTCAAGCCCGAGGATGACGAACGGACAGCGGGCTTCGGCTAATCGCCAAGGTCTGAGGCAGCCCCGCCTGACTGATTACTGCTCCTCGACGATCCTGGTGCCTTCGAATTCCGGCAGCCAGTGCAGCGCCGAGCGATGCCAGTACTGCGTCCTCGGCACCAGCTGGTCGCGCTGGCGCGCCGTGCCGGTCCGGATGCCATAGACCTTCGGCCCGTCGCCGACGGACGTGACATAAAGATGCGAACCGCAATCGCCGCAAAAGGCCTGCGCCCGCTTGGCGCCGCTCGACCCGGTCTTGATGTAGACCTTGGGCGTGCCCTTGGTGATGCGATAATCTTCCTCCGGCACCCGCACGGTGACGCGAAAAGCCGTGCCGGTGAGTTTCTGGCAATCCGTGCAGTGGCAGATCGAGGTCTTTTCGGGATCGACCTCCGCCTCATAGGTGATGGCGCCGCAATGGCACCCGCCGTCGATTCTCATCGGCTTACTCCCTAAAAGATGGTTTCGTTCAAACCTAATCCTCTTCGGAGACCTCGGCGATAGCCTTACGCCTGCGCTCCCATGTGCCAGTCGCCTGCGGCTTGACGAACAGCCTGGTGATTTCGGGCATTTCCTTTTTCAGTCGTGCCTCCAGACGCTCAACGCAGGCCTCGATCTCGGGCGCGGTGAGATGATCCTCGAACTCGATGCTGAGGCCCGCTACGATTTCCTCGGGGCCGATATGGACGCTCAATATGCCATTCGCCCGCTGCACTGCGGGATCCTGCTCGGCGATCGCCAGCACCTTGCGCTCCACTTCGACAGAAGCGGGCTCGCCCATAAGCAGGCCCTTGCTCTCGCGCGCCAGGAAGATCGCGGTCGCGCCGAGGATGATAGCGATGCCTATGGAGCCGACGCCATCGAGCTCGGGAATTTCCAGCAGCTCGGATGCGAGGATACCCGCGAAGGCAACGGTGAGGCCGAGCAGTGCCGCGCTGTCCTCGAAAAGTACCGTGTAGACGCTCGGATCCTTGCTGAGCCGCACCGCCTCGAACCAGCCCTCCCGGCCTTTCTGTCCCCGAAACTCCTTCAGCGCCACCAGCCAGGAGCTGCCTTCGAACAGGAAAGACAGGCCGAGCACGATGTAGTTGACCCTGGCGTTGAGGACCGGCACGGGGGCCATGATGTGGATGACGCCCTCGTAGAAGGAAACCCCGGCGCCCAGCGCGAAGACCAGAAGGGCGACGATAAAACTCCAGAAATAGAGCTCGCGCCCGTGCCCGAGCGGATGCGTGCGGTCGGGCGGGCGCGCTGCACGGCGCATGCCGTGAAGCAGAAGCCCGCCGTTGCCGGTATCGACCAGCGAATGCACGCCTTCCGACAGCATGGCGGAGGAACCGGTGAAGAGCGCAGCGGCGAACTTGGTGAGCGCGATCGCGAGATTGCCGGCGAGCGCAGCATAGATCACCCTTTTCGAGCCGCTATGCCCTGCCATCCGCTTCCAGATCCTCTTCAGAGTGCCTTAAAGCGCGTCGCGTTGAAACGGATTCAGGCGACGCGCTTTAAGTCTTTGTTTTGATGCATGTCGTTGCCCCAGAACCGCTGCACACTTCTGGGCGACATGCATTAGCTTAACGACACGCCGGCCGAAGCTCTACAGACAATGCGCCAGCCGTTGCGAGGTTCACGGGTACTGACGGACATCGGTCGCCGGCGCTCGAAACCTGTTCGATGCCCGCCGAATCAGGGAAAGCGGTTGACATCGGGGAAGCCGGCTTTCGAAGCGGCAAGCGGCCTCTTGCGGTCGGGCGTTTCTCTTGTTTCACTTGGGCTGCCCACAATCGGAGGAGCGAATCATGGCTAAAGGTGCGATGAAGGCGGGCAAGGAACCCCGCAAGCCGAAGAAGGACGCGAAGAAACCAGCCGCGGCCCCGGCTCCGAAGGCGCCGCCGGTCAAGGCGATGCGCATCAAAGAGAAGTAGACCGCCAGCGCGCTCTATCCGTCTCGATGCGGATTTGAACCGGCGGCATGCCGAATGCTGCCGGTACCTTGTTGATCGGGGGGCCGGGCTACCTATATCAACGCGGCGAGGACGACCTCGCTTCCCCGAAAAACCGGCCGGGACGACCCGCCACCTCGAGCATCGGATGACCGATGCTGGAATGACGGAGCGGCTGCGATGTCCTGGATTTTTCTTTTCTTCGCCGGCCTGTTCGAGATCGGCTGGGCGATCGGTCTCAAATACACCGAGGGTTTCTCGAAACCGCTGCCGACCGCGCTCTCAATCGCCTCGATGATCGTCAGCCTTGGCCTGCTCGGTCTGGCATTGAAGGAATTGCCGGTCGGCACGGCCTATGCGGTATGGACCGGCATCGGCACCGTCGGCACCGCCTTGCTCGGCATCTGGCTGCTCGGCGAGCCGGCGACAGCGGTCCGGCTCTCCTGCATCGGCCTGATCGTCTGCGGCATCGTCGGGCTGAAGCTCGTCGCGTGACAAACCCAGGCCAGGTAGATCGTTTTCGCGCATTTCCGGGCGGAAAACCGCTACACACTTTTCCTGGAATTGCTCCAGTGGTCAGGACAAACGCCTTCAGGGCCGCCGATGGCGACCCTGAAGCATCTTCGAACGAACCTATGTCAGCGGGCGGAGAAACCCGGCGGCGTACGGCCAACGCGCGCCTTGCGGGCAGCGTAGCGCGCGTCGCGCTTGGCCTTGCGCTCTGCCTCGTCGGCGAGCAGACGGGCGATGCGCTCATTCTCCTCGGCTTCGCGGATCTTCGCCTCGGCCGCCGCCGCCTCTTCGGCTGCACGACGAGCCGCTTCGGCCGCGGCCTCGCGCTCGGCCTTCTCGGCCGCTTCGCGCGCCAGCTTTTCCTGCTTCAGCCTGGCCTTCTCGGCCTCGCGGATCGCACGGGCCTCGAGGATCGCCTTGCGCTCCGCCTGACGCGCCAGCACCGCGGGATCATCCGCCGCCGGCTTTGCCTTGAAACGCTCCAGGAGCGCCTTCTTTGCCTCGTTCGCGGCATTGCGCCGCTCGAATATGTCTTTTTCCCTGTAGATAGCCAAATCCACTTCCCTGCAGTCAATTCGCGACGCTTACATACGCGCGAAAGCGACGAGTTCAAGCGCCAAAACGGTATGCCAGCCATGAAAATCTGCGCTGTTGCCGCAGGGATACGTCGCACGGAGCGATGCACTGTTCACAAATCGCGCCTCTGGCGGCTGGCCGGGCCGATCGCTACCTCTAGCGTCGATAAACAACGCCCAAACAGGGCATCAGGATGCAATCGACATGGAACTCGGACTCTACACTTTCGCGGATGTCAGCCCGGAACCCGGCCCCGGCGCCATCGGACCGCATGAACGGCTGCGCAACCTGATCGAGGAGATCGAGCTGGCCGACCAGGTCGGTCTCGACGTGTTCGGCCTCGGCGAACATCATCGTCCCGACTATGCGGCCTCGGCGCCGGTGGTCGCTCTTGCCGCGGCTGCCGAACGGACGAAGCGCATCAAGCTCACCAGCGCGGTCACCGTGCTTTCCTCCGACGATCCGGTGCGGGTCTTCCAGCAGTTCGCGACGCTCGACCTTCTGTCCAACGGCCGCGCCGAGATCATGGCCGGGCGCGGCTCCTTCATCGAATCCTTCCCTCTGTTCGGCTACAACCTTGAGGACTATGACGAGCTCTTCGCCGAGAAGCTCGACCTCCTGCTTGCTATTCGCGACCAGGTGAAGGTGACGTGGCAAGGCAAGCTCCGCGCGCCGATCAACGGCCGCGGCGTCTATCCGCGGCCATTCCAGGAAAAGCTGCCGATCTGGATTGCGATTGGCGGCACGCCGCAATCGGCGGCACGGGCCGGCGTGCTCGGCCTGCCGCTGGCGCTTGCTATCATCGGCGGCGAGCCGGCCCGCTTCGCGCCGCTGTTCGATATTTACCGCGAGGCGGCAAAGCGCGCCGGCAACGATCTCGCCACGCTTGCCACCAGCCTCAACGTGCACGGCTTCATCGCCGAGACCACCGAGGCGGCGGCCGACGACTTCTACGAGCCCCAGGCCGAGGTGATGAACCGCATCGGCCGCGAGCGCGGCTGGGGCCCGACCTCGCGGGCACATTTCGACCACGCGCGAGGTCCCGGCGGTGCCTTGTTCGTCGGCAATCCCGAGCAGGTGGCGGAAAAGATCGTCGCCCAGCACAAGATATTCGGCAACGACCGCTTCCTGCTGCAGATGGCGATCGGCACCATGCCGCATGCCAAGATCATGAAGGCGATCGAGCTTTACGGCACCAGGGTGGCGCCGATCGTGCGCAAGGAAACGGCGACGGCCGCGCCCACACCGGCGCCGGTAGCCTGACGATACCAGTCCGACAGGATCCGTTCATCCCCGCCGGCTAGCCCCCCTCTATCTCTTTGTTTTAATGCGATTCGGACGGAAAACCGTTCCCACTTTTCCTGGAATTGCTCCAACGGAACCTTGGCGCGGCGCGCACGTTTTCCTCGACGACTGCGAGGGGAACCGATGAAAGCCGAAACGACCGCGTCGGGCGCGAGTATTGCCGAAAGCCCCGATCCGCGTGCTGGCGTGCGCGCCGAATTGCGGCTGATGCGATCTATGCTAATCGGCATTTTCATCCTGATGACGGTTGCCGCGCTCTATTTTGCGCGTGCCTTCTTCATGCCGGTGATCCTGGCCTTCCTGCTGGCGCTGACGCTGACGCCGATCGTGCGCTTCCTGCGCAAGCGCGGCATACCGGAGGTGGTCTCGGCGACGTTACTGGTGTTGCTCTCCATATTTATCTTCGTCAGCGCCGGTTATCTGCTGAGCGGGCCGGTCATCAACCTTGTCAACAACAGCTACTCGATCGGCCAGCAGCTCACAGAAAGGCTTGCGCCATTCAAGCGTCCGCTCGAGATGATGGCGGATGTCTCGCGCCAGCTCGGGGCGCTGACCGAGACTACGCAGGAACCGGGCGTGCAAAGGGTCGCGGTGGCGCCGTCCGGCATCCTGTCCGCCGCGGCCAGCAACATCCTAGGGGCAGGCACCAGCATCACCATCGTCTTCGTGCTGTCGCTGTTCCTGCTTGCCTCAGGCACCTTGTTCTACGAGAAGATCGTCCAGTCCTTCACCAGCCTCAGCCAGAAGAAGCGGGCGCTGCGCGTCGTCTATGACGTCGAGCGCGAGATCTCGCATTACCTGCTCACCGTCACGCTCATCAATGCCGGCCTCGGCACGGTGATCGGGCTGGGCCTGTGGGGGCTCGGCATGCCGAACCCGCTGGTCTGGGGCGCGGCGGCGGCACTGCTCAATTTCCTGCCCTATGTCGGCGCGCTGATCACCCTTCTGCTGGTCACCGTGATCGCGCTGATCAGCTTCGACAGCATCTCCTACGCGCTGCTGGCACCCAGCTTTGTGCTGCTGTGCGACATTATCGAGGGCCAATTCGTGACGCCGGTCATGGTCGGCCGAAGACTGGAGATCAATGCGGTGGCAATCTTCATTGCCATCGCCTTCTGGTCATGGCTATGGGGCTTTATCGGCGCGCTGATGGCGGTGCCGCTGCTGGTGGTCATCAAAGTGTTCTGCGACCATTTCGAGGGCTTCAGCCATGTCGGCAATTTCCTAGCGGCCCAGCAGGCCATCGTTGTCGAAGACGAGCCGACCGAGAACAACCACAACGCCGCATGACGTTCTGGCCCAATCCTCAAACTCGGCCCTTGTTTGCCGCATCGGCGACGAGTGCCTATATCGGACCGGTCAAGCCGGACCTGCCCCTCATGACCGACGCTTCCTTCGATATCGATGCCTATTTCGCGCGCATTGGCTATCGCGGCCCTATGGATGCTTCGCTGGCAACGCTGAAGGCGCTGCACCGGCAACATCCGCAAGCGATCCCGTTCGAGAACATCGATGCCTTGATGGGCGTTTCGGTCGGGCTCGATCCGGTGTCGCTGCAGGACAAGGTCTTCAAACACGGCCGCGGCGGCTATTGCTTCGAGCACAATCTGATCTTCATGCATGCGCTTGGAGCGCTGGGTTTCAGTGTCAGCGGGCTCGCCGCCCGCGTGCTGTGGGGCCAGCCGGACGACGCCATCACGCCGCGCAGCCACATGCTGCTGCGTATCGAGCTCGATGGAAAAACCCATATCGCCGATGTCGGCTTCGGCGGCCTGACACTGACGGCGCCGCTGCTGCTGGAGCCGGATCTCGAGCAGCAGACACCGCACGAGGCGTTCCGTATCGACGAGACCGGCGATCATTTTCGCCTGCAGGTTAATATCGGTGGCGCCAATATCGGTGGCGCCAACATCAGCGGCGATTGGCGCACCCTCTACCGATTCGACATGCAGCAGGCCTACGCGGTCGATTATTCTGTGAGCAGCCATTTCCTGTCGACACATCCGAGCTCGCATTTTCTTTCCACATTGGTTGCCGCGCGCGCCCTGCCCGACCGGCGCTACGCGCTGCGCAACAACCGCTTGTCGATCCATCATCTTGGCGGTCGTAGCGAGCAGCGGGAGATCGCGTCGGCCACCGAGCTCGCCGACGTGCTGGAGAGCCAGCTCGCCATCGTCATTCCCGACCGCGCCGCCTTCGAGGCGAGGCTGCGGCAGAAGAACATCGTGGAGACCTGATCAAATGACCGCCCTTTCGGTTCTCGACCTGTCGCCGATCATCCAAGGCAGCACCGCCTCGCAGTCGCTCGCCAATTCACTCGACCTTGCCCGCCATGCCGAGCGGCTGGGCTACAAGCGCTACTGGCTCGCCGAGCATCACAACATGCCGGGCATCGCCAGCGCCGCGGCTTCCGTTGTCATCGCCCATGTCGCCGGCGGCACGAAGACGATCCGGGTCGGCGCCGGCGGCATCATGCTGCCCAACCACGCGCCGCTGGTGATTGCCGAGCAGTTCGGCACGCTCAACGCGCTTTTTCCGGGCCGCATCGACCTCGGCCTCGGCCGCGCGCCAGGCACCGACATGATGACGGCGCGGGCGCTCCGCCGCAATCTGGAGGCCAGCGACAACTTCCCTCAGGATGTCGTCGAGCTGATGGGCTATTTCCAGCCGGCCGAGGAAGGGCATCGCATCCGCGCGGTGCCGGGCGAAGGCCAGGAAGTGCCGGTCTGGATCCTGGGCTCCAGCCTCTACGGCGCGCAGCTCGCCGCAATGCTCGGCCTTCCCTATGCTTTCGCCTCGCATTTCGCGCCGGCCGAGCTCGACCACGCGCTGGAGGTCTACCGCACGCGCTTCCAGCCTTCGGCCCAGCTCGACAAGCCCTATGTGATGCTCGGCCTCAATGTCTTCGCAGCCCCCACGGACGCCGAGGCGAAGCTGCTGTTCACCTCGCTGCAGCAGGCTTTCGTCAACCTGCGCAGCGGCCGGCCCGGGCAATTGCCGCCGCCGGTCGAGAACTATGACCGCGATCTCGATCCGGTCGCCAAGTCCATGCTTGCCCAGGCGCTGTCCTGCGCCGTCGTCGGTTCGCCCGAGACGGTCCGCCAGGGCATCGACGCATTCGTGCGGCGCACCGGCGCCGACGAATTGATGGTCACCGCCCAGATGTTCGACCACCCGGCGCGGGTGCGCTCGTTCGAGATTCTTTCCGACGCCCACAAGTCGATATCGCAAGCGGCCTGACCAACCCGATGGCTTTTGCCTGACATACTCGTCTGCTAGAGCGGTTCATCGTTTCACCGAAACGCCGAACCCCCCTAGCTATTTGTTTTTACGCAATTCCGGACGGAAAACCGTTTCACACTTTTCCTGGAATTGCTTTAAGGGCAGGTCCCCTTCCTCAAGCGCGAGCCTCCCCGTGACCGATAATCTCGACCAGCGCATGCATTTCGCCATCGACCTTGCGCGGCGCGCGGGAGAGCTTGGACTGAAATATTTTCGCGATGTCGAAAACCTGACCATCGAGATCAAAGGCCATCAGGATCTTGTCTCCGATGTCGATCGCGAGGTGGAGCTTTTCGTCCGTGCGGCGATAACGGCAGCCTATCCGGACGACGGCATTGTCGGCGAGGAGCATGCGCCGGCGACCGGCAAGACCAGCTATGTCTGGGTGATCGACCCGATCGACGGCACCGCCAATTTCGTGCGCGGCATTCCCGCCTGGTGCGTGGTGATCGCGTGCGCCAGGGACGGCGAAACGATAGTCGGGGTCATCCACGAGGCTTCGACCGGCGAGACTTTCCATGGCCGCCTTGGCGGCGGCGCCTTCGTCGACGGCCGGCCGATCAGGGCGAGCGGCGCCAAAGCACTTTCTGAAGGCTCGGTCGGAACCGGACTTTCGAACCGCGCGTCGACCGAACATGTCGCTGTTCTGGTCAGCATGATCATGGCGGAAGGCGGCGTCTTCTACCGCAACGCGTCCGGCGCCCTGATGCTCGCCTATGCGGCCGCAGGCCGGCTGCTCGGCTATGTCGAGGAGCACATGAATGCCTGGGACTGCTTGGCCGGCATGCTTCTGGTCGAAGAGGCGGGCGGGACGGTGCTCAAGCCTGACCCGAGGACAGTGCTGCAGGAAGGAACGCTGGTGATCGCTGGCGGGAACAACATCTTCCCGAAGCTGCGCGCGCTTTGCGCAGAAGCGTTCGGAGACTAGTCCCTCGGCATTACAAAATAAATCGGCGTCGCGGCGAAACGAGGCCACGGTAAACGGAACCGGAGGCGTCTATAAGACGATCACCTTAGTGCCGATATCGGCGCGGTCGTAGAGATCGATGATGTCCTGGTTCATGAGGCGGATGCAGCCCGCCGACACGGCCTTGCCGATGGACCACCATTCAGGGCTGCCATGCAGGCGATATCCGGTGTCACCTTTCTCGTTGAAGAGATAGAGCGCCCGCGCCCCGAGCGGGTTCATGAGCCCGGCTTCCATATGGGCGGGTATGATGTGGCCTCGATTGCGCTCGCGCACGATCATCTGGGACGGCGCGGTCCAATCCGGCCATTCGCGCTTCCTCGCGACGTGAGCGGTGCCATGCCACTCGAAGCCCGCCTTGCCGACGCCGATGCCGTAGCGCAGCGCCTGACCGTCTCCCAGCACGTAGTAGAGGAATTTCGCTCCTGTATCGACAATGATGGTGCCGGGCGCCTCGTCGGTCGCATAAGGCACGGTCTGCCGATGGAACTTTTGGTCGACCTTGTAGATCGGAACCGGCGGAACGCGGAAACCGGCGTCGGTAAGGCCGCCATAGGCCAGAGGAGAAGTCCGCAATGCACCGCCGGTGGTGCAGCCGGAGAATGCGACCATCCCGGCAAGTAACCCGATCAGGATCGATTTCGCGCGCATGACTTTAAGCCGGCGCTCGTGCCGACGATCTGCCGCATCTTGCCCTATTCGTAGTCCCGGCTGCCTCGATTGCCAAGCGTTCCATCTTCCCCGCCGGCTGATTGTCGGCCACGTGGCGGAAAAGATTGTTTTCAGACTTATTCGCGACCCAAAGTCACGCCCCCAGGGCAAAGCTCTTCCCCGCCCGATACGCGACTGGCGCATGCTGGCGATGTCTCGCTCAGGAAAAATCCCGTCTTCACAATGAGATAGGGCAAATCCGGATCGACCTCGGCATATGGCGGCCCTGTTCGTTTCCCGAGCCCTTGCCAGACAGCAGCCACCTTGCGCAGGATGCTTGCGCCCCGTGCCGCCTGTTCTTATATACGCGCCAACCGTCCGGCCTTGAAAAACCGGGGACCGTGGCGGAATTTCTTGTGAACAGGGGCTTTCGTCGGAACGCCTTATCAGGGTCCTGAGAGCCTGCTTAGCGGAGAGACCAGAACAATGGCAAAAGTAATCGGTATCGACCTCGGAACCACCAACTCCTGCATCGCCATCATGGACGGCAAGGAGCCCAAGGTTATCGAGAATGCGGAAGGCGCGCGTACGACCCCTTCCATCGTCGCCATCAACAGCGACGGCGAACGCCTCGTCGGCCAGCCGGCCAAGCGCCAGGCGGTCACCAATCCTGAAAACACCATCTTCGCGGTCAAGCGCCTGATCGGCCGCCGCTATGACGATCCGGTGACGGAGAAGGACAAGAAGCTTGTCCCCTACAAGATCGTCAAGGGCGACAATGGCGATGCCTGGGTCGAGGCCGGCGGCAAGAAGCTGTCGCCCAGCCAGATCTCGGCCATGATCCTGCAGAAGATGAAGGAAACGGCGGAAGCCTATCTCGGCGAGAAAGTCGAGAAGGCGGTCATCACCGTTCCGGCCTATTTCAACGACGCCCAGCGCCAGGCGACCAAGGACGCCGGCAAGATCGCCGGCCTCGAAGTGCTGCGCATCATCAACGAGCCGACGGCCGCGGCACTTGCCTACGGCCTCGAGAAGAAGGACGGCAAGACCATCGCCGTCTATGACCTTGGCGGCGGCACCTTCGACATTTCGGTGCTCGAGATCGGCGACGGCGTCTTCGAGGTGAAGTCGACCAACGGCGATACCTTCCTCGGCGGCGAGGACTTCGACATGCGCCTGGTCGAGTACTTGGCGGCCGAGTTCAAGAAGGAGCAGGGCATCGACCTCAAGGCCGACAAGCTTGCGCTCCAGCGCCTGAAGGAAGCGGCCGAAAAGGCCAAGATCGAGCTGTCGTCGACGACGCAGACCGAAATCAACCTGCCCTTCATCACCGCCGACGCCACCGGGCCGAAGCATCTGACGATGAAGCTCACCCGGGCGAAGTTCGAGAGCCTGGTCGAGGATCTCGTGCAGCGTACCATCGACCCCTGCAAGGCGGCGCTCAAGGATGCCGGCCTGAAGGCGGGCGAGATCGACGAAGTGGTCCTGGTCGGCGGCATGACCCGCATGCCCAAGATCCAGGAGATCGTGAAGCAGTTCTTCGGCAAGGACCCGCACAAGGGCGTCAACCCGGACGAGGTCGTGGCGCTCGGCGCCGCCATCCAGGCCGGCGTGCTGCAGGGCGACGTCAAGGACGTGCTGCTGCTCGACGTGACGCCGCTTTCGCTCGGCATCGAGACGCTGGGCGGCGTGTTCACCAGGCTGATCGAGCGCAACACCACGATCCCGACCAAGAAGAGCCAGGTATTCTCGACCGCCGAGGACTCGCAGTCGGCGGTGACGATCCGCGTCTTCCAGGGCGAGCGCGAGATGGCGGCCGACAACAAGATGCTTGGCCAGTTCGACCTGGTCGGCATCCCGCCGGCTCCGCGCGGCGTGCCGCAGATCGAGGTCACCTTCGACATCGACGCCAACGGCATCGTCAACGTCTCGGCCAAGGACAAGGGCACCGGCAAGGAGCATCAGATCCGCATCCAGGCGTCCGGCGGCCTGTCCGACGCCGACATCGAGAAGATGGTGAAGGACGCCGAGGCCAATGCCGACGCCGACAAGAGGCGCCGCGCCCTGGTCGAGGCCCGCAACCAGGCCGAATCGCTGGTGCATTCGTCCGAGAAGTCGCTGAAGGACTATGGCGACAAGGTCTCGGAGGCCGACCGCACCGCGATCGCCGACGCGATTGCGGCGCTGAAGGCTGCCGCCGAGGGCGATGACGCGGCCGACATCGAGGCCAAGTCGCAGTCGCTGGCCGAAGCTTCGATGAAGCTTGGCCAGGCCATGTACGAGGCCTCGCAGAAGGAAGCCGCCGAAGCCGACGCCAAGGCGGACGCCGCCAAGGATTCGGACGTGGTCGACGCCGACTTCGAGGAAATCGACGAGGACGACGACAAGAAGAAGTCGGCCTGAGCCGGCTGACGGCAAATAAAGCGAAAAGCCCGGCGCAAAGCCGGGCTTTTTTGCACCCCGAGCGAAAAAATGACGGAAAAACACGGAGCAGACCGGCTCGCTACTAGTATCCGGGCAACATCGCTCCTAAATCGAACAACGTGCCGGCGACGACGCAACAATGCTTGAAGACATTGAGCATCCGGACTGCGGGAAAAAATGAAAGCTGATTTCTACGAAACGCTGGGCGTGCAAAAAGGCGCCGACGACAAGGAACTCAAGAGCGCTTTCCGCAAGCTCGCCATGCAGTTCCATCCCGACCGCAACCCCGGCGACCATGCCTGCGAGCACAAGTTCAAGGAAATCAACGAAGCCTACGAGACGCTGAAGGACCCGCAGAAGCGCGCCGCCTATGACCGCTTCGGCCATGCCGCCTTCGAGCAGGGCGGCATGAACGGCGCGGCGCACGGCTTTGGCGCCGGCGGCTTCGCCGACATTTTCGAAGACATTTTCGGCGACATGATGGGCGGCCGCCAGCGCCGCTCTTCGGGCGGCCGCGAGCGCGGGGCGGACCTGCGCTACAACATGGAGATCTCGCTCGAGGAGGCATTCTCCGGCAAGACGGCGCAGATCCGCGTGCCGGCCTCCATTGCCTGCTCGGAATGCTCCGGCAGCGGCGCAAAGCCCGGCACGCAGCCGGTCACCTGCGCCATGTGCCACGGCCACGGCAAGGTACGCGCCACGCAAGGCTTCTTCTCGATCGAGCGCACCTGCCCGCAATGCCAGGGCCGCGGCCAGACGATCAAGGACCCCTGCCCGAAATGCGCCGGCCAGGGCCGCGTCACCGAGGAGCGTTCGCTGTCGGTCAACATTCCCGCCGGCATCGAGGACGGCACCCGCATCCGGCTTGCCAACGAGGGCGAGGCCGGCCTGCGCGGCGGTCCCTCGGGCGACCTCTACATCTTCCTCGCGGTCAAGCCGCACGAATTCTTCCAGCGCGACGGCGCCGACCTCTATTGCAAGGTGCCGATCTCGATGACGACTGCCGCCCTTGGCGGCTCGTTCGAGGTCACCACGCTCGACGGCACACAGACCAAGGTGAAGGTGCCGGAAGGCACCCAGAACGGCCGCCAGTTCCGGCTGAAGGGCAAGGGCATGCCGGTGTTGCGGCAGCCCAATGTCGGCGACCTCTACATCCAGACGGCGGTCGAGACGCCGCAGAACCTGTCGCGCCGGCAGCGCGAGCTTTTGGAAGAGTTCGAGCAGCTCTCCTCGAAGGACAATTCGCCCCAGTCGAGCGGCTTCTTCGCCCGCATGAAGGACTTTTTCGAGTCGTTCGGCGAAAGCTGATCTTTATCCGGCAACATTCCCGAGCCTCATCAACACCTTATGCCAGCTTGACGCCTTGCCTTGTTCCACCTAGCTGCTAAGTAGCGGTCGGGGAGCATTGAGGAGAGCTCGCATGGCACGTGGTCCCGGGTTGCGCAAAGCGCTGGCGGAAAAATTCGACGACGAGCTGAAGTTCTTCAAAGGCTGGATCGACAAGCCGAAAGCGGTCGGCTCGATCGTTCCAACCAGCTCCGTCACCGCCCGCAAGATGGCCTCGATCGTCAACCCGAAATCGGGCCTGCCGGTGCTGGAGGTCGGACCCGGCACCGGCGTCATCACTCGCGCTATCCTGGCCCAGGGCGTGAAGCCGGAAAACCTCTACGCGGTCGAATACTCGACCGACTTCGTGCGCCATCTGCGCCGGCTCTATCCGCGCGTCAACGTCATCGAGGGCGACGCCTTCAATCTCAACGCCACGCTCGGCGACAAGCGCGACATGGTGTTCGATTCGGTCGTCTCCGGCGTGCCGCTGCTCAACTTCCCGGTCGCCCAGCGCATCGCCTATATCGAAAGCCTGCTCGACCGCATCCCCGCCGGCCGGCCGATCGTGCAGCTGACCTACGGCCCGATGTCGCCGATCCCGCCCGGCCGCGGCGACTACACGGTCAAGCATTTCGACTTCATCATCCGCAACATCCCGCCAACGCAGCTGTGGATCTACCGGCGCGAAAAATAGGGAGTAGGGGAGTAAGGCAGTAGGGGAATAGGGATGAACGGTTCAGTTTCTGCGCTATCCCTACTGCCCTACTGCCCTACTCCCCCACTCCCTTAGCGAAGCAAGCCAATGGCAATAGTCCCAAGAATTCTTGTCTTCGCCGGCTCGGTGCGGAGCGGCGCCTTCAGCGGCAAGACGGCCGATGCGGCGCAGAAGGAGCTTGCCCTGCAAGGTGCCGAGGTGACCCGCATCTCGCTCGGCGACTATCCGCTGCCGATCGTGGACGAGGACTTGCAGAAGGAAAGGGGCATTCCCGAAAACGCCATGAAGCTTGGCTGGCTGATCGCTACCCATGACGGCGTGCTGATAGCGACCCCCGAATACAACGGCTCGCTGCCGCCGCTGCTGAAGAATGCGATCGACTGGGTGAGCCTGGCGCGCCATGACGGCGCCCGCAGCTTCAGGCCGCTTGCCGGCAAGGTCGCCGGCCTCTGCTCATCTTCCAAAGGCCACTTCGCCGGGATACGCTGCATCAATCATCTGCGCGCCGTGCTGGTGCGATGCCAGATGGAGGTGGTGACACCGGAGTGCTCGGTGCCGGAGGGCAGCAATGCCTTTGACGAGGATGGGAATTTCAGGGACGAAAGATTACGCCAATCGATGGAGCGTCTATGCCGTACACTGATCGAAACCTCGCGCATGCTGTCCGTGCGGATCGAGGCCTGATGCACCCCGGCAGCTCGATCCAGGCCGACACCATGCGCGCCAAGTCCATGCAAGAGAGGCTGATCGTCGGCCTCGACGTGCCGACGCTGAAGGACGCCGAGAAGGCGGTTCGCGAGCTCGAGGGCGCCGTCTCCTTCTACAAGATCGGCTACCAGCTCGCCTTCGCCGGCGGGCTCGATTTCGCGCGCGAGCTCGCCAGCGGCGGCACCAAGGTCTTCCTCGACATGAAGCTGCTCGACATCGACAACACGGTGGCCAAGGGTGTCGAGAACATCGTCAGGATGGGGGTGTCGATGCTCACCATCCATTCCTATCCGAAGGCGATGCAGGCCGCCGTGGACGCCGCCAAGGGCAGCGAGCTTTGCCTGCTGGCGGTCAGCGTGCTGACCTCGATGGACGAGCAGGACATGATCGACGCCGGCTATGAATACGATCCGCACACGCTGGTGCTGAGGCGCTCCGAACAGGCGCTGCATGCCGGCATGGGCGGCATTGTCTGTTCCGCCGAGGAGGCTGAAGCGGTGCGCCGGATCGTCGGACCCGACATGGCCGTTGTGACCCCCGGCATCCGCCCGGCAGGCAGCGAGCATGGCGACCAGAAGCGTGTGGTGACGCCGGCGCAAGCGACCCGCAACGGCTCCAGCCACCTCGTCGTCGGCCGGCCAATCGTCGCCGCGCCGGACCGGCGCGCGGCGGCCGAGGCGATCCTGGCCGAAATGTGCTCGGCATAGACCGGTCCGCGGACGAACAGAACAGGGGAAAGAATGCCAAAGGGATATTGGATTGCCCGCGTCGATGTGCGCGACCCGGAGGGCTACAAGGATTATGTCGCCGCCGCCAAGCTCGCCTTCGACCGTTTCGGCGTGAAATTCCTGGCGCGCGGCGGCGAGCACGAGAAGGCCGAAGGTCCTGGACGCGCGCGCAACGTGATCATCGAATTCGAATCGTTTGCCGCCGCGCATGATTGCTACCACTCGCCGGAATATCAGCGCGCCGTCGCCATCCGCCAGAAGGTTGCCGACGGCGAGATCGTGCTGGTCGAGGGGATTTAGGTCGTCGGCGCAGGGGTTGGCGGGTCGGCTGTTGCTGCGTTGGCACGTTGGAGCCGAAACGCCCATCTTGTCGCCATCCACGGGCGGAGCAAGGAGCGTAGCGACGCAGCGCAGACCCGAGGATCCATGCCTGACTTCAACGCGCCGCTACGGTCCAGAATTCTGCTCCGCTGCACTTCACGGCACCGGTAACGGCATGGATTCCAAGGTCTGCGCGCGTCGCTTCGCTCCTTGCTCCACCCTGGAATGACGAAGTTGTTAAAGCATGTCTCCCGAAAGTGGGAACCGGTTTCGGGACAAAGACATGATTGAAATCAAAAACCTAAAGCGCATGGAGCGAATCTGAAAGATCGCGACGCGCTTTTAGGTCTCAGCCCATCATGAAGGTCACGACGTCAGCCTATTGGCAGCCGTCTCGGCCATCGCGTCGGCGAGGCTCATGCCCCATTGCCTGCGGCAATAGTCGCGGAAATCGAAGCAGGGCAGGCCGGGGCAGACTTCGAATTCGATGAGGTGGATCGTGTCGTCGGCCTCGACCCTGAGATCGACGGAGAAGACGTCCTTCAGGCCAAGCCCGGTGACCAGCTTTTGCGCCACAGTGCGGATCGCCCGATCGGCCGCCGGCTGGCTGGCGGCGACCGGCCCGAGCTCGGGTTCGGCGTAGTTTCCGGCATCCTTGGCGGCCTGACCGGTATCGCCATAGAGCGCCATCGAGTCGGCCATGGTCTGGAAATCGCCGCCGGACTCGACAAAGGCGATGCCGAGCGCCTCGACGCCGGTCCCGGGCTTCAAGCCGAGGAAGCTTGCCCGCACATTGCGGCCGGCGACATAGGGCTGGACGACGACATCGTCGCGATAGCCGGCAAAGACACGCCGGCTAAGCTCCAGCGCGTGCTCAAGATCATGGCAGCGAGACTCCGGCCAGATACCGATCTTGGCGCCAAGCCGGTTGGGCTTGACGAACCAGCCGGCGGGCGAGGCCGGCGGCTCGACCAGCCATTCGCCATTACGTGCCAGTCCGGCCGGCGGCATCGGCAGGCCGAGTGAGCCAAGCACGGCGCCGGCGCGGAACTTGTCCTGGCAGAGCGCGAACAGGGAATCGTCGGCGCCGATCATCTTCAGCCCGTTCAACCGCGCCAGTGCGGGCGCCGCGCCACCGCGGAAATAGGCGATGCCATCCGTCAGCGTCCAGACCAGGGTGCTGGCCGGATCGGCCTTTGCCAACACAGTCGCGGCGTCGTCCAGCTCGACGGCCATGAAAGCGAGGCCACGCTTTTCGCAAGCGGCGGCGAGCTGGTCGAACTCAGGCGCGAGATCGGTCGACTGCGCCAGATAGGACGAGATTTCGATGGCGCGCTCAGTCGGGTAGCCATCGGCGACGAGCCGGTCGAAGCAGGCCTTCTCCGGCTCATGGACAAGGATCAGCGTCGGCCTGTTGCGCGGCATGGAAACTCCCAGCGAAATCAGGCGCTACCATCGCATGGCCGCTGCAATCGGCTTGCGGGAAACCGACCGTGCCAGGCGATAATCCGCAAGCCGCTCAGGCGATCAGCACGCGCGGCTCCAAGCGCCCCTTGACGGACAAGTCGAGCAGGAAGGTCATGCCCGCCTGCGGGTCGAGCGCGCGCTGCTTCTCGTCCTTGCCCTTCCAGGCCGACGTCACCGCGATGCGGTCGGCTTTCCGGCCGACAAAGGCGGGGCAGGACGGCTGCGTCACGGGCATCGCGATTTCGCGCAGCAGCGCGCCGTCCGGCGAATAGGCCTTCACCGCCTTGCCGCCCCAGACGGCGTTCCACAGCACGCCCTCGCTGTCGACGACCGAGCCATCGACATAACCCTTGGACGAGCGATGGTCGATGAACACTTTTGGTTCGCCAACGGGCAGACCAGTCGCCGGATCGCAGGCGACGCGCATCAAAAGCCCGGTCGCGGTGTCGGTGTAATAGGCGATCGCCCCGTCCTCGGAAAAGCAGATCGAGTTGGAGACGGTGATGTCAGCAAACAGCCGGCGAAGCTCGCCCTTGAAGAACCAGTAGATCGCGCCGGCGCCCTTCCCCTCGTCCTTGCCCATCGTGCCGGTCCAGAAGGCGCCGCAGGGATGGACACGGGAATCGTTGGAGCGGGTCAAAGGGTTGTCGGCCTCGATCGGCGTGTGCAGCGCCAGCTTGCCGGTCGCGACATCGCGGACATAGAGGCCTTTTTCGGTGGCGATGAGCTGGCGGGCATCGTCGATGATTGCGATGGCGCTGGCCATCAGGCCGAGGTCGTGCACCTTCAGCACGCCGGCGAGCCGCTTTTCCAGGAGCTTGCCGTTGACGATGTCGAACCAGAACAGGGCATCGGTGCCGGGGTCGTAGCTTGGGCCCTCGCCGAGCTCGCAGATCTGGTCGCTGAAGATCGAAACGCTATCCATCATGCTCCTCCGAAAGCCTCATCCCAGGCGGCGACCGCAGCGCGGGCGCGCCGCGCCACGTCCTCGACGCTGGCGCCCGGCTTGTAGAGACTTGATCCCAGACCGAAGACGCTGACGCCGGCCGCCTTGTAGCCGGCAAAATCCT
This sequence comes from Mesorhizobium captivum, assembly GCF_033977165.1. Lineage (NCBI taxonomy): Bacteria > Pseudomonadati > Pseudomonadota > Alphaproteobacteria > Hyphomicrobiales > Phyllobacteriaceae > Mesorhizobium > Mesorhizobium captivum. The sequence goes on from NZ_JAVIJB010000004.1 coordinate 176,944, forward strand.
TGTCGGAAACGCCGCCGACGGCGCCGATCAATGTCGTCGCCGGAAGCACCGCGCGGATCGCCGAAATGCCGGCAGCGCCGAGCACGCTCGCCGGAAAGAATTTTAGCGCCGAGGCGCCAAGCTTTATCGCCTGGAAGGCCTCGGTCGGGGTGAACACGCCGGGCATCGTCACCATGCCGAGGTGCATGGCGCGACCCATGACCTCGACATCGATGTTGGGGCTGACCAGCAGCCGGCCGCCGGCCTTGTGCAATTCGTCGACATCAGCGGCCGTCAGCACCGTGCCGGCGCCGACCAACGCGGTCTTGGGGAGGGCTTCGACGATGCTGGCGATCGACGAAAAAGGTTCCGGCGAATTGAGCGGCACCTCGATCGCCTCGATGCCGGCGTCGAAGATCGCCTGACCTATTGAGATCGCCTCGGTCGGCTTGAGACCACGCAAGATGGCTACCAACCCGCGTTTCAGTTTGGGAAAGGGTGCTGTCTGCGTCACGCTCCACCTCCGATCATGCCGTTCTCGCGCGCGGCCTCGACAAGGCCGGCGCGCACCGCTTCATCGGCGTCGACGATGCGAAAGGCAAGGCCGGCGAAGCCGAGGGCGGCACCGTAAAGCGCGGCCAGCGCACCGGAAGCGATCAGCACCACCGGCGCTTCGCTTGCGCCATAGCGGCGCTTGGCCGAAGCGATCTCGCCGCCGATCAAGAGCCCGGACAGGCAAGCCGCGGCATCGTCGGATTTCAGGTCCTGCAGCAGCCCGGCGGCGCGGATCGCGAATAGTTTCGAGGTCACATCGCCGCCCTCCCCCAGGGCCCGCTCGCACCATTGACGGAAGAAGGGATTATCCGCGTCGACGGGAGCCGGATGTTCGCCCAGCGAATGTTTCAGGATCGAATGCGCGGCGAGCACCGAAAACAACTCGCCCGTCGGCCAGGTGCCAAAGCCGGCGACCGCGCCGTCCTCGACCGCGACCCATTTCGAATGCGTGCCCGGCATGCAGACGAGGTGGCGGCCCTTTGCCGGCAAACCGGCGCCGGCGAGCTGCGTTTCCTCGCCGCGCATGACATCCGGCGCGTCGGCCAGGCGCTGGGCGAGGCCGGGCACGATGCGGATGTCGCGGCGCTCGCTCTCGATGCGGGCGGCACCGGCAAGGATGGCGCCGATCGGCGCCGGCACGGTGACATAGGGCGCCTCGATCCAGCCCTGGCGCGAGCCGGCCATCCCGCAGATGATGACGGGCAAGGCCTCCGGCGCGCCCATGGCGGCGAGGTGGCCTTCCAGCACCTTGGCAAAGCCTTTTTCGCGCGCGGTGATCAGGCCGTCGTCACCGCGCCGCTCGGCCAGCACGTGGCCCTCGCTGTCGAGCAACCAGGCCCTCAGCCTGGTCGTGCCCCAGTCCAGCGCGGCGACCGCAGGCGCGCCGCTCACAGCACGCCTCCATCGACGATCAGCATCTGCGCCGTCAACATGCGCGAGGCGTCAGACGCCAGGAACAGCACCGTGCCGACGATGTCGTCGGGCTGCATGACTTGCCTGATGCATTGCTTGGCGACATGGGCAGCGAGCGCTTCTTCGGTGACCCACAGCTCGCGCTGCCGCTCGGTGATCACCCAGCCCGGCGCGATCGCGTTGACGCGGATGCCGTCGGCGCCGAGCTTGCCGGCAAGGCCCTTGGTGAGGCCGAGTATGCCGGCCTTGGCGGCGGTATAGGCCGGCATGTCCGGATGGTTGATGAGATAGGAGGTCGAGGTGAAGTTGATGATCGAGCCGCCGCCGGCGCGCTTCATGCCCGGCGCCACCGCCTGAGCAGTGAAGAAATGCGGCCGCAGGTTGATGGCAAGGTTGTTGTCCCAGAACTCGACCGTGACGTCCTTCACCTCGTGGCGCTCATCGAGCGCGGCATTGTTGACGAGCGTAGTGACATCGCCATGCGCCTGCGTCGCCCTGGCCGCAGCGGCGCGCAGCGCCTCGACGTCGCGCAGGTCGGTCTTGAGGTAGAGCGGGCGCCGGCCAAGCTCTTTTTCGAGGCGGTCGGCGAGCGCCGTGCTGGGCTTGTCGGCGATGTCGATGAAGGCGACCCTGGCGCCCTGCCGCATGAAGCCCTCGGTCAGCGCCGCGCCGATGCCGGAACCGCCGCCGGTGATCAGCACCGAAGCGCCGTCGAGGTCGGCGAAACGCGCCGATGGCATCATGATTTCTTCTCCCTTTGGCCGGCGCGCATCCTAGCCACGCCGGCCCTAGGGGCAAGGGCCAAAACACGGTTTCCGAGGCTTATGTCTGACAAAATGAGCGCGCGCCCCCTGCCGGAGCAGGCCAGGCCGTTCAGGATCGCGGATCGGGGCCGGTCAGATCGCCTTGGCGTACAGCGCGCCGCGATAGGAATCGCGCAGATAGCCGAGCGTGGCGTCGGCATCGACCGGCTTGCCGAACAGATAGCCCTGCCCGCCGGCGCAGCCGAACTGGACGAGGCGGTCGGCCTGCGCCTCCTCCTCGATGCCTTCGGCCACTACATCCATTCCGAGCCCTTCGCACATGGCGAGAATGGCGCGGATGATATGCTCCGACGGCCGGTCGTCGAGAATGGATGAGACGAAGGCGCGATCGATCTTCAGCTTGTCGAAATGGAACTCGCGCAAGCGCCCGAGCGAGGACTGGCCGGTGCCGAAATCGTCGAGCGAGACGCGGATGCCGACGCGGCGCAGATCCTCGACGATCTTCTCGGCCGAAGCCGGATCGGTCATCAGGCCGGTTTCGGTGATCTCGATCTCCAGCCGGCGCGGATCGAAGCCGGTGCGGTCGAGGATCGCCAGAATATGCAGGCCGGTGTTTTGGTCGACCAGCTGCGACGGCGACAGGTTGAAGGACAAAAACAGGTCCTTCGGCCAGCTGCGCGCCGCCTCGGTCGCCTTGCGCAGCACCAGCTGCGACAGCGGGCCGATAATGCCGCGCTCCTCGGCGATGGGAATGAACACGCTCGGCGGCACCATGCCGAGATCGCGGTCGGTCCAGCGGGCGAGCGTCTCGAAGCCGATGGTGCGGCGAGTGTTGAGATCGACGATAGGCTGGAAATGCGGCTCCACCTCGCCGGCCGAGACGGCGCGGCGCAGTGCCTGCTCGATGCGGGTGACGCGCTTGGCCGCCTCCTCCATCTCGCGGGTGTAGACGACGACGCGGCCGCGGCCCGAACGCTTGGCATGGTAAAGCGCGGTCTCGGCCTTGTTGATCAGGATCTCGGTGGTCTCGTCGCCGGAATAGAACAGCGAGCAGCCGACCGAGGCCGACAATCTCGCGGTGCGCTCGCCGACGTCATAGGGCGCCGACAGGATTTCGATCAGCATGCGCGACTTCTCGGCCGCCTGCTCCTCGCTGAACACCATGGGATAAAGGAAGGCGAACTCGTCGGCGCCGATGCGGCAGACGGTGGAATGGCCGTCCATCGAGGCGCGCAGGCGCATCGCCACCTGGATCAGGATGTCGTCGCCGGCCTTGTGGCCGAACAGGTCGTTGATCGGCTTGAATCCGTCGAGGTCGAGGATGCCGACGGTGAACGGCGCAGGATCGTCGGCGCGGTCGCCGATCAGGCGATCGACCTTGTCGAAGAAGCGACGATGGTTGCCAAGCCCGGTCAGTGGATCGGTGAAGGCCAGATCCGTGCTTTCCCTGCCTGGCTGCCCGGTGCCAAACGTCGTTTGCATCATGTCCCTGTTGTGATGGCGGTATTTATCTTCAGACTGGCAGCAAAGCGTTTAGGAAAGGTATCGGAAAATCGATTTTTCGAAGATCCGAAAAAGTGCTCGGCGCCAAGCCTGGCCGTTGGGGCCTTTGGAGGCGGAGGTTTAAACCTTGCCTTAACTGCTTCAATAAATAGTAAAGCCGCCCGAAGACGCCGGCATTGGCGCGGCTGGTCGGCTGGACCCGGGCACCGGAGACAGGCATGCCGCACGAAGTCCGCAACGAGCCGGCGATCGCCGTGCTGCTGCCGTGCTACAATGAGGAGCTGACGATCGGTGAGGTCGTGCGGCGCTTCCGCGAGACGCTGCCCTCCGCAACGATCTATGTCTACGACAACAATTCGAAGGACCTGACCGCGCTCAGGGCCCGCGCGGCCGGCGCCGTCGTCGTGCGCGAACCGCGCCAGGGCAAGGGCAATGTGGTGCGCCGCATGTTCGCCGACATCGACGCCGACATCTATGTGATGGCCGACGGCGACGCCACCTACGCGCCGGAAGATGCGCCGCAGCTGATCAACACGCTTTTGACCGAGCGCTCGGACATGGTGGTGGGCACCCGACGGGGCGTGACCGACGACGCCGGCCGCTCCGGCCACGCCTTCGGCAACCGCATCTTCAACCGGCTCTACAAGGGCCTGTTCGGCGCCGATTTCACCGATATCTTTTCCGGCTACCGGGTCTTTTCGCGGCGCTTCGTCAAGAGCTTCCCGGCGGTTTCCGGCGGCTTCGAGATCGAGACTGAGATGTCGGTCCATGCCTCGCAGCTCAAGCTGCCGGTGAACGAGATGGCGCTCGACTACGGCCGCCGCCCGGAAGGCTCGTCGTCGAAGCTGTCGACTTTCAGAGACGGCGCCAGGATCCTGTGGATGTTCGCCATGCTGGTGAAGGAGACGCAGCCGCTGCGTTTCTTCGGCACGTTTGCCCTGTTCTTCCTGGCGGCCAGCATCGGCCTGATGATCCCGGTGCTGGTCGAGTTCGCCGAGACTGGACTTGTTCCGCGCATGCCGACGTGGGTGCTGTCGGTTGGCCTGCTCCTCTTGTCCATGCTGGCGATGGTCACGGGGCTGATCCTCGATTCGGTGTCGCGCGGCCGGGCCGAGCAGAAGCGCATCTTCTATCTTTCCATCCCTGCCGGCCGCATCGAGCGGCGCACGGGCGCCAACGGGCAGGCACCCCTGAAGAGCGAGCCGGGCAAGGCCTCGCAGGCGGCGTGATGGGCCGGCTTGCCCGCTTCGTCCTTGCCGGCGGCATCGGTTTCGTCGCCGACGCGGCCGCGCTTTGGCTGCTGCTTTCGCTCACGCCGCTCGGACCGCTTCTGGCGCGCGTGCTGTCGATCGGCTTCGCGCTCACCGTCACCTGGCAAATCAACCGGCATTTGACCTTTGCGCCGTCGAGCCGAGGCATCGCGCAGGAGGGAGCGCGCTATGGCGGCGTCGGCGTCGCCACCAGCATCGTCAACTATCTCGTCTATAGTGCCATCCTGCTCGCGCTGCCTTCGCTCCCGCCGCTGGCGGCGCTGACGGTCGCCTCGCTGGTCGCGATGGCGCTGTCCTTCCTCGGCTATTCCCGGCTGGTCTTCGACCGCTAAGCTCCTGCACCAAGCAAGCACGATTGGCAGACGCCGCCGATTTCCCTATATCGACGCTTTACCTTGACGCAATTCCGGACGGAAAACCGCTGCACACTTTTCCTGGAATTGCTCGACTCGCCGGAGAGGAAAATGCCGCTGAAAATCGCCGTCCAGATGGACCATGTCTCCACCGTGTCGATCACCGGCGACACCAGCTTCGCGCTGTCGCTGGAGGCGCAGCGGCGCGGCCATCAGCTGTTCCATTACACGCCGGAGCGGCTGTCGATGCTGGGCGGCAAGGTGTTTGCCCGCATCGAGGAGATGAAAGTCCGCGACGAGAAGGGCAGTCACTATTCGTTGGGCGAGCCGGTGCGCACCGACCTGTCTGAGATGGACGTCATCCTGCTGCGACAGGATCCGCCCTTCGACATGAACTACATCACCACCACGCATATCCTGGAACGCATCCATCCAAAGACGCTGGTAGTCAACGACCCGGCCTGGGTGCGCAACAGCCCGGAAAAGATCTTCGTCACCGAATTTCCCGACCTGATGCCGGAAACGCTGATCACCAAGGACCGGCAGGAAGTGGCCGCCTTCCGCAAGGAGTTCGGCGACATCATCGTCAAGCCGCTCTACGGCAATGGCGGCGCCGGCATCTTCCACTTGCACGAGGCCGACCGCAACCTCGCCTCGCTGCTCGAAATGTTCGGCCAGCTGTTCCGCGAACCCTATATCGTGCAGCGCTACCTCAAGGACGTGCGCAAGGGCGACAAGCGCATCATCCTGATCGACGGCGAGCCGGTGGGCGCCATCAACCGCGTGCCGGCCGAGCATGATTCGCGCTCCAACATGCATGTCGGCGGCCGCGCCGAAAAGACCGAGCTGACCGAGCGCGAGCGCGAGATCTGCGCCCGCATCGGACCGGCGCTGAGGGAACGCGGCTTCATCCTGGTCGGCATCGACGTCATCGGCGACTGGATGACCGAGATCAACGTCACCTCGCCGACCGGCATACGCGAGGTGCAGCGTTTCGGCGGCGCCGATATTGCGAGCCTGTTCTGGGATTGCGTGGAGGATAAAAGGCGATAGCAGGCTTTGCGCCTGACTCTATCTCCTTGTTAGCGCAATTACCGGCAGAAACCAGCTTCGTGCTGGAGTTGCTCTAAGCCGGCTTGGCGTACAGCCCGGCGCTCATCACCTCGATGCAGAGTTGAGGACCGGCTTCACACAATCGGGCCATTTTCGCAGCGAAAAGCAAGCACCTTTGCGCTTGCCTTGAAGGCATTCTATTTTGGAGCGTGGTAGCCGCTCGTGGGCATAGAATGTCGGTATTGCCTTTCCTAAGAATTTACGCGCCGCCCAACGCGGTGCTGGCTGCGCCTGGGCTTCTGGCGGTGGCTGCGCTCACGATACCGGACATGTCCGAACGAAGCAGACTGGCTCTGGTTGCCCTGCTCGCTGTCATTTGGGGCGCCTATCTCCTGCAAATGGCCGCGACGCTGCTCAAGCGCCGGACGGGAGACGCACGGAACAGGACGCCGGCAATCGCCATCGATGTGCTCGCGGTCTTGGTTCCACTCGCCGCATTTCTGCTCGTCCGCACGCCCGACTGGAGCCTCTATTGTGCTGTCTGGCTGCTGAAACCGCTGCGCGACTCGACCTTCTTCCCGGTGCTGGGCAGGGTGCTGGCCAACGAAGCGCGCAACCTGATCGGCGTCACCACGCTCTTCGGCGTCGTTCTGTTCGCTGTCGCGCTCGCGGGCTATATCATCGAGCGCGGCATCCAGCCGGAAAAGTTCGGCAGCATCCCCCAGGCAATGTGGTGGGCGGTGGTCACGCTGTCCACCACCGGCTATGGCGACGCGATTCCGGAAAGCTTCGCCGGCCGCGTCCTTTCCGGGGCGGTCATGATGAGCGGCATCGGCATCTTCGCGCTCTGGGCCGGTATTCTTGCCACCGGCTTCTATCAGGAAGTCCGTCGCGGGGATTTCGTCCGCAATTGGCAATTGGTCGCCGCCGTGCCGTTGTTTCAGAAGCTCGGCCCGGCCGTGCTGGTCGAGATCGTGCGCGCGTTGAGACCCCGCACGGTGCCGGCGGGCGCCGTGATCTGCCGCAGTGGCGAGCCCGGTGATCAGATGTTCTTCGTCGTGGAGGGACGCGTCAGCGTCGCGACGCCGAACCCGGTGGAGCTTGGCCCTGGCGCCTTCTTCGGCGAGATGGCGCTGATCAGCGGCGAACCGCGTATGGCGACCGTCAGCGCCGCAACGGCGGTCTCGCTCCTGTCGCTGCACTCGGCGGATTTCCAGATGCTGTGCAGCAGCAGCCCGGAGATCGCGGAAATCATCCGCAAGACCGCGCTCGAGCGGCGCGGCGCGGCACCGACGGCTTGACCGTACTAGTTGTGCAGTCCGGACTCGGCCCCAAAATCGTCGCCAGGCGGCGCCCCCTGTGAAAACAACGATGTCAGACAAGTGGGCCACCAACAAAGGAAGAACTCGACCTAGTTGCAAAGCTGAAAGATGTCTTCGGCACAGAACTCGTCCCCGCCAATAGCCACGTTGTTCGCACCATGAGCTACGGTGAAGTTGAGATGCTGGCTCGGGGACTGGACCCAGAAAAAGCTAAGTCGCTTTCCGTTCCTTGCGGCTTCGCCAAGGACAAGCCAGCGATGTATAGCCTCACCAGCTTGGGCGCGTGTGCGGCGATTATGAACACCATGGGCGCGCAATAGCCGCCTCGAAGAGGTGGCCAGCATTCCATTGACAAAGATCGCACCCGGCTGCTCCATTAGGTGTTCCTAAAATGGAGGTAAAGATGGCCTACACGTATCGGTGCAAGGACTATCCGGGAATGGAGGCCTGTCCGGGGAGCTTCACGGCAGAAAGTGCGGAAGAGGTCATGAAGCATGTTGAGCTTCACGCCAAGTCCGCGCATGGCGAAGACCCTAGCCAGTGGTCGCAAGATGATCGGAAGCAGCTTGAAGAGATGCTGATTGCGAGCTAGCTAGCGGCCCGTATTTGTGGGGAGGGCGAGCCGGGGCCGGTGCGGAACAATTAACAACTGCTAACGTTGAGCCATCGGGAAGGTCCGCCCGATGGCGCTCGAACCAAAAGACCCATCACAGGAAGACGTGGTTCAACGGCTTGTCCGAGAAATCGGCATTACCGAAGAGCAGGCTTTAGAACTCATCGCATTGCTCGGCCTGAATTGGAGTTCGCTCGTGCGCGAAGCGAAGGCGCTTTTGCGCAAGCAGTAGCGCTGAGGAAGAGCCCGCCCGGTGTGAGGGAGCGGGCTCTTTTGTCGGGGCCCCACGCGGGCGCCAGCATCTCCCAGGTTCCTCCTGAACCTTGGGGGCCGACATGCCATCCCGACACGACGCTTTACAGGAGCGTCGCTGTTCATCGAACGCTGCCGCTGGTGGAATGTTCCGCCTACTCGGGCAGCGGGTTTGTCAAATATATAATCGCCCGTGACCCTAGCCGGTCATTCGGTGCGGCACTCTCCATCGGCTCGAGCAGTCGCCTTCTGGGCTAGTTTCCGTTTGACAAAGGCGAAGGTTGGCTACCGGTTGCATGAAGCCCGAACAGTGAACAGTAAGCAAACGTCTTTGATTGCCGTGACCTCCGCGGGCCAGCGAATCTGGCGTCCCGCTGCCAGACGGGCTAGATAGAATGTACGAGTTGACGAATTGCTGATCGTGACTCGAAAGGAAGTTGAGTGGCCGAAGGCCGTGCACATCGTCGCCTCGCCGCTATCCTCGCGGCGGACGTGGTCGGCTATTCGCGCCTCATGGAGACCGACGAGGCCGGAACGCTCGCGCGGCTGAAGACGCTGCGCCAGAACATCATTGACCCCTCCATCGCCTCGCATTCAGGCCGGATCGTCAAGCTGATGGGCGACGGCGCCCTCGTCGAGTTCGCCAGCGTGGTCGAGGCGGTGACCAGCGCGGTCGAAATCCAGAACAAGATGCGCGAGCACAACGCCGACGCTGGAGACAACGCGATCTGGCTCCGCATCGGCATCAATGTCGGCGACATCATCGTCGAGGGTGACGACATCTATGGCGACGGCGTCAACATCGCCGCCCGGCTGGAAGCGTTGGCCGAGCCCGGCGGTGTATTCATCTCCCGCACCGCCGCGGACCAGGTGCGCGATAAGGTGCCAATCAATATCGAGGACCGCGGCGATTTCGCGGTCAAGAACATTGCGCGCCCCATCCAGGTGTTCTGTGTCGTGGTCGACGACCGGCTCGCCAAGGCTGCCCAACGGGGCGAAGCGGCACCTTCCAAGCCGCCCAGAACTCCGTCAATCGCGGTTCTTCCGTTCGTCAACATCAGCGGCGATGCTGAGCAGGAGTACTTTGCCGACGGCATCAGCGAGGACATCATCACCGATCTGTCGAAGGTCGCCGGGCTGCTCGTCATCGCCCGCAATTCGAGCTTCACTTACAAGGGCAAGAGTATCGATATCCGCACCGTGGGGCGCGAGCTCGGCGTGACCTCGGTGCTGGAGGGCTCGATCCGGCGGGCCGGCAATCGGGTGCGGATCACCGCGCAGCTCATCGACGCCACGGCCGGGACACACCTTTGGGCGGACCGCTACGACCGTGACCTCACCGACATCTTCGTGGTTCAGGACGAGGTAACGCGCCAGATCGTCGAGGCGCTGAAAGTCACGCTTACGCCAGCGGAGTCGGCGCGTATCGCCCGTACGCCAACGAGAAACATCGAGGCGCACGATCTCTTCCTGCGCGGGCGGGAGGCGTTGTTCGGTCCTGAAAAGACAAAGGAGTCTTTCGAGCGCGAAGTCGCGCTGTTCACCCAGGCGATCGAGCTCGACCCCGACTATGCCGAACCATATGTTGGTCTGGCCCACGCCTACAACCACGACTTCCAGAACCACTGGAGCGGGCGCACCGATAGCCAACAACTATCGGGCACTACAGCAGGCTGGCGCTCGAGAAGGACCCCACCCTGCCCTATGCGCACTCTGTAGCCGCGATCGTGAAGTTCTGGGAAAAGGATCTGGCCGGACATCGCGAGGAAGTGGAGAAGGCGCTGGCGCTCAACCCCAACTTCGCGTTGGCCCTCCGCATGCGCGGGGTCGGCAACATCTACAACGGCGCGCCGCTGGAGGCGATTCCGGATCTGGAGCACGCCCTGCGCCTCGATCCGCGTGGGGCACTTGACCTGGCAGTTCATCGGCTCCGCCTATCTCATCGCCGGCCAATACCAGAAGGCTGTAGAGGCCTTCCGTGAGCGGATCCGCCTCTCGCCCAAGACCAACCTATCGCGCGGGTTTCTCATTGCCGCCCTTGGTCACCTCGGCGAAGTCGACGAGGCGCGGCGTGTTTGGGCGGAACTGAAAGAGATAAATCCGACCTATCGCATCTCGGAGCATGTCGGGCGGCTGCCATTCCGGGATCCCGCCGATGCCGAACGCATCCGGGTCGGCTTCGCCATGGCGGTACCCGAATAAGCGGTTGCGCGGCCCTCTTTTGCGGGCGCGACCGCGACCTCCAGCGTGGTCGCCGGCAATGTCTGGTTTCGGGCAACGGTAACGCTGACCTTTTCGGCCGATAAGGGCGCAAAGCTGCCGGTCAGGTCAGGCCCGCCCCGTGTCAGATTTGCGTCCGTGGCGGCGCAGACCCCGGCGGGTTATCCATGCTGATGGTTTGCTACATTAATTTCCACCCGAACCCACATCGTCTCTGGTCGTCGCCGGGTGCTGCCTGAAGGCGTAACAGTGACCCTATCCAGCCGTTGCAAGCACGCTGCCGGAAGGCCTTGAACGGGTGGAAAATCGCCGTACTGCGCGCCTGTCGGAAACCACGTGATTGCGGAGGGACGTCGCCTATGCGCTGAGGCTGGCTCACTCTAGTGGCAGAAGCCTGACGGATGGTACCAAACGCCAGAGGACCGATCCGGTGGCCGACATCTCCCATGCGAAGTGACTATTCCTCTGGAGAAGAGTAGAATATAGCTCGACCGCAGCGCCCTTGGGCAGCGCGCTGCATACCCTGGCGAACCAGGGAGGGCGATATGGGAACGGCTGCACCGAGCGTAGCCATCCGCGCGCTGGCCGAGACCGATCTGCCGGAAGCCGAAAGAATTTTCCGGCTGGCCTTTGGCACCTTCTTGGGAGCACCCGAACCAGAGACGTTCTGGTCCGACCGCGACTACGTACGCGGCCGCTGGCAGGCGCCCTACGTCGCCGCCTTCGCCGCGGAGGTGGGTGGTGAACTGGTAGGCTCCAACTTCGCAACGCGCTGGGGCAGCGTCGGCTTCTTCGGACCGTTGACGATCCGCCCCGACCTTTGGGACCGGGGCATCGGCGCGCGGCTCGTTGAGGCCGTCACGGCGAGCTTCGATGAATGGGGCACGCGGCATGCAGGCCTGTTCACCTTCGCCCAGAGCGCCGAGCACGTGGGCCTATACCAGAAGTACGGTTACTGGGCTCGTTTCCTCACGGCCATCATGTCGGCGCCGGTCCGTCACAACCTGGTCGCGGTATTCCGATCTGACAGAGGAGCAGAGAGTGGAATGCCTGAAGTCCTGCCGTAACCTGACCGGCGCCCTTTACGACGGGCTCGACCTGGGGGCGGAAATCCAGGCCGTAGAGGCGCAGGAGCTTGGGGAGACGGTCCTGCTCGGCGATATGGCGGGTGCGGGCTTGGTCGGTTTTGCCGTGTGCCACCATGGGCCGCGCAGCGAAGCAGGCGACGGTGCTTGCTTCATCAAGTTCGGGACCGTGCGTCCAGGATCGGCGGCTGGGGAGACCTTCGACAGCTTGCTGCATGCCTGCGAGGCGCTTGCCGTAGCGGAGGGGATGTCCAAGCTGCTGGCCGGGGTGAACATGGCCCGCCACGAGGCGTACCGGCACTTGGTCGGGCGTGGCTTTCGAACCGAAATCCAAGGGGTCACGATGCACAGGCCCAATGAGCCGGGTTACAGTCGCGCCGGCGTCTTCGTGCTCGACGACTGGCGCTAGGGATGGAATCTAACGCTTGGTGCCCACGCCTAACGGCAGCGATGATTTCATTCGGATCCAGCCGTCCAGGTGAAAGGCTTGGGAAGCGCATTGGTTTCAGCGACGTACCGGTTGATGGCCTCCTGAAGATCGACCACCGAACGGAAGACGCCGCGCTTGAGCCGCTGGCGGGTCAGCTTGGCGAAGAAGCCTTCAACGGCATTGAGCCACGAGCGAGCAGGATGTCGGGATAAAGTGGAAGGTGAAGCGCTCGTGGCGGTCGAGCCAAGCGCGGACCTTCGAGTGCTTGTGAGCCGCATAGTTGTCGAGGATGACGTGCACGGCTTTATCCACTGGCACCTGGGCTTCAATGGTGTTCAGGAAGCGGATGAACTCCTGATGCCTGCCACAGCCTCGCATGCACGCTGGCCCAAAGGAATCCCAGATCGGACTCTTCCGTCAGGCGCAGACCACTAGCGTCCGCCCGTTGAATGGAATCGCTACGAAGCTTACGGGCAGACCCGGGCCGCCGCGCTTGAGCACCTTGATCATGGCCTCAAACCCATAGAATCGTTACAGGGCGCGGTCGTCGAGCGAATTTTTCGGCAGCCTATTGATGTGCGACTTGGGACGCTACCGATATCAGTTCCTCGGGTTTCGGCGCCCTGAACGTTTGGAGACCAACCTCCAGAACTTCAGTGAAGCTCCAGCGCACGATGCCCTCCCGGTCGATTAGGAACTGACCGACAAGCTGCGCCTGGCCGGAAGCCATCATCTGCTGATCGGCTTCCGTAATCTCATATCCTTCCTTCTTGTTGAGTAACTCGTTCATTGCCATCAGGTCCATAGGTTCTGGCAACTCGCCCGGAAGGTCAATCCGTATCGCCGTGACCATGTCCATCCCGACCTCGCGCAAGCCGAAAGCACGATGCGAGGCCCGCTCCGGGTCGGACGCGGCGAGAAGGTGGGGCATCGGGTGGTAGCGGAAATAGAGCCGTGCCCGTTCGACCGGCGTATTGACCACTGCCAGGCATTCGACGCCTTTCTCACGCAGAGCCGGATTGAGTTGCGCCATGGCCGCGACGTGACGGCGGCAGAACGGACAGTGCAGACCGCGAAACAAACCGATCAACAACGGGCTACGGCCTCGAAAATCATTGAGCGCAATCTTGCCTTCGCGCGAGATAGCATCGACCACTATATTGGGCGCTGGGTCGCCCGGCTGCAGTGGGCGGTCAACACTACACATGGACATGGACAAACTCCTCAAGCTCAGTCGGCAAAAGGCAGCAACACTACATTTCGGGTTGGGCCCGTGCTGGGCGCAAATTCCCGCGCCAGAGCAAACAGCGTTCGGCCTCTGCCATATTGCCGAGGTCAAGATTGCAAGCCTATCATAGCACGGAAAAAGCATCTGCGGCTCACCGTATCGCGAGCCGTCTCGGGCGCCGCGGCAAACAGTGGTCGTCTCATCCGTGCCATGGGACGACCACGCCACAGTCCGCGACTGTTCGACATGTTTGTGGAAGGGTGGCGGATGGCTGGCTTGCCCGAGGAATGAGCGGTTGCTCGGCTACGCCAACATGCCCCGCCCTTGAGGCGCGCAACCGGGCATCGAGCTTGGATCGACCATCCAAATGGCAGCTTTCCGTCCTGCTGACGTCCGGTCGAACTCGTCGTAGCCTATGACCGGTTCGGGTCAGGAGCGCTGGTTGCGCTCGACGTCGGGTTTCGGGAAGGAGAAACGGCCCAGGAAGGGAAGCAATGGGTGGGGGGAAAGGTGCCGTTGGCTCATCTGCCAGAACGAGCAGGTCGCGCCAGCTCCCGACATTGCCGGCAAGCCGCAGCGGGTGGCTTGCCTTCATGACGGCGATCGAGACGCGGGGATTTGCCGCCCGCAGCTTAGCGATTGCATCGCGTGCGGTCGATGGATCCCGACCGTCGGGAGGAACCGAGCGTCTTAGCGACGCTCACGCCGCAACGACAGCTGCTATCTGCGAGCGACCAGGACGTGAGCCTCTTGGGGGAACGTCAACTCCCCTCCACTTGAATAGATTGCCAGCGAGGAACTTAGATCACCCGTGATCGCTGGGTCACATGGCGAAAGCCCGCGCCAGCCACCAGTCGGTAAAGCTCGTCAGCATCGGCGAGTGAATGCTCGGACCGTTTGGTTGCCGAAGCGCCTGGACCGAGATGTCGGTCCAAGGCATCTGCCAGAGCCTTCGCCGCACGAGTGTGGTCAATAGCGCTGAAAACGCTTAAGGCCAGTCGGCCGTTAGGCACCAGCACCCGGAACATTTCACGTAGCGCACCCGATCGGTCCGGGAAAAACTGCAGTCCGAGCTGGCAAAGAACCAGATCGAAGGTGGAGTCAGTGAACGGCATTTCGAGCGCGCTTCCCTCGCACCAGTCAATACGCGGTCCAGCGCCTGTCGGGAGCGATCGAGCAACGGCAAGCATGCCCGTATTGATGTCGAGGCCGACGACCTGCCCCCCTTCCATACGCTCGGCCGCGACGCGTGCCACCACGCCGGTGCCGCAGGCGAGGTCCAGAACCCGCTCACCAGATTGAGGCGCAGCACGATCCACTAGGTCGGCGGCCCACAGGGCGGTAGTTGCCGGGACCAAGTAACGCTCGTAGAGTTCCGCGGCGCTGCCTTCCAGCTGCCACTGCTCCTGCTGGGCCATAGAGTCCCTCCCGACAACCAGCCGCTCGGGCAACGGGCCCGACCAGAGCCTTAAACAGCAATTATAAAGCGCGTGTATGTCAACCAGCAACCAGTGTGGAAACAGAGCAGATCGATGGAAGGTCCGCTCACCCACCCTAACGAGACCTCTACTCCTGTCTCAGCGAATGCCCGGAAATGGCGCTAAAGCCTGGCGCCTTCTTCGGCGAGATGGCGTTGATCAGCGGCGAACCGCGTATGGCGACCGTCAGCGCCGCAACGGCGGTCTCACTCCTGTCGCTGCACTCGGCGGATTTCCAGATGCTGTGCAGCAGCAGCCCGGAGATCGCGGAAATCATCCGCAAGACCGCGCTCGAGCGGCGCGGCGCGGCACCGACGGCTTGACCGTACTGCAGTCGCGGACTGTAGTGGCGTATCATCAAGATCGTCGCCGGACGGTGTTCTTCTGTTCTCGTAATGTTCTTGCCTAAATCCGAAATCTATGGTTGTCTGGCCTGACCTTGCTCGCGGGCTGATCGCAAATCCGCGCGCGGGCCGGCATCCGGGGGCTTGAGAAAATGGTGGCGCGGGTTCGAACGGTGGCTTTCCAGGGCATCGAGGCCGTGCCGGTCGATGTCCAGGTGATGATCGCGCCGGGCAAGGTCGGCATGCAGATCGTCGGCCTGCCGGACAAGGCGGTGGCCGAAAGCCGCGAACGCGTGCAGGCGGCGCTTCATGCGTCTGGCCTGTCGATGCCGTCGAAGAAAGTCACGGTCAATCTGGCGCCGGCGGACCTGCCCAAGGAAGGCAGCCACTACGACCTGCCGATCGCGCTTGGGCTGATGGCCGCACTTGGCGCCATTCCGGGCGACATGCTGGCCGGCTATGTCGTGCTCGGCGAACTGTCGCTCGACGGCACCATCGCGGCGGTGGCCGGCGCGCTGCCGGCGGCGATCGGCGCCAATGCCGAGGGCAAGGGCCTGATCTGCCCGTTTGCCTGCGGGCCGGAGGCGGCCTGGGCCGGCAAGGATTTCGATATTCTGGCGCCGCGCAGCCTGATCGCCCTGCCGCCGCTGGCGCCGAAGGAGCTTCTGGAAGTCTCGATGATCGCTTCCGTTGCCGGCGAGCTCGGCGAAGGCAAGCTCACCGACCGGCGGCCGTTCCGCGCCCCGCATCACTCCGCCTCGATGGCGGCGATGGTGGGCGGCGGCTTGCGCGTGCGGCCGGGCGAAGTGTCGCTCGCCCATCACGGCGTGCTCTTCCTCGACGAGTTGCCGGAATTCACGCCGCAGACGCTGGATGCGCTGCGCCAGCCGCTGGAGACCGGCGACTGCGTGATCGCGCGCGCCAACCATCGCGTCACCTATCCGGCGCGCATCCAGCTGGTGGCGGCGATGAACCCATGCCGATGCGGCATGTCGGGCGAGCCGGGCTATCGCTGCCTGCGCGGCGAGCGCTGCCGCACCGAATACCAGGCGCGCATCTCCGGCCCGCTGCTCGACCGCATCGACCTCAGGATCGAAGTGCCGGCGGTCTCGGCGAGCGACCTGATCCGGCCGGACAAGGCCGAGACGAGCGCCGCGGTGGCGCAGCGTGTGGCGCGCGCCCGCACCTTCCAGCGGGAACGGCTGGAAAAGCTGGGCGCCTCCGCCACCACCAACGCGCATTGCCCGCCTTCGGTCGTCGAGGAGATCGCCAGGCCCGACGCCGCCGGACTGACGCTGCTCAAGGATGCCAGCGAAAAACTCGCCTTCTCGGCGCGGGCCTATCACCGCGTGCTGAAAGTGGCGCGCACGCTGGCCGACCTCGACGCCAGCGAAACGGTCGGCCGCATCCATCTCGCCGAGGCGATCTCCTACCGGATGAGCGCGGAACGCATGGCGCAGGCGGCGTAATCGCAAGGAACCCGCAAGGGGAGCCGAGTCCGTTTCTTCAAGCGGCTCCTGGGTTCCTCTTCAACCGGCCTCTGGGATCAGCTTCTGCAACGTCGGCGCCATGATCGTGGCGAAAGCCGCGGTATTGCCATAGGCTCGCGCGGAAAGCATCGCCCCGTGCACGGTCGCCATGAAGGCCTCCGCCTCGACGCGCGGTGCAGCGGAGATTGTCAACGTGCCTTGCCCGGCACCCCGCTCGATGACACCGGTCAGCCACCCCGAGAGAAACTGAAAATACGCCCGCACCTCCACGGCAACCTCGGGTGGAAGGGCCGGAAGTTCGCTGGCGAGCAAAGCGCAGACGCAGAACGGCCGGCTCGCATCCTCAATGCAGCGAGCCCAGAAGCCGGCGTAGGTTCGAAGCAACTCAGGCGGCTCAGGCACATTGCGCTCGATTTCCGCCATGCCCGTGACGGCATTCTCGAGGTAGCGCCTGACAAGGGTCTGCACCAGGTCGACCTTGCTGGGGAAATGGTGGTGGATGCTGGCTTTGCGGATACCGACCACCTCGGCGATATCCGCGTAGCTGAACCCGTTGTAGCCGCCGGCGACGATGAAGGTTTGCGCGGCAGCCAGGATATCATCGGCGGTGTTCGAAGGCTTGTCCATCACATGCTTCCTGCAGAGAACCGGGCAGGCACCTTAAAGCGCGTCGCGCTGAAACGGATTCAGGCGACGCGCTTTAAGTCTTTGTTTTGATGCATGTCGCTGTCCCAGAACCGCGCACACTTCTGGGCGACATGCATTAATTTGCGGCCTGCGGCGATTTCCGAAGGACATCGCCGACCGACAGCCACACGGCAGACACGAGGAAGTAGAAGGCACCGAAAGCGGCATAAGGCGCAACGTCGACGATGCCAATAGACTCCGTGCCGCCCGACATCTTCACGAAGAAGAGGCCGGCCAGCGCCGACTGGGCGCCGCTCAGGATCATCGCCCATTGGGCGCCGTTGGTTTTCCAGCGACGCACTGCGGTCAGAAGCTGAAACAGGCCCGAGACCACGGCCCAGACCCCATAGACCGCGAGCACCGCGTTCATGCTGCGGCCAAGCGCGATGGCGACAGCAATCGCGGTGATGATGCTGACGGCGAAATTGAGGAGCTGCGACTTGTTGCGGCGGAGCCCGCCGCTACGCTGCGCGTCGACATAGTTCGCAAGCGCATCCCACGCGGGGTAGGCCACCAGCATGACAGCGGCGACCGGTGGGCTGCTGTTTGCGACGGTGAAAGCCAGCGCAACCCAGGCCGCCGATACGGCAAACCGGAGGAAATAATAGCTTTTAAGCCATGCGTTTGAAGATAGGGCGCGGCTTTGATCATTCATTTGTGCAGACATAATGACATCTCTCGTTTGAACTGCCTACCAACTAGTAGGTAGATGAACGACCATCAAGACGCCGCCGATCACCTCGACATCTCATTTATGTGATCGATCGTTCGCGTATGGCCGCACATGGGTCAACAATACAGGTGACCGCTTTTGGACCGGTTCTCGGCTTCCTTTGAATGCCTTTTCAGGCGAGCGTTGGCCGGTGACCGCGCTGGCCGAAGATCTGGCGCCAGCCCCCACTCCGGCCGCTGCGCGGCCACCTCTCCCCCATGTTCATGGGGAGAGGAAATCCAAGCTTTTCAAGGCCGCGACCTTGGCCGGTTGGGCGTTTCCTCTCCCCACGAATGTGGGGGGAGAGGTGGCTCGGCGAAGCCGAGACGGAGTGGGGAAGCGCCATATGCGACTGCCCTGCCTTCAAGGGGAGGGCTCCGGCGCTACCGGCCTCAGGCCTGCTCCTTGGCCTTCAGCTCCAGCCGCCGCTTGTGCAGCACCGGCTCGGTGTAACCGTTGGGCTGAACGGCCCCCTTGAACACGAGGTCGCAGGCGGCCTGGAAGGCGACGGAGTTATCAAAATCCGGCGCCATCGGCCGGTAGAGCGGGTCGCCGACATTCTGGCGGTCGACGATCGCCGCCATGCGCTGCAGCGAGTCCCTGACCTGGATTTCCGAGCACACCTTGTGGCGCAGCCAGTTGGCGATGTGCTGCGAGGAGATGCGCAGCGTGGCGCGGTCCTCCATCAGGCCGACATCGTTGATGTCGGGCACCTTCGAGCAGCCGACGCCCTGGTCGATCCAGCGCACGACATAGCCGAGAATGCCTTGCGCGTTATTGTCGAGCTCGCGCTGGATCTCGTCGGGCGTCCAGTTCGGCCGCACCGCGACCGGCACCGAAAGTATGTCGTCGAGCTTCGCCTTCGGCCGGCTCTTCAGCGCCGCCTGCACGGCGTTGACGTCGACCTTGTGATAATGCGTGGCGTGCAGCGTCGCGGCCGTCGGCGACGGCACCCAGGCCGTGTTGGCGCCGGCCTTGGGATGCGCGATCTTCTCAACCAGCATCGCGGCCATCAGGTCCGGCATCGCCCACATGCCCTTGCCGATCTGGGCGTGGCCGGCCAGCCCGCATTCGAGCCCGATGTCGACGTTCCAGGCTTCATAGGCGGAGATCCAGGCGGCCTGCTTCATGTCGCCCTTGCGGATCATCGGGCCGGCTTCCATCGAGGTGTGGATCTCGTCGCCGGTGCGGTCGAGGAAGCCGGTATTGATGAACACCACGCGTTCCTTCGCCGCGCGGATCGCCTCCTTGAGGTTGACGGTGGTGCGCCGCTCCTCGTCCATGATGCCCATCTTGATGGTGTTTTTCGCCATGCCGAGCAGCGCTTCGACGCGGTCGAAGATCTCGACGGCGAAGGCGACCTCGTCGGGCCCATGCATCTTGGGCTTCACCACATACATCGAGCCGGCGCGGGAGTTCGCACGCCGCCCGTTCGGGCCGACATCGTGCAGCGCGATCAGCGCCGTGAGGGCCGCATCCATGATGCCTTCCGGCACCTCGTTGCCGTCGCGGTCGAGGATCGCCGGATTGGTCATCAGGTGGCCGACATTGCGCACCAGCATCAGCGAGCGCCCGGGCAAAGTGAGCGTGCCGCCGCCGCGCGAGGTGTAGCTGCGGTCCGGATTGAGCTTGCGAGTAAAAGTCTTGCCTGCCTTGGTGATCTCTTCCGCCAGATCGCCCTTCATCAGGCCGAGCCAATTGCGGTAGACGACGACCTTGTCCTCGGCATCGACTGCGGCGACCGAATCCTCGCAGTCCTGGATGGTGGTTAAAGCGGCCTCGAGGAGGACATCGGCAATGCCGGCCGGATCGGTCTTGCCGATCGGGTTGGCGCGGTCGATCACGATCTCGATATGCAGGCCGTTCTTGACCAGCAGCACGGCTTCCGGCGTGGCGGCATCGCCGCGATAGCCGACGAACTGCCTCGGATCGGCGAGCGTGGTGGCGCCGGCGCCCTCGCCCACTTTAAGCGCGCCGTTCGCCACCGAGAGCCCGTTGACGCCGGCCCATTTGCCGGTGGTCAGCGGCACGGAATGGTCAAGGAAATCCCTGGCCCAGGCGATGACTTTGGCGCCGCGCGTGGGATTGAAACCCTTGCCCTTCCCGGCGCCGCCCGTCTCGGGGATGGCGTCGGTGCCGTAGAGCGCGTCATAGAGCGAGCCCCAGCGGGCATTGGCGGCATTGAGCGCATAGCGCGCGTTCATCACCGGCACGACCAGCTGCGGCCCGGCGACGACGGCAATCTCGGGATCGACATGCTCGGTCGAGACGCCGAAGGCCGGGCCTTCCGGCACCAGATAGCCGATCTCCTTCAGGAAGGCCTTGTAGGCCTCCATGTCGACCGGCGCGCCGTTCTGGCGGTACCAGTCGTCGAGCCTTTCCTGCATGGCGTCGCGTTTGGCGAGCAGCGCGCGGTTCTTCGGCGCGAGGTCATGGACGATTGTCCCAAAGCCGTTCCAGAAAGTTTCCGGATCGATGCCGGTGCCGACTGCCGCCTCCTCGGCCACGAAGTCATGGAGTTCCCGGGCGATTTGCAACCCGGCGATCTCGATGCGGTCGGTCATCAGCTCGTCTCCAGATGGTAGGCTTTGCCGGGCCTTTGGCATGTTGGGGGTCAGGGGTCAATTCGGCTTAGGGTTAAGTAGGGCGGCAGGGCAAGCGAATCTCCCCCCTTGAGGGAGATGGCCGGCAGGCCAGAGGGGGTCGGTCCGACCGGGCTCGGCCTGCTTCTCGCCGCAGATGGAGGTCGGCGCTCTACGCGCGGCGACCCCCTCTGTCGCCTTCGGCGACATCTCCCCCTCGAGGGGGAGATTGGTTCCGCTCACACCGCAATCCTTGGCCTTCCCGAGGCCACCGCCACCACATGCGCCTCGATGAACATGCGCTGTCCCTCGATGGTCGAGACCTTGAATTCGGTGGAAACGCCGATCTCGGCATTGT
Source organism: Mesorhizobium captivum (assembly GCF_033977165.1). Taxonomy (NCBI): domain Bacteria; kingdom Pseudomonadati; phylum Pseudomonadota; class Alphaproteobacteria; order Hyphomicrobiales; family Phyllobacteriaceae; genus Mesorhizobium; species Mesorhizobium captivum. The sequence goes on from NZ_JAVIJB010000004.1 coordinate 198,135, forward strand.
CGGTGCCGGCATTTTTCGCGCGCTCGGCGGCGATCGCCCGCACATCGGCCTCGGCCGCGGCGATCGCCTTCGCCTCGTCGGTGAAATCGCGCACGGTTTGGCCCGACGCGAGGCGGAACAGCCCTTCCTTCGGCTGGCTGACGCGGGCTTCGGCCGCAACACGCACCTGACCGACGACGGCGCCAAGCGCGTTGGCGACGTCGGTATCCTCCGGCACGATGCAGCCATTGCCGACCAGCGGGGGCAGGCCGGCATAGTGCAGCGGCGCCGAGGCGCCGAGGCCGATCACCGGGCGGTCGAGCGCGACGGTAAGCCGAGCGATGCCGGGATGCGCATCGACCGCGCGCTGCACCAGCGCATGCGCGACGGTTGCCGCGCCATCCAGCCCGTCCTCGGCGAAGGCGGTTTCCAGAATATATTCGGCCGACCAGCGCGTCAGCGTGATGAGCACGCGCTCGGCGATCGCTTCGGGCGTCGCCGCGATCGTCTGGCCGCGGCCGTCACGCCGGCGGGAAAACAGCTCGGCGCCGAGGCGGGCGGCGGCGGGGTCCCAATTGGCCTGCTTGCCCAGCACATGGGCGGCATCCGACGGCGTGAAGCCGCAAATATGCACCAGCCCGCGCGCGACCAGCCGGTTCAGCGTGGCGTTCTGGGCGTTGGAGGTGAGCAGCCTGTCGAGCGCCAGCGGCACCGCGCCGATCGCCTCGTAGAGCTTTGCCTCCGGCCCGGTGAGGCCGGCGGCGAGGCGATCCGGAACGCCGGTGCGCACGGCAAAACGCCCGTCCATTCGGCCGGGGTTCGGCGCGCGCAGCTGTCGCTCCAACTCGGCGGTGACTGCCTCGCCATGCGCCATGCCGGCCAGCGCCAGCGGCACCAGGCGGCGCGGGCCGAGCAGGATTTTCGGGATCAGCGCGCCGTCCTCCAGCGCCACTTCCGAGTCACCGCCGAGGCCGAAGGTGCGCATGGCGACGGCTTCCACCATGGTGCGGAAGCCGCCGACGGTGGCGCCTTCCGGGTCCAGCCGCGGTCGGCCTCGATCGAGCACCGCAACATCCGTCGTGGTGCCACCGATGTCCGACACCATGGCGTCGTCGAGGCCGGTCATGTGGCGGGCGCCGACCAGGCTGGCGGCCGGGCCGGAAAGAATCGTCTCGATCGGCCGCTGGCGGGCGAAGGCCGCCGACACCAGTGCGCCGTCGCCGCGCACCACCATCAGCGGCGCGGCGATGCCGCGCTGGCCAAGAAAACCTTCGGTCGCCGCCACCAGCCGGTCGATCATCGAGATCAGCCGGGCGTTGAGCAGCGTGGTGAGCGCGCGGCGCGGCCCGCCGAGCTTGGCCGAAAGCTCATGGCTGGCGGTGACGGGAAGGCCGGTCTTGTCGCGGATCAGGTCGCGGGCCGCCAGCTCATGCGCCGGGTTGCGGGTGGCGAAATACGCGCAGACGGCAAAGCCCGACACCGACCGCCCAAGCTCCGGCAGCGCCGCCTCGAGGCCGGAAAGGTCGAGTTTCGCCGCATTGCCATGCACGTCATGGCCGCCGGGGCAGAACACCACAGGATCGGTGCCGAGCGCCGTCTTCAGCCCGTCGCGGGCAAGGTCGGCCTCGGAAAAGCCGATCATGACCAGCGCCACGCGGCCGCCCTGGCCCTCGACCAGCGCGTTGGTTGCTAAAGTGGTCGACATCGACACCAGCTTGATCCCGGCCGGGTCGGTGCCGGATTCTTGAAGCACCGCATCGACCGCGCCGGAAATGCCGACGGCGAGGTCGTGACGGGTGGTGAGCGCCTTGGCCTTGGCCAGCACCTTGCCTTTCGGATTTCCTTCCTCCGACCACAGCACGGCATCGGTGTAGGTGCCGCCGGTGTCGATGCCGAGGAAGAGAGGATGAGGTTTGGCGATCATTTTGGGGTGGCAAGTCCGGGGAAACGAGGTTTGTCGTCCTCGCCCCTTAGCCGATACGGGCTGGCGGATAAAGCAGGGAGGGGTGGGCCAGTTAATCTCCCCCCTCGCGGGGGAGATGGCCGGCAGGCCAGAGGGGGTCGGTACGACTGGACTCAACGCTCTTATGGCAAGAGAAGACGTCGGCGCTCCACGCGCGGCGACCCCCTCTGTCGCCTCCGGCGACATCTCCCCCTCGAGGGGGGAGATTAGCTGGAGCTACCCCACGAACCCCACCCTTTTGTGCGACCCATCACAAAACGGCTTGTTGGCCGAGTGCCCGCAACGGCAGAGGAAGACCTTCGTGGTGCGGGCGATGGTGTGGCCGGTGCCGGTGACGATCTCGACATTGCCTTCGAGCTTGAGCGGGCCGTTCGCGGTGGGCGTCACGTTGAGCGGACCATCCCGCACATCGAGCACCTGCGCTTCCTTCAGCGGCGGCTCGCCGGTGGCGGAAAAACCGGCCTTGATGTGGCTGTTGTCGCAGAACGGCTTGTTTTGCGACTGGCCGCAGCGGCAGAGCGTGGCGCGATGGAAGGTCTCGCCGGCGAGCACGATCTCGGCATGGACCGCCAGCGGGCCGTTTTCGCGCAGGCGCACGGTGTTGACCACCGGCGGCTTTTCCTGCGGCCCGGCGTCCTTGCGCTGATAGGTGATCGCGCCCGACGGGCAGTTCTCGGCCAGGGCCACCACCTTCTCGACGCTGGCCGCGTCCGGGTGGATCCACTCGCCCGCTGCGTTGGGCACGAAGACATGCGGGTTGCCGAGCACGCAGTTGCGCGAATGGATGCAGCGCCTGCCGCTGAACGAAACGTCGATCTTCTCGCCTTCGACCGTGCCTGCCATGGAACTCTCCTGTGGGTGGGTTGAGGAGAGGCTAGGGCGGCGATGCGAAGGGCGTCAAGCAGCCGGAACGCCAAATCTCCCCCCTTGAGGGGGAGATGGCCGCGAAGCGGTCAGAGGGGGTCCTCGCGCGTAGAACGCCAACGTCGTCTCTTGTCGCACACGGCGTCGGCGCTCGACGCGCGGCGACCCCCTCTGTCGCCTTCGGCGACATCTCCCCCTCAAGGGGGGAGATTTGCGCCCCACCTACTCCGCCAAATCCACCGTCTCCGTCGAATGCTCCACGCAGATGAAGCAGCAGGTGTCGCAGGGGCGGTCGTTGTCGGGGCCGACGCCGGCGGTGACGGAATCGTCGCCGTTCACCCAGGCGCCCCAGCAGATATGCTCGCCGGGCTCGCAGGAGATCGGCACCGATTTCTTCGCTCCAGGACGGATGAGAAAAACCTTGTCGCCGCCCGGCCAGACTTTCTCGCTGTCGCGGCTGAACAGCTCCAGCGCCACACCGTCCGAGCGCTGGTTTCGGACGAAGACCGACATGTCGGCGGCGAAGGCCGGGGTAGTGAGGAGAAGGGCGGCGAGAAGTGCGCGAATCATGGTGAGGGTTCCCCAGGGGAGTAGAGCATGGGTGGGGAAGCGACGCGACCTCACCTTCTCCCCTTGTGGGAGAAGGTGGATCGGCGCGCAGCGCCGAGACGGATGAGGGGTGTTCCAGCTTGGCGAAGGCGTCCGCCGCCAGCGCCACATCGTGCCAGATTGCCAGCGCCTCACTCCGTCCAGCACCCCTCATCCTCGCCTTCGGCGACACCTTCTCCCACAAGGGGAGAAGGGGGAGCCCTACCTCCTCACCTCCACACGCGGCGCGAATTTCTTGACCGCGTCCACCATCTCCTCGCCGCTCACGTCGAGCGAGGAGACCTCCATATGCACGGTGGTCTTGCCGAAGGGCAGCAGGCCGAAGGCGTTGGCGGGGGCGTATCTGATCTCGTCGGGCGGCACCTCGGTGAGCTCGAAATTGAGCATCGCCGCGCCCCTGCCGGAGGCAAGCCACACGCTCCTCACCTTCTGCCACGGCACCAGCACGTCGCCGGCGCGGCGGTCGCGAAAGCCGTTCTCGTCGAGCGTCACCTGGACACGCGTGTCGAAGGCGCCGCGCGCAATGAAAAGCCCAAGCCCGGCAAAGCCGAGCGCCAGCAGCGCCACCATGAACACGCCGCCGCCCGGCGCGCCCATGGACAGCCCCTTGAGCACATAGAAGCCGAAGATCGCCGCCATCAGGAACGAGCCGAGCGCCGGAAAGATCTTTCCCGAGGCGCTGTTGCGGATCTCGAGCGGCGCGGCCATCGGCTCACCGTTCGGATTTCATCAGCGCCCAGATCCAGCCGATGAAGGTGAGGACCAGGAACGGATAGCCGGCGGCAGGCAAAGGCGAGGAAGTGGGCACAAGCGGCGCGCCCCAGAGGATCATCGCCGCCGAGACGACGAAGAGCACGGCCGAGACAAAAGCGGTGAGCCGCATCCAGAACGCGAAGGTTTTTGGCGCGCTGACCATGACCAGCCCCGCCGCCCAGAGCGCAATGCCGCCGACATAGGAAGGCACGCTCGCCTGCAGGCCCGCCGCATTACCGGCCAGTAGCAGGGCCTCGCCGGCCAAGAAAGTCAGAAAGCCGGCCGCGACGAGGTCGTTGCCGAGCCGCTGGTATTTCATGGTGAGGAGTGCTGCGGCGATGACGATCGCCACGCCGTCGATGGTCCAGACCGTTTCGCGCAGCGCATCGCTCGCAACGAAGGTGCCCGCCAAGCCAAACGCGCCGCCGATGGCGAGGCCGATCGCGGCGACGGTATCCAGAGTGGAGCGCATGTGATGTCTCCCCAAGCCGAGGAGAGGATACGCCAAGGTGGGGTGATGGTGAAGGTGGGAACAGGTTTGGGGGTTGGGCGCCGTTTAGATCGCCCCAAGAACCGGCCCAATCCTGACCATGTGATCAAAGGCCGGCAACAGCGAAGTGAGGTTGCTCCTTCAATCCTTTAAAGACCGACTTTATCTTTGCCTTCTTGGACTCTGGCAATCCATCGTTCTGAAGAATGCTGTGCAAAACAAGCCACTTGCCGAGTCGAATTCCGCAGGGGAAGCTCTTATCCAACGACGAGAATTTTCCAATTATCGGAGACAAAAAGCCAACATCCGTTCTAACCCGGTAGTGAAAATCTTGAACCGACTTGGCGCCCCTGTTCATCGATTTCAGTATTACGCTGCTAAATTCGGTGTATGCGTTGTCGCGTCGAGCGATAGGAGCGAACCCACCCACCACGCGTCCGAGATGGTCATCGTGACGCCAGGACTCCTCGTGCTTCTTTAGGAACTCCAGTATGTTTTCGGCCGTCGAAAATCTGTAACATAGGATCAACACTGCATACAGCGAATAGAACTCCTCAGTTCCAAATAGATCAATCGTCTTTAGAGCCATCTGCTTAAATTCAGCGCCTCCAACCACCTTCCCCACGCATACTGCCTTCGCGTATTCCATGACAAAACTATCGTCACAAACGTGCCCCCCTTTTATAATGCCGTTTATCCGAACCAAATCCTCCACGGTAAAACCGTCGTGAGACAGGTACCGAAACGCGGATGTTCTGATGTTTGGCCTTAGCCGTATTATATCGTAAATGAATTCCCTATCCAGTTTTGCCCCACACTTGATAGCGAATGTAATTGCCCGCTTTAAGATTTTTTCTCCGTTCCCGTCGTCGAATGAGCGTCGCTTATGCCACTTCAGCACAAGGCTGGGCAGACGCTGTGCAGCAAGCTGCAAATCCTTCTCCAGATACTTTTTTTGAAAGAGTTCTAGGATAGCGTTCTCCAAGACCTTGAAATGCTTCCGGGCTTCACGGTAAGTTAGAATGCGAGTCTTTCCAGCATTGAGCCGTAATTGACGCGTCTGAAGTGTTAGATCTATCGACTTAATGATTTTTTTCGCCTCGGCAATGTTGTCGACGCCGGCGTCTATGTCATCCATGAAGCGTGCATAGTTGGCGAACTTCATGTCCTCAACTACGGCATCCAGCTCAAATAAAAAGCAATGCGCCAGTAACCTTGGGGCATCGATATCGATTTGAGGCATCCCCACATCGCGGGTCGGCATATAGTCCGGCTTCCAACACATACCCGAAAGCATGTACATAAGAAAATCGATTACCGGCTCCCGGATCGTTACGGTGGAAACGATTACATTTCGGAGGTGCGAGAAATCTATGAAATCGTAGTAGTTCGCGATATCAGCAATAACGATGAAATTGTTTTCCTTCGAAAACCCCGGAATCTCCTTCTGAAAATCTAGCCACGCTTTTATTGACCCGTACTCTGGTATATCATCCGAAGTCTTGGAAAACGTGTGGTCCTTAGGCTCAAAAAAGGCATTTTTTGAGGGACCTTTGGATTTGATCTCGTTCCAGAACGCATCCGCCAGGCACTGAAGCGTTAGCGCGTCCTCGACAGATGGAAGTGTCATCTGCCTGCAGAGGCCTTTCGATTTCTCTACAAGGTACCTTTTCGTTCCAGAAACGGAGTATTCCCCTGACTTGATCTTGCTTACGATTCGTTTGCAAATGTCATCAATTTGGATATTAACGTCAAGGTAATCTATAGGATCTGGCAGGAAGAAGTTACGAAAGTCTGTGTGCGTTTTTTCCTTCCAGGTTTTTCTAAGGTTCTCATAATTGACGATTTGCGCGATGACCTTTTCACGCAGAAAAAATTTCGGTGACTTTTGGCTCACAGCTAAAGGCTCGTCGGCTAGATTAGAATGATTCGCATTCCAATCGTACTTGACAGGCTTACGTTCAGCTATGGAAGAGCCACCGTGTAGGCTTGATGGTCCACGTTAACCACATGCCGAATGGCTCAAGCGCACTAGTTGCGGCATCTGGCTTGAGAGTATCGCTGACAGCGCGGATCTGAAGTTCTCACCGCTCGGCGTGGTGTTCGAGGGGCCGGCAGATTGCCCGCCGGCAGCTCCCCCGCTTTCGAAGCCTGCCATCGATTCACTGGATCGATGGCTTGGCGCGCTGCGCGCGCCAACCGGCTTCTCAATCGCCCATCTTCAGCGCCTGGATGAACGCTTCCTGCGGGATATCCACCTTGCCGAACTGGCGCATGCGCTTCTTGCCCTCTTTCTGCTTGTCGAGCAGCTTGCGCTTGCGGGTCACGTCGCCGCCGTAGCATTTGGCGGTGACGTCCTTCCTGAGCGCCGAGACGGTCTCGCGGGCGATGATACGGCCGCCGATGGCGGCCTGGATCGGGATCTTGAAGAGATGCTGCGGGATCAGTTCCTTCAGCTTCTCGCACATGGCGCGGCCGCGCTTTTCGGCGGCCGTGCGGTGCACCAGCATGGACAAAGCGTCGACCGGCTCGTCATTGACCAGGATCGACATCTTCACCAGGTCGCCCTCGCGGTAGTTGGTCAGGTGATAGTCGAAGGAGGCGTAGCCCTTGGAGATCGACTTCAGCCGGTCGTAGAAATCGAAGACGACCTCGTTGAGCGGCAGGTCGTAGGTGAGCATGGCGCGCTTGCCGACATAGGAGAGATCGGCCTGGATGCCGCGCCTGTCCTGGCAAAGCTTCAGGATCCCGCCGAGATAGTCGTCGGGCGTCAGGATGGTGGCGCGGATCCACGGCTCCTCGATCGAGGCGATCTTGACCACGTCGGGCATGTCGGCCGGGTTGTGCAATTCCTTCACCGTACCGTCGATGAGGTTCATGCGGTAGACGACCGACGGCGCGGTGGCGATGAGGTCGAGGTTGAACTCGCGCTCCAGCCGCTCCTGGATGATCTCCAGGTGCAACAGCCCGAGGAAGCCGCAACGGAAGCCGAAGCCGAGCGCGGCGGAAGTCTCCATTTCATAGGAGAAGGACGCGTCGTTGAGGCGCAGCTTGCCAACGGCGGCGCGCAGATCCTCGAAATCGGCGGCATCGACCGGGAACAGGCCGCAGAACACCACCGGCTGCGCCGGCTTGAAGCCCGGCAGCGCCTTTTGCGTCGGGCGGCGGTCCTCGGTGATGGTGTCGCCGACGCGGGTGTCGGCCACTTCCTTGATCGAGCCGGTGAAGAAGCCGAACTCGCCGGGGCCGAGCTCGTCGACATTGACGCGGGCCGGCTTGAACACGCCGGTGCGCTCGACGAGATACTTTGCGCCGGTGCCCATCATGCGGATGGTCTGGCCCTTCTTGAGCACGCCGTCGATGATGCGCACCAGCACGATGACGCCGAGATAGGCGTCGTACCAAGAATCGACCAGCATCGCCTTCAAGGGGGCCGCGATGTCACCCTCGCGCGGCGGCGGCAGCTGGTGGACGATCGCCTCCAGCACGTCCGGCACGCCGAGGCCGGTCTTGGCCGAGATCAGCACGGCGTTGGAGGCGTCGAGGCCGATCACCTCCTCGACCTGCTCGCGGATGCGCTCGGGCTCGGCGGCCGGCAGGTCGACCTTGTTCAGCACCACGACGATCTCGTGGTTGTTGTCGATGGCCTGGTAGACATTGGCCAGCGTCTGCGCCTCGACGCCTTGCGAAGCGTCGACCACCAAAAGCGAGCCCTCGCAGGCGGCGAGCGAACGCGACACTTCATAGGCGAAGTCGACATGGCCGGGCGTGTCGATGAGGTTCAGGACATAGTCCTCGCCGTTTTTGGCGCGGTAGTTGAGCCTGACCGTCTGGGCCTTGATGGTGATGCCGCGCTCGCGCTCGATGTCCATCGAATCCAGCACCTGCTCCTTCATGTCGCGCTCCTCCAGCGCGCCGGTGAGCTGGATCAGCCGGTCGGCAAGCGTGGATTTGCCATGGTCGATATGGGCGACGATGGAGAAATTGCGGATGTGGTCTAGGGGCGTCGTCATGCGGCGCGCTTTAGCAGGGGCAGGGTTGAGGGGCAAGCGGCGGGGCGGAATGGTGGCGCTGCGCAGGAGCTGCCGATCTCCCCCCTTGCGGGGGAGATGGCCGGCAGGCCAGAGGGGGGTGTGACGGAACGCCTGCGTTGATCCTGCTTCTTTCAACATATCAGAGTTGGCAAGTTACCTGAACTTGGGCGCCTGTTTTGGCTGAAAGGTTCGGCGGGACAGCACCCCCTCTGCCCTGCCGGGCATCTCCCCCGCAAGGGGGGAGATTGGCTGTACCTGGCGCCCCGCCAAAACATTCAAATCCGCTTAAACTTTCATGCACGCCTTTAGGGCATAGTTCCACCCCTGGGTGGTAGGCCGGCTGTGCTGCCGGCGCTGTTGGGGGTCAAGCAATGTTTTCGTCCGCAAGGAATTTCGTCCGCTGTCAAAGCGGCTCGATGATGCCGCTCATGGTCCTTCTGACGATCCCGCTGCTGATCGCGGTCGGCTTTTCCGTCGACTACACCTCGGCGACGACGACCAGGAGCAATATGCAGAACGCGCTGGACGCCGCGGTGCTGTCGATCACGACGATGCCGACGACGACCTCCAAGGCCGACCGCCAGACGGCGCTGCAGCAGGCCTATGTCGCCAATAGCGGGCAGGGCACGGCGACACTCACCGCCGTCGACGTCGCCGCCGACGGCACGGCGAGCTTCAAAGCCACGGCGGCCTATCCGATGCCGACCAATTTCATGTCGATCGCCAGGATCAACACGGTCAATGTCGGCGTCGGATCCTCGGTGCGCAAGACGCCGGCGCTGACCCAGGCCGATTTCAGGGTGACGAAAGTGTCGGGTTACTGGAACAAGACGATGTATCTTTACGGCACCCAGTTCGGAAGCACCTCGGCCAAGCCGCTGATGACGATCACCTACAAATATAACGGCTATGGCGACCCGAAAGGCTATGGCACGACCACCGTGAGCACCATCAACGGATCGACCACCACGGAGGTCCAGAAACAGGTGTGCACGACCTCGACCGTCGACAATTTCAACAACCTGCCGAGCGGCGCGATCACCCAGACCGGCAACGGCAAGAACTATGTGACGACCTGCGCCGACACCTTCTACCCGGCCAACGGCTCCGGCGCGGTAATCGACGTCAGCCAGATGGATCAGCTCTATCTGCAGATGGACGTGCCTTCGGGCAACCCGAAGACGCTGAAGTCGAACGATCCCAACACCTCGAACCGGCTCTATATCGGCCCCAGCCAGACAAACATGCCGGAGGTGGCGACCGGGCAGAAGGTCGACATCTTCACCTCGGTGCCCTGCGGCCAGACCGGCTACCAGGCCTGGGAAGATGGCGGCAACCCGGTGCCAGCGGCGGTTTCCAACGCCGACTTCTTCTATACTGTGACCGGCAAATGCGCCTTCAACCAGCGACCGTCCGAGACGGTGCTGACGCAGTGACAGCCGATCTCCCCCCTTGAGGGGGAGATGTCGCCGAAGGCGACAGAGGGGTCGCTGCGCGTGAAGCGCCGGCGCTCCTCTCGAAGCCGAACGAGGTTGGAGCTCTACGTGAGACGACCCCCTCTGGCCGCTTCGCGGCCATCTCCCCCTCAAGGGGGGAGAAGGGAAAGGCCTCCCAATCACAAACCGGTGAAGCTGTAACGAAGTCCTCCGCGGCGGCGAAATGGAAGCATCGCCGCAACGGAGACTGCTTCCCATGACCGGACCAAAGACAACACTCGGCAGGCTCGCCGGCGCAGCTTTTATCGCGCTTGCCGCCGGCACCGCCTCCGCACAGCCGCTCACCGTGGTCGAGCTGTTCACCAGCCAGGGCTGCTCGTCCTGCCCGCCGGCCAATGCCAACCTGATCAAGGTCAAGGACCAGCCGGGCGTTCTGGCGCTGTCGTTCAACGTCACCTATTGGGACTATCTCGGCTGGAAGGACACGTTCGGCCGGCAGGAGTTCACCCAACGCCAGGTCAATTACGAGCCGCCGCTCGGCCATGACGGGCCGTTCACGCCGCAGGTGGTGGTGAACGGCAGCGCCGACGCGGTCGGCGCCAAGCCCGGCGAGATCCAGAATTTGATCGCCCAGAGTCTGATCAAGAAGGGCGGCCGCACGCAAGGTCCGGAGCTTTCGCTCAGCAACGGCAAGGTGACCATCGGCGTCGGCACGGCGCCGGGCGGCGGCGCCGACATCTGGCTGGTGCGCTATGACAAGGGCGTCGTCGAGGTGCCGGTGTCGCGTGGCGAAAACACCGGCCGCACGCTGCCGCACGCCAATGTGGTGCATTCGCTGCAGAGGCTCGGCCGCTGGAGCGGCAAGGCGGCGACGCTGCCATTGCCCAAGGCAACCGGCGGCCTCAGCACCGCGGTGCTGGTGCAGGCGCCGGGCGGCGGGCCGATCCTGGCCGCTGCCGCAAACTGATTTTTCTTTCTCTTCGCGCGGGGCCGCATGAGATCGGCAACGCTTCACCAAGGCCCGCATCTCCGCGCGCCAAAACCAAAGGAGACTACCATGACCAAGTTCCTGACCGCGCTCGCCTTCGCGCTCGCAACGACGGCCTTCGCCGCCGGCGCCCGCGCCGACGACGCGACCAATGCCATGAAACCGGCCAATGCGATGGCAACCGACGCCATGAAGCCGGCGACGGACGCGATGAAGCCGGCCGATACGATGAATCCCGACGCGATGGCGACACAAGCGATGAAACCCGCAACCGACGCGATGAAGCCTGCCGATGCGATGAAGCCCGCGACGGATGCGATGAAGCCGGCGGACGCCATGAAGCCGGTGACGGATGCCATGAAGCCGGCCGACGCGATGGCGCCGGCGCAATAAGTTAGCGGTGCCGGGCTCTCTTCGGCGTGGGCAAACAATCGCAAAGGGCGCTCCCCCCGCTCCGTCTCGGCGCTGCGCGCCGAGCCACCTCTCCCCCATTTCATGGGGGCGAGGAAATGCCAACCGCCGAGGCGCGGCCTTCGCAAGCCTGGGTTCCTCGCCCCCGCAAAGCGGGGGAGAGGTGGCTCGGCGAAGCCGAGACGGAGAGGGGGAGCGCCGTCGGCCATAAGCCGCCGCACGGCAAAGTGAGAACCCCGCGGCGGCTGCGTTCGTATATAGTGGAACAATAACAGGAGATCAGGACATGAACGGCATCAAGACAAAGGCCGCGCGGCGATCGCCATTCTTTACCCGCGGCGCGGTTGCAGCGCTCGGTCTTGCGGCAGTCGCCGCTGCCGCCTTCTGGCAAACGCCTGCGCGTTCGGCCGAGGACGCGGTGGTGATCCCGCCGCCGGCTGTGGATGAAAAAGCGGCCGGCGGCACGGAGACGGCCATCTTCGCCGGCGGCTGCTTCTGGGGCGTGCAGGGCGTGTTCCAGCACGTCAAGGGCGTCAGCAAGGCGGTTTCCGGCTACACCGGCGGCAGCGCCGAAAACGCCGTCTACGAGACCGTCGGCAGCGGCCGCACCGGCCACGCGGAATCGGTCGAGATCACCTACGACCCGTCCAAGGTCACCTATGGCCAGCTCTTGCAGGTCTATTTCTCGGTCGCGCACAATCCGACGCAGCTCAACTACCAGGGGCCGGACCAGGGCACGCAGTACCGCTCGACGATCTTCGCCGAGAACGACGAGCAGAAGAAGGTCGCCGAGAGCTACATCGCCCAGCTCGACAAGGCCAAGGTGTTTGCGAAGCCGATCGTGACGACGCTGGAGACCGGCAAGACCTTCTATCCGGCCGAGGACTATCATCAGGATTTCCTGACGCTGAACCCGACCTATCCCTATATCGTCTACAACGACCTGCCGAAGATCGAGAATTTGAAGTCGCTGTTCCCCAAGCTCTACACCGAAAAGCCGGTGCTGGTGCTGGCAAGTAGCAAGAGCTGACTCGCGAGGCTAGGGCCTTCTCCCCGTCACTATACGGGGAGAAGGTGCCGGCAGGCGGATGAGGGGCGGCGCCTGCATTTGAAGGGGATGGGCCACCGCTCTGCTTGACAGGTTCGCGCTGCCCCTCATTGCCCTGCCGGGCATTTCTCCCCGTACAGTACGGGGAGAAAGACGCCGTCACCAGCGCCTCAATCATACGTCAAATCCGTCGCCTTCCCTCCGAACACCCGATAGGCATAAAACGAGTAAAAGATGATGATCGGCAGCACCACGACGGTGCCGACCAGGATGAAAGCCAGGCTCTCCGGCGCCGACGCGGCCTGCCAGATCGTCAGCCTGTCAGGCACGACATAAGGGTAGAACGACCAGGCGAGCCCGGCGAAGCCGAGCGCGAAGATGGCGGCCAAGGTCAGGAACGGCCGCAATGCATGCCGGTCGTCCGGCTTCGGCAGATGGAAGGTCTGCCGCCACAGCCACAGGAACAGCAGCGCCGATAGGATCGGCAGCGGCGAGAGATAGAGGATCTCGGGCCAGAGGAACCATTTGTCGAAGATGCGCGGGCTGGCGAAGGGCGTGGCTAAAGACACCGCCACCATGCCGAGCGCGGTCAGCACCAGCGCGGTGCGCAGCCAGCGCACGGCCTTGCGCTGCAGATCGCCCTCGGTCTTGTAGATCAGCCAGGCGGAGCCCATCGCGGCATAGGCCGCCGACAGGCAGAGCGCGACCAGCGCGCCGAAGGCCATGCCGCCGAGGCCGACATCCAGGCCGAGCACATAGACGCCCAGCATATAGCCCTGCGCCAGCGAGGCGGTTGCGGAGCCCAGAAAGAAGATGCGGTTCCAGCGGTGCTTCCTGCCGGCCGGCACCTTGGCGCGGAAATCGAAGGCGACGCCACGCAGGATAAGGCCCACCAGCAGCAGGAAGACCGGCAAATAGAGCGCGGTGAGGATGGTGCCATGCGCCATCGGGAAGGCGACCAGCAAAAGCCCGACCGCCAGCACCAGCCATGTCTCGTTGGCGTCCCAGAACGGGCCGATAGCGGCGATCATCGTATCCTGCTCGGCATCTTCCGCAGCCGCGAACAGGATGCCGATGCCGAGATCGAAGCCGTCGAGGATGACGTAGATCAGGATGGCGAGGCCCATCAGGCCGGCGAAGATCAGCGGCAGCGCGGTTGGCCAGTCGAAGGTCATCGTTTCACTCGCTCCCTATTCCTCGGCGGCCTGCTGTGAAAGGGCCGCGTTCATGGCGCCCGGCAACGGCGAGGTGTCGCCATCCTTCGCCGCCTTCAGCGCCAGGTGCACCAGCACGCCGAGATAGGCGATCAAAAGCAGCACATAGAGGATGAGATAGACGGCCAAGGTCAGCGCGACATGGCTGCCGGCGACCGGGCCGACGGCGTCCGCCGTTTTCAGGACGCCGGTGACCAGCCAGGGCTGGCGGCCGATCTCGGTCGTGTACCAGCCGGCCAGCGTCGCCAGCCAGCCGGACAGCGCCATCGGCACCATGATGAGCGCCAGCGGCTTCGGCAGGCCGTGACGGCGCTTGAGGAAATAGGCGGCCGACCAGGAGACGACCAGCATCAGGATGCCGGTGCCGACCATGATGCGGAAACCCCAGAACACCGGGAAGACCGGCGGATGGTTGCCCGGATAGTCGTTGAGGCCGGGCACGACGCCGCTCACGCTATGGCGCAGCACCAGGCTGGCGCCATCGGGAATGGCGAGCTCGAATTTATTCTCCTTGGCCGCCTCGTCGGGCAGCGCGAACAGAACCAGCGGCACGTTGGGGCCGGTGTTCCAGTTGGCCTCCATGGCGGCGATCTTCTGCGGCTGGTGCGCAAGCGTGTTCAGGCCATGCTGGTCGCCGGCGAAAATCTGGATCGGGATCAGGATGGCGGCGGTGAAGACGCCGGTGCGCAGCGCCTTCCACATCGATTCCGAGCGGTCGCCGTAAAGATATCGCAGCGCTGACAGGCCGGCGATCAAGAAGGAGACCGTGAGCCCGGAGGCCAGCAGCATGTGGACCAGTCGGTAAGGCATGGACGGGTTGAAGATGACCGCCCACCAGTCGAGGGCATGCGCCTTGCCGTCGCGCATCTCGAAGCCGGCCGGCGTCTGCATCCAGGAGTTCAGCGCGATGATCCAGAAGGCCGAGACGGTGGTGCCGCCCGCCACCAGCACGGTCGCCAGCGTGTGGATGCGGTTGGAGACGCGGCGGAAGCCGAACAGCATGATGCCGAGGAAGGCCGCCTCGAGGAAGAAGGCGGTGAGCACCTCATAGGCGAGCAGCGGCCCGGCGATGTTGCCGACCGTCTCCATATAGCCCGGCCAGTTGGTGCCGAACTGGAAGCTCATGGTGACGCCCGAAACCACGCCCATGGCGAAGGACAGCGCGAAAACCTTCACCCAGGTGAAATAAGCGCGCATCCAGGCGGAGTCGCCCGTGGCGTTGTAACGGAGCTTGAAGAAGAGAAGCACCCAGCCAAGTGCAATGGTGATCGCCGGAAACAGGATATGAAACGAAATATTCGCGCCGAACTGAATACGCGACAGAACGAGCGGGTCCATGCTGGGCTCCGGCTGCAATTTATGCTTGAAGGATAGGCCTCAAGCACGCTCCGGTCAAAGCGGCGCGGCGTCACGCGAGGCGCGTTGTCGCAGCAGTTCGACATGAACCGTCATCCGTGAGGAAGCCGTGACGGAGAACGACTGTCTAAAGCGCGTCGCGCTGAAACGGATTCAGGCGACGCGCTTTAAGCCTTTATCTTGATGCATGTCGTTATCCCAAAACCGCTGCGCACTTTTGGGCGACGTGCATTGAATTGTCAGGAGCGGCATTGACTTCCTGCCCCGCGCACCGACATTCAGCGCAATAAAAATCCAAAGCACTCTTTCAGCAGCCGTTTTCAGCCATGCCATCAATCATTTCGATATCCGGTGTCACCAAGACCTATGCCACCGGCTTCAAGGCGCTGAAGGAAATCAACCTCGATATCGAGCGCGGCGAGATTTTTGCGCTGCTCGGGCCGAACGGCGCGGGCAAGACGACGCTGATCTCGATCGTCTGCGGCATCGTCAACCGATCCTCGGGCAGCGTCACCGTCGACGGCCACGATATCGGCAAGAACTACCGCGCGGCGCGCAGCCTGATCGGGCTGGTGCCGCAGGAACTGACCATCGACGCCTTCGAGACGGTCTGGGCGACGGTCAACTACAGCCGCGGCCTGTTCGGCAAGGCGCCGAACACGGCCTTCGTCGAGAAAGTGCTGCGTGATCTCTCGCTGTGGGACAAGAAGGACGCCAAGGCGATCACGCTTTCCGGCGGCATGAAGCGCCGGCTGATGATCGCCAAGGCGCTGTCGCATGAGCCGCGCGTTCTGTTCCTCGACGAGCCGACGGCCGGCGTCGACGTCGAGCTGCGCCAGGACATGTGGGCGATGGTGCGGCGGCTGCGCGAGGACGGCGTCACCATCATCCTCACCACGCATTACATCGAAGAGGCCGAGGCGATGGCCGACCGCGTCGGCGTTATCAATCGCGGCGAGATCATCCTGGTCGAAGGCAAGGCCGAGCTGATGCGCAAGCTCGGCCGCAAGCAGATGACGATGGAGCTGCGGGCGCCGCTCAGTGCCATACCGGACGGTATGTCGCACTATGCGCTGGAGCTGTCCCCGGACGGTGAGCAGCTCACCTACACCTATGACAATCAGAGCGACCGGCCGGGCGTCGCCTCGCTGATCCGCGACCTCGAGGCTGCCGGCATCCAGTTCCGCGATCTCGACACCAAGAACAGCTCGCTCGAAGAGATCTTCGTCAATCTTCTGAGGCAAGAGCCATGAACCTGCGCGCGACCATGAATCTTCGTGCAGTCTGGGCGATCTACCGGGTCGAGATGGCGCGCGCGTTCCGCACGGTGCTGCAGAGCATCATCTCGCCGGTCATCTCGACGTCGCTTTATTTCGTCGTCTTCGGCTCGGCGATCGGCTCGCGCATCACCGAGATCGACGGCATCAGCTACGGCGCCTTCATCGTGCCGGGGCTGATGATGCTGTCGCTCTTGACGCAGTCGATCTCGAACGCGTCCTTCGCCATCTATTTCCCGAAATTCGTCGGCTCGATCTACGAGCTCCTGTCGGCGCCGGTCTCCTATCTGGAGATCATCCTCGCCTATGTCGGGGGCGCCGCGACCAAGTCCATCATCCTCGGCCTGATCATCTTAGGCACCGCGGCGCTGTTCGTGCCGCTGAGGATCGAGCATCCGTTCTGGATGATCGCCTTCCTGGTGCTGACGGCGGTGACCTTCAGCCTGTTCGGCTTCATCATCGGCATCTGGGCCAAGACCTTCGAGCAGCTGCAGCTGGTGCCGCTATTGATCGTCACGCCGCTCACCTTCCTCGGCGGCAGCTTCTATTCGATCCATATGCTGCCCGGCATCTGGAAGACGATCACGCTGTTCAACCCGGTCGTCTACCTGATCAGCGGCTTCCGCTGGAGCTTCTACGGCAAGGCGGACGTCTCGGTCGGAGTCAGCCTCGGCATGACGCTGGTGTTTTTGGCCGTCTGCATCGCGATCGTGGCCTGGATCTTCAGGACCGGGTACCGGTTGAGGAATTGACGAAACTCAAGTTCCTCGCTCCACGAAGTGGGGAGAGGTGGCCCGGCGAAGCCGGGACGGAGAGGGGCCTGCGCCGGCGCTTGGGAATGCGCTGTTCCAGAAGTCTCACACATGACGGCTGACTCTGGCGCACCTTTTCCCTGCCGGGGTCTGGCGTCGCGGATGTCGTCCCCCTCTCCGTCTCGCCACCTCTCCCCCGCTCCGCGGGGGCGAGGAAACGGCGCCTGCTTCAGATCGCCTTGATCAGCCGCAGCAGCCCGAGCATCTCCATCAGCGTGCCTTTGCGGAAGGCGATGTAGGTCGGCTCCTCCAGCCCATGGAAGCGGCGCTTGAAGGCGGCCTGGCCCTGCAGGTTGAAGCGCGAGCGGTTGACCCAGGGCGACTCGTAGGCGCGCTGGAAGGCGCCGCGCCAGAAGCTCGATTCGGCAAAGCCGCTCGGCTCGACATCGAGCAGCGGCGAGAGACCCAGCGTGACGACGGAAATGCCTTCCTCGCGAAAACGGTCGACCGCGAATTTGGTCAGGCCGATCTCGGAATGCGGCGTGGCGTCGACCTGCTTGCGCTTGAAGGCGGTGGTGTAGCCGATGACCTTGCCGTCGCTGAACAGCGGATCGAAATCGAGGATGGCGACGAGCTCACCCTCCGGACCGTGCAGGACGAAGCGGCGCATGTCGGCGCCGAGATGGTCGGCGAAGGGGCGGTTGAGGAAGCCCATCTCCCAGCGCTTGACGATGCGCTCGCCGCGCCAGTTCTCGGAAAGCCGCGAAACCTCGTCGAGGAGCATGTTTTTCCTGTCCTCGGCGAAGGTGAAGCCCTTCTTCGCCAGCCAGCGCTCGGAATAACGCACGGTTTCGTTGCGCTTGCCGGAAAAATCATGCGCCGGCAGCTGCAGCCTGGTGTCGACGCCCAGCCGGTTGATCTGGTAGCCGAGCCCGGCCAGCACCTTTGCGGTGGCGGCGCCGATCTGCACGAACCAGGGGCCGCCGGCGGCCTCGACGAAGCGCTTGATGTAGCCGGGCCGCTCCGACGGATCGACCACCGGATCGCCAAGCGCGAAATGGTGCTTCATCTTGCTGCCGAAGGCGATGTAGCCGTCGCCGTCGCTGAAATAGGACAGTTTTTGCTGCACGGCGGTCGAATAGGCGAGCGAGAAGTCGCCGTGCCGCCGAACCATCGCCAGGCGCTCGAGATGGGTCAGCTCGCGGCGCGGCACCTTGGGCGCCGCGCCTTCAAGAAACCCGTCGATATGTTTCCGCAGGGAGGGCATGAGCTTCCGCGTGCCGATGAACACAGACCCGCAGCCCACGGGCCTCGAATCAGTCGCCTTGGCGCGACCGAATATCGGTCATGCCGCGCCAGCGCCATATAGGATGCTATCGGCAGCGAATGAAGAGGAAATGTCTGCCGCCCGACGTCGAGGCCGGCGCCGATCGGCCTGCATCGCGAATGGATATTGCCATTTTCCATGCAATGTTATATATCAAGTTATGGTTCTTGCTCGGATAACGCTGCCATGGAAGACGTTCTGCGATCCCTCGGCTTTCTCTGCCTCGGCAGCCGGCTGAAGCGCATTGGCGAGCAATTGCAGGCCGACACGCAGCGCGTGCTCGATCGCCTGGATGTGCGTATCCAGTCGAGCCAGTACCCTCTGCTCGCCGCGCTCGACAGGCTGGGGCCGTTGCCGGTCGGCGAGCTGGCGCAGTCTCTCGGCATCGCACAGCCGGGCGTGACGCGAGCCGTGTCGCTGCTCACCGAACTGGGCCTGGTCGAGGTCACGCAATCGAACGACGACCAGCGGCGCAGGATCGTCTCCCTGTCGAGGAACGGCGAGCGGCTGGTCGATACCGCGAAGCGTGACGTCTGGCCGCGCATCGAGGACGCGGTCGCGGAATTATGCGCGGACCTCTCCGGACCGCTGCTTGGTCAGCTCGCCGCCATCGAGGATCGGTTGGCCGCAACCCCGCTCGACCGCCGCGCGGAAAAAGCCAGGGCCGTCGTGTCATGAAACACGTTCTCGACCGTCCCATCTGGAGCGCGCTGGCGACGCGCCATCAGGCCTTCGCGGAAGGCGACAGCCTCGCCCGGCGCTACCGGCCGTCGATCGTTCCTTTCGCCGCCACCGCGGCGGACGATGCGGAAAGCCTGCAGGCTCTGGGCAAGTTGCTCCCGCCGCTCGAAAGCTCGATCCTGGTTCAGACGGATCCGATCGTCCTGCCCGCGGAGCTTTCCGCGGTCTCGACCGCGTCCCTGGTGCAGATGATTGCCGAGCAGCCGGTGCAAGCCGTGTCCGACGAGCGCGTGCGGCGACTGACACGGGACGACGCGGCCGAGATGCTCGCGCTCGCCTCGCTCACCAAGCCTGGTCCGTTCACGCTGGAGGCCTTGAGCCTCGGCGAGTTCTGGGGCGTGAAGATCGACGGCAGGCTCGCGGCGATGGCCGGCGAGCGCATGAAGCAGCCCGGCTACACCGAACTCAGCGGCGTGTGCTCGCATCCGGATTTCCGCGGCGGCGGCCTTGCCAGGCTGCTGTCGCTCTTCGTGGCGAACCGGATCATGGCGCGCGGCGAGGTTCCCTATCTCCACGCCTACGACAGCAACGTCGCGGCAGTCAGGCTCTACGAATCGATCGGCTTCCGGCTGAGAGCCACCCTGAACATGGCCGTGGTTCAGCACACGGGATAGTTGAGGGCTGCGGATGCCTATCGCTTCGTCATCCTAATGCATGTCGCGCAAAAGTGCGCAGCGGTTTTGCGAAAACGACATGCATTAAAACAAAGCCTTAAAGCGCGTCGCCTGAATCCGTTTCAGCGCGACGCGCTTATGGCGGAGCAAGGAGCGAAGCGACGCTGCTGTGTGTTGGTTCTGGTGTATGGTTGAAGTGGGAAGGAGACCGAGTGGATCCTGGTCGTCCTTTCGGACAGGCCGTGGCATGGCCCGGTCCCTTCCCACCGGTGAACCATCAACCTG
>NZ_JAVIJB010000050.1:0-44399 GCF_033977165.1 Mesorhizobium captivum
CTGCGCTGCAGCTGCGGAGGGTGGACCGGGCATTTCTCCCCGTATAGTGACGGGGAGAAAGGGCTGGCCGCAGCCTTGGCGCTGTTCTTGCAACGCTGGAGATTGGCGAAGTCGTCCATGAGAGCGCCCCTCTCCCCGTCACTATACGGGGAGAGGATGCCGGCAGGCAGGTGAGGGGCAGCGCAAGCGTCTAAAAAGATGCCAATCTCGCCCCGCTCTGAGTCACCCCCAAATGAACAACGCCACCAGTCCGAGCCCGCCGACCACCAGGCGCCACCAGCCGAACAGCGAGTAGCCCTTGCGCGAGACGAAATCGAGCAGGAAGCGCACCACGAACAGCGCGGTGACGAAGGCGGCGACGAAACCGACGGCGATGATCGGCAGATCGGCCGAGGTCAGCACGTTGCGGTTCTTGAACAGGTCGAAGGCGAAAGCGCCGACCATGGTCGGCATCGCCAGGAAGAAGGAGAACTCCGCCGCCGCGCGCTTGTCGACGCCTAGAAGCAGCGCGCCGACGATGGTCGAGCCGGAGCGCGAGGTGCCGGGGATCAGCGACAGGCACTGGAACAGTCCGATCTGCAGATAGAGCCTGGTCGGGAAGCGCTCGACATCGCGATAGACCGGCTTCAGGTTCATGCGGTCGACGGCGAGCAGCACCACGCCGCCGATGATCAGCATGATGCAGATCAGCCGCGGCGATTCGAACAGGAAGGTCTTGATGAAGTCATGCGCCAGCGCGCCGATGACCGCTGCCGGCAGGAAGGCGATCAGGATGCCGATGACGAAGTGCCTGGTCAGCCGGTCATAGGGCAGTTCGAGCACCATCTTCCACAGGCGGCGGAAATAGACGCTCAGAATCGCCAGGATCGCGCCGAGCTGGATCAGGATCTCGAAGGCCTTGCCGGTCGAATGGAAGCCGAGGAAATGGCCGGCGAGCAGGATGTGGCCGGTCGAGGAGACCGGGATGAACTCGGTCAGGCCCTCCAGCAGCCCAAGCAGCAGCGCTTCGACGATGGTCTGGCTTTCCATGGCAACCTCAGGATTTCGGGGACGACTGGAGACAACGGCTTGCTTGTCACGGCGCGGAAGTCCCCCTATAGGTCGCAACACCGTGACGGCCGCATGACGGGCCGCCAAGACTTACCGGCGCTGACACCGATTCGCCAGTGCGCCCTATCATCGCGGAACCATGCTGACGCTTTTCCACCATCCGATGTTCGCCACCTGCCGGTTCGTGCGTCTCGCTTTCGGCGAGTATGGCGAGGAATTGGCGCTGATCGAGGAAAAGCCGTGGACGCGGCGTAAGGAGTTTTTGGCGCTGAACCCGGCCGGCACGCTGCCGATCCTGCTTGCCGAGGGCGACGTGCCGATCGTCGGCGCCATGGTGATCGCCGAATATCTCGATGAGACCCGCGGGGTGCTCAAGCGCGACAAGCGGCTGTTCGCCGAGGACCCGATGCAGCGCGCCGAAATCCGCCGGCTGACCGACTGGTATCTCAGCAAGGCCGAAAGCGAGGTCACCCGCCACCTGGTGCGCGAGCGCGTGCTGAAGCCGGTCATGCCGGAGACGGCAGGCGGCGGCTCGCCCGATTCGGCGGCGATCCGCGCCGCGCGCGCCAATATCCGCCAGCACATGAAATACACCAACTGGCTCGCCGGCACGCGCCATTGGCTGGCCGGCAACAAGGTGACCTATGCCGACCTCGCCGCAGCGGCGACGCTTTCGGTGCTCGACTATCTCGGTGAGATCGACTGGCGCGAGCACTCGGCAGCCCGCGAATGGTACACACGCGTGAAATCACGGCCGTCGTTCCGGCCGCTGCTCACCGACCGGGTACGCGGCCTGTCGCCGGTATCACATTATGCGGACCTCGACTTCTGAAAACTTACGCGCGCTGATCGACGCGGAGGCGCGGCGCGCCGGCTTCGATGCGGTCGCCGTGACCAGGCCCGGCGCGATCCCGCTGGCGCCCGCACGCCTGGCGGAATTCGTCGCCGACGGTTTTCACGGCTCGATGGACTGGATCGCCGAGACCATCGAGCGGCGAGCCGAGCCCTCGACGCTGTGGCCGGAGGTGCGCTCGATCATCGTTCTGGCGATGAATTACGGCCCGGATCGCGATCCGCGCGACGTCCTCGAAAAGCGCGATCGCGGCGCGATCTCGGTCTATGCGCAAAATCGCGACTATCACGACGTGATGAAGGGCCGGCTGAAGGAGATCGCCGGCAAGATCGTCGCGCGCGCCGGGGGCGACGTCAAAGTGTTTGTCGATACGGCGCCGGTGATGGAAAAGCCGCTGGCCGAAGCCGCCGGCCTCGGCTGGCAGGGCAAGCATACCAATCTGGTCAGCCGCGCGCACGGCTCGTGGCTGTTCCTCGGCACGATCTTCACGACGGCCGAGCTCGAGCCGGACAAAGCTGAAATCGACCATTGCGGCTCCTGCCGCGCCTGTCTCGATGTGTGCCCGACCGATGCTTTCCCCGCGCCCTACCGGCTCGATGCGCGGCGCTGCATCTCCTACCTCACCATCGAGAACAAGGGGCCGATCCCGCACGAATTCCGCGAGAAGATCGGCAACCGCATCTATGGCTGCGACGATTGCCTCGCCGTCTGTCCATGGAACAAGTTCGCCAGCGTTGCCTCGGAAGCCAAGCTTGCCGCGCGCGCCGATCTGCGCGAGCCGTCGCTTTCGGAACTCTTGCTCCTCGACGACGCGGCGTTCCGCGCCTTCTTCTCGGGCTCGCCGATCAAGCGCATCGGCCGCGACCGTTTCGTCCGCAACGTGCTGATCGCCGCCGGCAATTCGAGCGATGCCTCGCTGACGCCGATCGTGCAAGGCCTGCTCGACGACGGCTCGCCGCTGGTGCGGGGTGCGGCGGTATGGGCACTTTCGCGACTGATGCCTCGGCGCGATCTTGCCAAGCTCGCGGCATCGGCCTTGAAGGCCGAAGGCAATGCTGCGGTGCGCAACGAATGGTTTTTGGCGCTGCCGGATTCTGCGAAGGAGCGTTGAAGAGGTTCATTGATGGGCGAAAGACGCTTCTTCATTTTCGGCGCCGGCTATTCCGGCAGGGCCTTCGCGCAGGCCAACGGGCAGGGCGCGCCGATCCTGGGCACGACCCGCGCGCCGGAGAAGTTCGAGGTGTTGCGGCAGGCGGGCATCGGGCCGTTGCGCTTTGATGGTTCGCTGACGCCCGAAATCAGCGACGTGCTTCGGCAAACGACGCATCTCATCGTCTCGGTCGCCCCGGGCGAGGCCGGCGATCCGGTGCTCAACGCCGCCGGCGAGACGATCCGGGCAAGGATGCCGGCGCTGGAATGGATCGGCTATCTCTCCACCGTCGGCGTCTATGGCGACCATGGCGGCGCCTGGGTGGATGAGGGCGCCGAATGCAGACCGGTATCGAAGCGCTCGATGATGCGGGTGGCGGCCGAAAAGGACTGGCTGAGGCTCGGCCGGGAGATCGGAAAACCGGTGGCGATCCTGCGGCTCTCCGGCATTTACGGCCCGGGCCGCAACGCATTGGTCAATCTCGAGGACGGCACCGCGAGGCGGCTGGTCAAGAAGGATCAGGTGTTCAACCGCATCCATTGCGACGATATCGCCGGCGCTCTGTGGCACCTGGCCGGGAACAATCTCGGCGGCATCTTCAACGTCACCGACGACGAGCCGGCGCCGCCGCAGGATGTCGTCGTCTATGCCGCCCAATTGATGGGCGTGGAGGCGCCGCCGGAAATTCCCTTCGAGACCGCCCAACTTTCGCCCATGGCGCGTTCCTTCTATGGCGAGAACAAGCGCGTCGCCAACACGGCGATCAAGGCGGCCGGCTACAGCTTCCGCTTCCCGAATTACCGGGTGGCGCTGGAGCGGATGTGGGCCGACGGCAACTGGCGGGACGGAGAACCGCGCAGCCCGATGAAACGCTCGTGATCGAAGGATGACGTGCGCCGTGCTATGATTCGCCTGAGCGCCGCATGGGTGACTGGAGAGGGACCCTGATGACGATCCGATCGCTGCCCGACAGGAAGCCGTTCCTGACCGCCGCGTTTGCGCTGGTGACTTTAGCCGCGCTGGCGGCGGCCGCGATCTCGGCAGAACCCCGTGCAAAAGACCTGTTCGGCGCCAGGAAACTTCCGGCGGTGGCGCCGGCGCAATCCTTCGGCTTCTATTCCAAAGGCTGCTTCACCGGCGGCGTCGCTCTGCCGATGGACGGTCCGAACTGGGAAGTGATGCGGCCCTCGCGCAACCGCCGCTGGGGCCATCCGGCGATGATCGCGCTGATCGAGAAGCTCGCCCGCGATGCTCGCGCGGATGGCTGGCCGGGTCTTTTGATCGGCGACGTTTCGCAGCCGCGCGGCGGTCCGATGATGACCGGGCATGCCTCGCACCAGATCGGCCTCGATGCCGACATCTGGCTGACGCCGATGCCGAGGCGCCCGCTGACGTTTGCCGAGCGCGAGACCATGAGCGCGACGCTGATGGTCGACGAGAAGACGCATCTGGTGAAGGAGGCGCTTTGGACGCCGGCGCATACGCGGCTGTTGAAGCGCGCGGCGAGCTACGCGGAAGTCGAGCGCATCCTCGTCAATCCGGGCATCAAGAAGAAGCTTTGCGACACGGTCACCGGCGACCGTTCCTGGCTGCGCAAGATCCGCCCGTTCTGGGGCCACGACTATCATTTCCACATGCGCATCGGCTGCCAGCCTGGGTCGCCAGACTGCAAGGCACAGGAGGCGACGCCTGACGACGACGGCTGCGGCAAGCCGCTTGCCTGGTGGTTCACCGAGGAGCCCTGGCGACCGAACAAGAACCCGGATGCGCCGAAGGCCCGCGACCTGATGACCATGGCCACCCTGCCGAGGGAGTGCCAGGCGGTGCTTGCCGCGCCGGATGCGCCTTCGCTGGAGGCGGTCACCTATCAGAGCGGCGGCGCGGCAGCGGTGGCGGCCGCGAAGCAGGAACCGACCGAGCCGGCCGAGACGATCTCCAGCGGCAATGCTGTGCTTCCCGCAGCAGCCAGCGCCTTCGCGCCGACGCCGAAAATTGGCATTCCGCTGCCAAGGCCAAGGCCGGGGAACTGAGGCCGGGGGCAATTGCTTCCGCGCTAGGGACAGCCAATTGTCGAGGTCGGCGCTGCCCCTCATCGCCCTGCCGGGCACTTCTCCCCGTATAGTGACGGGGAGAAGGGGCTGACTGCGACGCCGGCTCCCTTCTTGCAATGTCGGCGATTAGCGAAACCGCCGATGAGAGCACCCCTCTCCCCGTCACTATACGGGGAGAGGATGCCGGCAGGCAGGTGAGGGGCAGCGCAAAGGCTGAAAGGTGAGCGAGGGCGACCTCAACGCTGAAGCAAATGCCATGAACCTGAGGCCAAACCGGCTTTCCCTTTGCAAGTCCATGCGCTAGTTCAACGAACAGACAACGGCATATTCGCCCGAACGGGGACGAACAAAGAGCATGGCAGGCGAAGACGACACAGCGCTGCGGTTTCCGGTCCTGATCGGCGATATCGGCGGCACCAATGCGCGCTTCTCGATCGTGCTCGACGCCAATTCGGAAGCGACCGAGCCGCAGATCGTCCAGACGGCCAATTTCGCCACCATCGACGAGGCTATCCAGGCGGCGGTGCTCGATCGCTCGTCGATCCAGCCGCATTCGGCGGTGCTGGCGGTTGCCGGCCCGGTCGACGGCGACGAGATCCGGCTCACCAACTGCCCCTGGGTGGTCAAGCCGCGCCAGATGTTTGCCAATCTCGGCTTGAGCGAGATCGTCGTGCTCAACGATTTCGAGGCGCAGGCGCTGGCGGTCGTGGCGCTCGGCGAAGAGCATATGGAAAAGATCGGCGGCGGCACGCCGGAGCCGAGCGCCGGCCGGGTCGTCCTCGGCCCCGGGACCGGGCTCGGCGTCGCCGGGCTGATCTATGCGCTGCGCCACTGGATACCGGTGCCGGGCGAGGGCGGGCACATGGACATCGGCCCGCGCACGGCGCGCGACTTCGAAGTCTTCCCGCATATCGAAAAGCTCGAGGGCCGCATCTCCGGCGAGCAGATCCTGTGCGGCCGCGGGCTGGTCAACCTCTATCGCGCGGTGGCCAAGGCCGACGCGAAGCCGGCGCCCTTCACCACGCCGGCAGAGGTCACCGCGGCAGCGCTCACCAAATCCGACGCGGTGGCGGAAGAAGCGCTGTCGCTGTTCGTCACCTGCCTCGGCCGCACCGCCGGCGACGTGGCGCTGGTGTTCATGAGCCGGGGCGGCGTGTTTTTGACCGGCGGCATCGCGCAAAAAATCGTGCCGGCGCTGAAAGCCGGCAATTTCCGCGCCGCTTTCGAGGACAAGGCGCCGCATAGCGCGCTGATGCGCGCGATGCCGGTCTATGTCATCACGCACCCGCTGGCCGCGCTTCTCGGCCTCGCCGCCTATGCCAGGACCCCAGCGCTGTTCGGCGTCCAGACCGTGGGACGGCACTGGCGGGCGGCCGTTTGAGGCTACGGGTCCGTGACCTGTTATGAGCCGCGACGAAGTTTCGCCATAGGCAAGCCACGACCGGAGCGCTAAGAGGGGTGCCAAATTGCGGCCCTGCTGCGAAGGCAACCGAAAAATCACGGAACAAACCCCGATTTGAACCAGTCGCTTCAACCTCAAGCGAAGGCCCTGCCGGGCGAGACCTGGGCGATCCTGCGCCGCATCATCGCCGAGAACGGCCGCGAATACCGCTGGGCCTATGTGGTGGCCATCACCTGCTCGCTGGTCGTTTCGGGCACGACGGCCTTCGCCGCCTGGATCATGAGCCCGGTCGTCAACGAGATCTTCTATCAGCGGCGCGGCGATCTGATCTTGCTGATCTGCGCGGGCATCATGGCTTCTTTCGTGTTGCGCGGACTTGCCACCTACGGCCAGGCGGTGACGCTGGCCAGGATCGGCAATAATCTGGTGGCGCGCTACCAGCGCCGAATCTTCGACCATCTTATGAAGCTCGGGGTCGGCTTCTTCACCGACACGCGTTCGGGTCAGCTCGCGGCGCGGGTCAACGAAAACATCAACGGCATCCGCGATCTTCTGTCGATGACGCTGACCTCGATCGCGCGCGACGGGGTGTCGCTGATAGGCCTGATCGGCGTCATGATCTATCAGGACCCGCTGTTGTCGCTGTCCTCGCTGCTGATCGGGCCGCCGTTGATCTGGGCCGTCGTCTACCTGCAGCGCCGGGTGCGGCGCATCTCGCGCGAATCCGTGCAGATCAATTCGCGGCTGATCGGCGCCATGCAGGAAGCGACGCAAGGCATTGCCATCGTCAAGGCCTTCACCATGGAGGAAGAGCTCGCGCGCCGCATCGGCAGTCTTTCCGAGAGCGCCGAGCAGCGTGGCAACAAGATCGCCCGCGTCTCTGAGCGGCTGACGCCGATCTCCGACTTGCTGGCCGGCCTCGCCGTCACCGGCGTCATCGCCTATTCCGGCTACCGCGCGCTGGTGCTCGGTCAGCCGCCGGGCGCGGTCTTCTCCTTCATCACCGCGCTGATCCTCGCCTATGATCCAGCACGGCGGCTGGCGCGCATGCAGGTCGGCATGGAGCGGGCCTTGGTCAATGCGCGCATGATCTACGAGCTGCTCGACCTCGAGCCGCAGCAGGGCGACGCGCCCGGCGCGGCCGAGGCCAGGATCGCCAGCGGCGAGGTGCGCTTCGACAATGTCACATTCAGCTATACCGAAGACATGCCGGTGCTCAGGAACCTGAGCTTCACCGCCGCCGCCGGCAAGGTGACGGCGATCGTCGGCGCCTCCGGTGCCGGCAAGTCGACGCTGGTGGCACTCTTGCAGCGCTTCTACGACGTCGACAGCGGCAGCGTCGTGGTCGACGGCCAGGACATTTCCAAGGTGACCAAGCAGTCGCTGCGCCAATCGATCGCCTATGTTTCGCAGGCGCCCTATCTGTTCGAAGGCACAATCCGCGACAACATTCGCTACGGACGGCTTTCCGCCTCGGACGCCGAGATCGAGCTGGCGGCGAGCCAGGCGGCGGCCGACGACTTCATCCGCCAGCAGCCGCAGGGCTACGACACGCCGGTCGGCGAAAACGGCGTGACGCTGTCGGGCGGCCAGCGCCAGCGCGTCTCGATTGCCCGCGCCATCGTGCGCCAGGCGCCGATCCTTTTGCTCGACGAGGCGACGTCGGCGCTCGACAACGAGGCGGAAGCGCGCGTCCAGGAAGCGCTGACCCATGTCATGGAAGGGCGAACCACCATCGTGATCGCGCACCGGCTGTCGACGGTGGTCAATGCCGACCACATCATCGTGCTGGAAGAAGGGCGGCTGGTCGAGGAAGGTACTCATGCCGCACTGATGGCCGACCCGCACAGCGTCTATGCCCGCTTCCACCGTGTGCAGGGCAAGAAGGGGCTGGGGCTTGTCGACGACGCCAAGCCAATCCAAACTCCGGTCCCGCGCAGTCGCGCGAAGAAGGCCGTCGGGAGAAGCGCATGAGCGAAACGGGCGACATGGGCCTGGTGGTGGTTGGTGCGGCCGGCCGGATGGGCCAGACGCTGATCCGCGCCATCCACACGATTCCGGGTGCAAGAGTAGCCGGCGCCGTTGAACGGCCAGGTTCGCCCTATCTCGGCAAGGATGCCGGCGAGCTCGCCGGCATCGGCATCATCAACGTGCCGATCGTCGACGATCCGCTGCCGGCCTTCGCCAAGGCCGATGGCGTGCTCGATTTCACCGCGCCCAAGGCAAGCGTCGAATTCGCCGGCTACGCCGCGCAGGCGCGCATCGTCCATGTGATCGGCACGACCGGCTGCTCGGCCGACGACGACGCCAAGATCGCGGCTGCGGCGCGCCATGCGACGATCGTCAAATCCGGCAATATGAGCTTAGGCGTCAACCTTCTGGCGGTGCTGGTGGAGCAGGCGGCCCGCGCGCTCGAGCCGCAAGATTTCGACATCGAGATCCTGGAGATGCACCACAAGCACAAGGTCGACGCGCCGTCGGGCACGGCGCTGCTGCTCGGCGAGGCGGCGGCGAAGGGCAGGGAGATCGCGCTCAAGGACAACAGCGTGCGGGTGCGCGACGGCCATACCGGCGTGCGCAAGACCGGCACGATCGGCTTCGCCACGCTGCGCGGCGGCTCGGTGGTCGGCGAGCACAGCGTGATCCTGGCCGGCACCGGCGAGCGCATCACGCTCTCCCACCAGGCCGAGGACCGGGCGATCTTTGCCCGCGGCGCAGTCAAGGCGGCGCTTTGGGCCCGCGCGAAGAAGCCCGGGCTTTATTCCATGCGGGACGTGCTCGGCCTGAGCTGAGGCGGCTCTTATCCAAACCACGTTATCAGGAGCAAACATGTCGGGAACTCTCGTGCTCGTGCGCCACGGCCAGAGCGAATGGAACCTGAAGAACCTGTTCACCGGCTGGCGCGACGTCGACCTGACCGAGCAGGGCAATGCGGAGGCTCTTGCCGCCGGCGAGAAGCTCAAGGCGCGCGGGTTGCAGTTCGATATCGCCTACACTTCGGCGCTGAAGCGGGCGCAGAAGACCTGCCAGCACATCCTCGACGTGGTCGGCCAGAGCAGTCTGAAGACCATCCGCGATCAGGCGCTCAACGAGCGCGACTATGGCGACCTCTCAGGCCTCAACAAGGACGACGCGCGCAAGAAATGGGGCGAGGAGCAGGTGCATATCTGGCGCCGCTCCTACGACGTCGCGCCGCCCGGCGGCGAAAGCCTGAAGGACACCGGCGCGCGCGTGTGGCCCTATTACCTGCACGATGTGCAGCCGCATGTGCTGCGCGGCGAAACGGTGCTGGTCGCCGCCCACGGCAATTCGCTGCGTGCGCTGATCATGGCGCTGGACGGCAAGAGCGGCGAGGAGATCGTCAAGCTGGAGCTCGGCACCGGCGTACCGGTCATCTACAAGCTCAATGCCGATTCGACGGTGGCGAAGAAGGAAGTGCTGGAGGGGTGAGGCAAGCCGGCTCAACCAACGCGCTCCGCAAAAAAGCGCGTTGACACGCTTCGATTGCCCGCTTACATGAGCGCCCACCAGCCCAGATGGCGGAATTGGTAGACGCGCACGGTTCAGGTCCGTGTTCCGCAAGGAGTGGAGGTTCGAGTCCTCTTCTGGGCACCAAATTCCCGTTTCAGACGTTCTGACGCGATGAGCAAAAAGCCCGGATTTTCCGGGCTTTTTTGTGCCCGGCAACTCGTCTCGGGTTGAACCGTTCCTATCTTGTCGCGTTAACCCGAGGTTCCGTGATGCCCAAGCCATTCAAGGAATGGAAGGTTCTGCCGCATGGCAGGCTCACCCCTGTCGACGACAATATTCTGACGGTGACCGGCGACATACCGATGCCCGTCGGCAACATGAAACGGCGCATGACCGTGGTGCGATTGCGCGACCAACGGCTCGTTATATTCAGCGCCATCGCGCTCGACGACGAACAGATGCGCGCGATCGAGGCCTTCGGCCAGCTGGCCTTCCTGATCGTCCCCAATGATCACCACCGGCTCGATGCAAAGCCATGGAAGAACCGCTATCCCGCTCTTCAGGTGATTGCACCGCCGGGCGCGCTTAACAGTGTCGAGAAGGCGGTACATATCGATGCGACACGCGGCGACTTTGGCGATCCCGACGTCAAGCTCATCACCGTCCCCGGAACCCGCGATCGCGAAGCGGCGCTGCAAGTCGACGGACCAAACGGCACGACGCTCGTTCTCAATGACATCGTCGGCAACATCCGCGATGCATCCGGCTTTGCAGGCTGGGCATTGCGCATGATGGGATTTGCCGGTGATGAGCCGCATATACCCTGGCCGGTCAAGCTGGCGATGGTCGGCGACAAGGCGGCACTCGCAGCGCAATTGAGTCGATGGGCGGAACAGCCGGCGCTGAAGCGCATCCTTGTCTCGCATGGCTCCGTCATCGCAGATGACCCGCAGGGGGCGCTGCGCAAGCTGGCAGCGTCGCTCGGATAGCGGTTGGAATTGCGTCAAAAAGTGATGCGCGCCTCTCCTGGGCACCATCCTTCGCTCTTCGAGCTTCGGATGGCAGGCCACCCGGAGTTTTAAGAGCGAAGGGGGGTGTCCTCCGAAGCCTTGGCGAGGGAAGACCGCACGATATGAGCGCCTGATTTCCAGGCTTCGCCAGCTATCCGACCGCACGGCGGGCGGTGATGATCCAGGCACGCGAGTCGAACAGAACGCCCTCGGCCGTCATGTGCGCCTCTAACATATCGCGCAGCCGCCGCGACACCTTACCGGGCGGCTCGGCCGTACGGGCAAGCGCTTCCTTCACCATTTGGAAGCTGCCGAGAGCATCAAACGCGGCCGCGACATTCGGCCCGTAGAAGACCGGCTCATTCACCTCAGTGAAGTCGATGGATATAAATCCGGCCGCGCTGAGAAGATCTGCAGCGACGGCAGGATCCCCGAGTGAGAACGCCATGGGGACATCCCCGGACGGCGTGCTTTCCGGGTTCAGGGCCTGCTGAATGGCTCCTGACCACTCGTTGCGCTCCTGACTCTGCCAGACCATGCACACAAGGCGCGCGCCCGGCCGCATCGCCCGGCCGATATTGGCGAATGCCGCCGCCGGATCGGCAAAGAACATCACTCCGAACCGGCTGATGCAAAGATCGAAACTGGCAGCAGGGAACGGATGGGATTGCGCGTCTCCCTGCTCAAAGGCCACGTTGCGCAGCCCGGCTTCGGCGCAACGCCGCCGCGCAACTTCGAGCATCTCGCCGGACGTATCCACGCCGACCACCTCTCCGTCGACGGCGACGCGTGCCGCCTCGCGGGTCGTTTGTCCCGCACCGCAACCGATGTCCAGCACCCGGTCACGTATCGCGACACCGGCAGCCGCCCCAAGGTGCCGATTGTACCGTGCCAGTTCCAAGTCATAGAAGTCAGCGCATTCCAATGCCATCACCCCGCTTTATCTTGGCTGCCGAAGGACGTTGGCTGCTCTGCCGTTTCCACGACAGCCTTGTAAGCCGTCGCGGCACTGAATTGCACTCTTGGCCGCGGCATCCGATTGTAGCAAGAGCGAAGGGTGAAAAGGGCGAGCCCCTCTTCCGGCCAGGCGTCGAACAAACCGCTTCAAACCTAGCAACCCTGGCGCTACGGTCGCGGCATGGCCGCTTCCGTGAATCGGCGAGGAGACCGTGATGGACGAATGCAGGCATACGGACGGCATCAAGGACGTGACGCCGAGCGCGCTCGGCTGCGAGGAATGCCTGAAGAGCGGATCCTGGTGGGTGCATCTCAGGCTCTGCCGCACCTGCGGCCATGTCGGCTGCTGCGACGACTCGCCCAACCGCCACGCCACCAAGCATTTTCATGCCACCCGGCACCCGGTGATCGAGGGCTACGACCCACCGGAGGGCTGGGGCTGGTGCTACGTCGATGAGGTGTTCATCGACCTCGGCGAGCGCACGACCCCGCAGAACGGCCCGATCCCAAAGTCTGTTTGAGACCGCCTAGTGCAATTCCAGGAAAAGTATGAACGGTTTTCCGCCCGGAATTGCGTAAAAACAAAGAGTTAGCGCGGTTCGGCGTTTCCGTGAAACGGTGACCCGTTCTAGGTTCCTGGCGCGCAAAAAAAGGGTCGCCCGAGGGCGACCCAAAAAGCCCGTGCTGTAACACGTGGGCGGAACTTATTGCGGACATCCAGCGGCTTTCGGGTCCGCAACGCAGTCGGCTATGAGCGAGAACTTGGAGTTCAACGCCGAGCCGAGCGAGGTTGCTCCGACCATGATCGCCAGTGCGATCAGTGCCGCGATCAGGCCGTATTCGATCGCGGTCGCACCGGATTCGTCGTTCTTGAAACGCTTGATTAGATTGAGCATTGGAGGATTCCCTTGTTGCCCGTTAGTGACCTCCGCAACCTATAAAGGAACGATTTTGAATACCTTAATGGAAGCAGTTAAGATTCTGTTACAATCGCTATTTCTGCAATAATGACCGAGTCATATCGAGCACCTATGGCATATTGTAATTAAGTAATGTCTAATATGCAACGCAAACGGTGTCTAGATAGAATGATCGATGACTGACTTTCAGTGAAAGATTTGGTCCTGGCGAATTGCTCTGCACGCAGCCTTTGTCTATACCGCCCTAAAGGCACGTTTGTCGGCATCTACATTCGTTACGGCGCAAATAACGCCCACTATCACTATAATGACAACGTCATTACAGGCACCTACTTTGGACCAATGAAGCACGAAACTCCGGACACGTCGAAGAGAAGCACGCTGAACATGCGCATCAAGCCCGAGGAGCGCGGCTTGATCGACGAAGCCGCGCGGACGCTTGGCAAGACCCGAACGGATTTCATCCTCGATGCCGCCCGGCGCGTGGCCGAGGACACGCTGCTCGACCGCACGCTTATCAAGGTTTCGCCGGAAGCCTATGCGGAATTTCGTGCTCTGCTCGATGTGCCGGCCAAGTCGAACGAGCGACTCTCCGAACTGATGAACGCGTCCTTGCCATGGGAAATTAAGTGACGGTTCAGGCGCCGGTACCGCTGGACCGTACCCACGATCTGTCTTCCTTTTCATCCGGCATTCCGGTGTCGGATGACTGGCTCAAACGCCGGGCGCTCACCAATCAAGACAGCGGCACAACACGCACCTTTGTTGCTTGTCATGGCGACAAGGTCATCGGCTATTACGCGCTCGCCTCGGGCGGCGTCATTGCCGGCAATGTGCCTGGCCGGTTCCGGCGCAATATGCCCGATTCGATTCCAGTCGCCATTCTTGCCCGCCTTGCCATCGACATATCCCGTCAACGCCAGGGCTTGGGCCGAGCGCTGGTTCAGAATGCAGCCCGCCGGGTGATGAATGCGGCCGGGTCGCTCGGCATTCGCGGCATCCTGGTCCATGCGATCTCGGATGAAGCGCGAAGCTTCTACTCGGCAATGGGCTTCGACCCCTCGCCCCTCGATCCTATGACGCTGGTGATCTCCCTCGCCGATCTGCGGGAGGCGATCAGACCAAAGGAATAACCTGCCAGCGAAAGTAGCTGAAGTGGGCAGAGGCCCAACGGCCGACTGCCTATTTCACCGAGCTCGTCACGGTCCGGTCTATTGCCGCGGGATCGCGGTCGTTGCCGGCAAGCGCGCCGATAATCAGAAGGCTGACGATGATCGGGACAAACAAAATGGCGACGCGCGCCTGCACGTAGAAAATGGCGCGCCATTCATTGCGCTTTTCGGGGCTGTCGTTCATCGCGCTCACTCTGTCCTGCCTCCCCGGGGCGGGACATAGTAGCGAAGCGTTAAGCAACCTTTTCCGGAACCGTTAACCCCGACGTATTCGAACGCTCCGAATCCGAAAAATGTTCAGTTTGCGGGCAGCGCGAACAGCCTTCCACCCGCCGGCACGACGTCGTCGACGCCGGCAAGGCGCAGGCAGTGCCAGGCCATGGCGTGGTTGGAGGAGGTGACGGGAATGCCGATCTTCCGTTCCAGCCCCGCCACCGCCTCGGCGACGCGCAGGCTGGTGCAGGAGATGAAGATCGCGTCCACGCCCGGCGCCGCCGCCATGCGCTCGGCCGCCGCCTCGATCGAGGCAAGCGAGATGCGAGCCGCCTCGCGATCATCGCGCCGGTCGAAGGTGGCGACGGCTGATATATCGAGGCCCCGACCGGTGAAGTAACTGACGAGGCCCCGGTTGATCTCGGGCGCGTAGGGCGTGAGCAGCCCGATGCCCCTGGCGCCGAGCGCCTTGAACGCCGCAAGCGCGCCGGTGACCGGCGTGGTGCAGGCAACGCCCGGCCGCGCCTTCCTGATCTCGGCGAAGACGGCTTCCTCGCCGAGCGTCATGGTCGCCGAGGTGCAGCCGAAGCCGACGACGTCGAGCGGAATGCTGGGCAGGATGAGGTCGACGGTCGGCGCGATCCGCGGACCGATGGCGCGCAGCGTTTCCGGCGTGATGTCGTTGTCGTTGAAGAGACGGGCCTCGTAGAAGGCGACGCCCGGGATGCGCACCAGCGCGCGGAATTCATGCTCCAGCGTCTGGTCGGTGGCGAGGATCGCAAGCCCGATCGCCGCGCGCGAGGCGAGGCCGCGGTCGAGCTCCGACGGCAATATGCCGAGGTCGACTGGCTTGGGGTCGACAGGTCCCGAAGCTTGAAGGCGGGTAGCGGCTGCGCTGACGGACATGGCATTCCCTTTCTCGTCGATCCCCGTTCGAATCCCGTCCGGGACCCTGCGTTCAGTTCAAAAGCCCATCCATGGAAATGGCCGGCCGGCGGCCGGCGATCAGATCGGCGGTGATGCGGGCCGAGCCATGCGACATGGTCCAGCCGATATGGCCGTGCCCGGTGTTGAGATAGAGGTTGCGCAGGCGCCGCCGTCCGAACTCGGGCAGGTTGTTCGGCGTCATCGGCCTCAGGCCCGCCCACATCTCGGCGCGGTCATAGTCGGCGCCTTCGGGATAAAGCTCCCGCGTTACGCCTTTCATGAAGGCGAAATCGGCCGGCTTGTGGCTGGTGTCGTAGCCGGCGAATTCGGCCGTGGCGGTGACGCGGATGCGGTCGCCGAAGCGCGAGACGGCGACCAGATTGTGCTCGTCGACCGAAGCGATGGTCGGCGGATGCGGCCGGTTGCCGACGGGAATGGTCAGCGAATAGCCCTTGATCGGATAGATCGGCAGGCCGATGCCGATCGTCCTGGCGATCAGCGGGCTGTAGGAGCCGAGCGCCAGCACATAGGCGTCCCCTTTGAAATTCCCCTTGTCGGTCAGCACCTGGGTTACGCCATCACCCGATGTCTCGATGCCGCTGATGGTGGTGCCGGTACGGATTTCGCCGCCGCGTTCGACGACTTTCGTTGCCAGCGCCCGGGTGAACTTCGCCGGGTCGCCGGTCTCGTCGGTCGGGCAATGGATGCCGCCGGCGATTTTGTCTTTCGCGGAAGCCAGCGACGGATCGAGCGCGACGACACCGTCGCGGTCGAGCACCCTGATCTCCTGTCCGTCCGACTCCAAGAGCTTCATGTGCTCGATGCCCTTGTCGAGCGCCTGCTGGCTGCGGTGGAAATAGAGGATGCCGCGGCCGTTGCGGTCGTATTCTATTTGCTCGCCGGCGATGACCTCGTGCAGGACCGATTGCGAATAGGCGGCAAGGCGGTGCTTGAGCAGTGTGTTGCGCCTGGCCTTCTCGGCCGTGCATTCCATCAGGAACAGCCAGGACCAGCTGTAGAGCCTGGGATCGGCCGACAGCTTGAAGCGCAGCGCCTGGTCCTTCAGCACCAGCGATTTCAACAGGATCATCGGCGCCTTGGGCGACGACCAGACAAAGGAATGTCCGGGCGCGATCATGCCGGCATTGCCCCAGCTGGTCTCGGCGGCGACTTGGGCCTGGCGCTCGAGGATGACGACCTCGTGCCCGTCCTTCTGCAGCTGATAGGCGGTGGTGACGCCGACAACGCCGCCACCCAACACGATCACGCGCATGACGCCTCCGGAGATCGCAGGTGGGGAGGCAGTTTAGAGTGTGAATTGCGGTCTGCAATGGCACACATACCGAGATGTCTGCGGGACAGCGCCCCTTCCGGCCTGAACGATCGAAAATGGCGCTTCGTCATTCTAGGGCGGAGCAAGGAGCGAAGCGACGCGCGCAGACCCTAGAATCCATGCCGTGACCCCGGCCGAGAACGCAACGGTCCAGAATAGCGGCTGGCGACAGTGCCAGCTAAGATCGCAGCATGACAGGCTACGTTTACATGACCGCAAGCCAGAAAGGCGGCACAATCTATATCGGTGTCACCAACGACCTTGCCCGTCGAATGCCCGAGCACAAGACCGGCCAAGGCTCCAGCTTCACCAGCCGCTACGGCGTGCAGCGTTTGGTCTGGTACGAGGAGTATTTCGACATAGCCGATGCTATTCAGCGTGAGACATCGCTGAAGCGCTGGCCACGCCGATGGAAGGTTGAGCTGATCGAGAAGACCAATCCGGAATGGTTCGAGCTATTTCGCGGAATTGGGTGGTGAACGTTCTGCATCGCTGCGGTGCTCCTGCGTCACGGCATGGATTCTAGGGTCTGCGCGCGTCGCTTCGCTCCTTGCTCCGCCCTAGAATGACGAAGGATACGCCCGCAGGACAGAGGGGGCGCGAAGGTTCACCACGAAACCAATTCAGCCCTGCAACGCCTGATCCAGATCCGCAATCAAATCATCGCCATCCTCGATGCCGGCCGAGAGCCGCACCAGCGAATCGGAGATGCCGATCGCGCCGCGTTTTTCGGCGGGGATCGAGCCATGCGTCATCAAAGCCGGATGCTCGATCAGGCTTTCGACGCCGCCGAGGCTTTCGGCCAGCGTGAAGAGCTGCGTGCGTTCGAGGAAGCGCTTTGTGCCGGCAAGGTCGCGGTCGAGGTCGACGGAAATCATGCCGCCGAAGGCGTGCATCTGGCGCTTGGCGATCTCGTGCTGCGGATGGCTGGCCAGCCCCGGATAGATGACGCGGCGCACGTCGCTTCGGCCTTCCAGCCATTGCGCGATCTTCAGGCCGTTGGCGGAATGGCGCTCCATCCTCAGCGCCAGCGTCTTGATGCCGCGCAGCGCCAGAAAACTGTCGAACGGGCCGGAAATGGCGCCGATGGCGTTCTGCAGGAATTTCAGCCGGTCAGCGAGGTCCTTGTCGTCGCCGACGACCGCGACGCCGCCGACCATGTCGGAATGGCCGTTCAAGTATTTCGTCGTCGAATGGACGACGATGTCGATGCCGAGCTCTAGCGGCCGCTGGATGTAGGGGCTGGCAAAAGTGTTGTCGGCGACGGTGAGCAGGCCTTTGCGCCTGGCGAGCGCGGCGACAGCCTCGAGATCGACGATGCGCAGCAGCGGATTGGTCGGCGTCTCGACCCAGAGCAGTTTTGTTTCCGGGCGGATCGCGGCTTCGACGGCTGCAAGGTCGGTGAAGTCGGCGAAACTCACCTGCAGGCCCGCCGAGCGTTTGCGCACGCGCTCCATCAGCCGGAACGAACCGCCATAGATATCGTCGGTGGCGACGACATGGACGCCGGCGTCGAACAGCTCCAGCACCGTGGCGATCGCCGCCAGTCCGGAGGCGAAGGCGAAGGCGGCCGTGCCGCTTTCGAGGTCGGCGACCGCGCGCTCGAAGGCAAAGCGCGTCGGGTTCTGGCTGCGCGCGTATTCAAAACCCTTGTGCACGCCGGGCGACTGCTGGCCATAGGTCGACGTGGCGTAGATCGGCACCATCACCGCGCCGGTCAGGGGATCGTGGCTCTGGCCGCCATGGATGGTGCGGGTGGAAAAGGCCAGGCGGTTCCTGCCCAGTGGCGATCTTGCTGTGGTCATTTTGCGCGGCGCCTCAGATGGTTGATCAGGTCGATACGGGTTATCAGGCCGATGAACTCCTCGCCATCGAAGATGATGGCGACCTCGTTGCGGTCGAACACGGGCAGCAGCGCATCGAGCGTCTGGCTGGCCTGCAGCGTATGCAAGGTGGAGGTCATGGCCGTGCGCACCGGGGCGTTGAAACGGTCCCAGCGGCCGTCATAGGGACCTTCGACCTTGGCCAGGATATCGCTCTCGTCGACGATGCCGACCAGCTTGCCGTCGTCCAGCACCGGCAGCTGCGAGACATCGGAGCGGCGCATGCGGCCATAGGCGTTGAGCAGGCTTTCGTCCGGGCCGATATAGACGATGTCGCCGGTGCGGGGCGAGCGCATCACCAGATCGCGCAAATCGCCGTGCTGTTGGTGGTCGTCAAGCCCCTGCTCGGCCAGCCAGATGTCATCAAAGACCTTCGACAGATATTTGTTGCCGCTGTCGCAGACGAGCGTGACGACACGTTTGGGCGATGTCTGCTCGCGGCAGTAGCGAAGTGCTGCCGACAACAGCGTGCCGGAGGACGAGCCGGCAAGAATGCCTTCCTTCGACAGCAGATCGCGCACCGCCAGCATGCTCTGCTTGTCGGGGATGGAATAGGCCTTCTTGACCAACGACAGATCGGCGTTGGGCGGCACGAAATCCTCGCCGATGCCTTCGACGGTCCAGCTACCGGCCTCTTGCATCTTGCCGGTCTTGATCAGCGGCGCCAGCACCGAGCCGACGGGATCGGCAAGCACCATCTCGGTCTTCGGCGAATGCTTCGCGAAGTAGCGGCCGACACCGGTGAGGGTGCCGCCGGAGCCGACGCCGACCACCACCGCGTCGACATCGCCGTCGAGCTGGGTAAAGATTTCAGGGCCGGTGGTGGTTTCGTGCGCCAGCGGATTGGCCGGGTTGGCGAACTGGTTGGCGTAGAAGGCGCCGGCCAATTCGGCGGCGATCTTCTCGGCCATGTCCTGGTAATATTCGGGATGGCCCTTGCCGACATCGGAGCGGGTCATGCGCACCTCGGCGCCCAAAGCGCGCAGATGCTGGATCTTTTCGCGCGACATCTTGTCGGGCACGACCAGGATGATGCGGTATCCCTTGGGTATGCCGACCTGGGCGAGGCCGAGGCCGGTGTTGCCGGCGGTAGCCTCGACGATAGTGCCGCCGCGCTTCAGCTGGCCCGCCTTCTCGGCAGCCGCGATCATCGACAGTGCGATGCGGTCCTTGATCGAGCCGCCGGGATTCTGGCTTTCGAGCTTGATGAACAGCCGGCATTTGCCGGTATCGAATTTGGTGAGCTCGACGACCGGCGTCTGGCCGATCAGGTCGAGCACCGAGGCATAAGGCGGGCGCAACCGCGACAAACTGCTTTCCGCGCCGTCGGGCGCCGCTTTCCTGTGCACGCTCATCTCGGATCCTCCATGGCAGCAAGCTCGACGCCGGTGGCCAGTCTTTACGACCTTGCGCATGATGCCGGCCGGAATCCATTCCGGATTCGCGGATCACGCACGAGCATCTTTTCCAGCCCTTTTCGCTTGGAAAGAAGATAGATCGTGCCAATCCGGCGGCGAGTGGGGGAATGGAATTTCGCGGCTGACGGAGTCAGCCCGCTGCACCGGCCCTCAATGTTGCAGGCCCGGCGGGACAGCGCCCTCCTCTGTCCTGCCGGACATCTCCCCCGCTTGGGGGGAGATCAGCAGTTCCGCCCTTTGCGGCACGAAAGGGCAATCGACCGGCCGTTTCAACGAACCATGTCGTTCGTTGCCGCCGCCGATTTCGCCATGCTAGCCGAACGCAGCGCGGGGCGAACAGCAATGCAAGGAACGGCCGATGAAGATTCTTGCCTTTGACAATTTCAAGCCCGGCGTCACGCTCGACG
The DNA here is from genome assembly GCF_033977165.1 of Mesorhizobium captivum. Lineage (NCBI taxonomy): Bacteria > Pseudomonadati > Pseudomonadota > Alphaproteobacteria > Hyphomicrobiales > Phyllobacteriaceae > Mesorhizobium > Mesorhizobium captivum. The sequence continues at coordinate 20,218 of NZ_JAVIJB010000050.1, forward strand.
ACCTGCGGCCCTATCTGCGCGACGAGGTCTCGAATGTCTGGCGGCTGTGGAAGGCAGGCATCGTGCGCGAGAACTATGCGCGCGCCGACGTCGGCGGCGTCATCATCGTCTTCGAGCTCGACGGCGTCGAGGAAGCCAGGCGCTACACCGATGACTTCCCGCTGTCCAAGGCCGGGCTGCTGGAATGGCACTTCATCGCGTTCGACGCGCCGCTTCCGCTCGAATCCCTGTTCGACCCGACCGTCGATATCGCCACGCCCTGGGACCGGACGGCGGCATGATCCGGTCAAGCGAAGGCATCGAGATCGGGGCCAGCCTGGCCGAATGGTGCGACCCGCGCCACATGGCGCTGGTCGTCTACGACATGCAAATCGGCATCTGCCGGCAAGTCGCGGGTGCCGCAGCGATCATCGAGCGCACCGGCACAGTGCTGGAAGCGGCGCGCGCGGCCGGAATGCGAGTAGCGTTCACGCGGCACCTGTCGCTGCCGTTGAAATGGATGGGCGCCACGCAGTTGCGCACCGCCATGGCCTGGCAGCGGCGCGACGATCCCGATGCGATCGAGCCCTGGTTCCCGCGCGACGCCGAAGCGACAGCGATCGTACCCGAGCTCGAGCCGCGCCCGGACGAGGCGGTGTTCGACAAACTGACAATGTCGGCTTTCGATTCCACCGCGCTCGGCTTTGCGCTGCGCGATTGCGGCGTGCGCGCCGTGGCGCTTGCCGGCATCGCCATGGAGATCGGCATCGAGCCGACCGTGCGCCAGGCGACCGACAATGGCTTTGTCGCTGTGGTGATCGAGGACGCATGCGGCTTCGGCAACAGGGAGGCTCGCGACCGCTCGATGGCAACGCTCCGCTTCCTTGGCGAAGCCGTCATCACCGATGTCGCGGGCTTTCGCGGCGCGCTTGCCGATGCGGGTTGAGAAGATCGTCCCGCTAAGCCGCCGCCTCGATATCGCCTCGGAAGCGCACGCCTTCGGCGCGGCCATGCAGGGAGCCCCAGTCGTAGAGCGCCTGAAGGGCCGCGGCGAGGTCGCGGCCGCGCTCGGTCAACGTATAGCGCGCCTTGCCGTCGGGCGACGTCTCGAGCACGACGAAGCCGATCTCGACGAGATCGGCGAGGCGCTGGGTCAGCATCTTGTCGGAAAGCGAGGGGATCATCCGGCGCAATTCGGAATAACGCAGCGGCCGTTCCTTGATCCGCGCCAGGATCACCGTCTTCCACTTGCCGCCGAGCGCATCGAGCGCGAACTCGACCGGACAGCCATAGAGTCTACCGCGTTGGGACATGCGCCGATCGTAGGCAGGGCCGAGCTGCGACGGAAGCGAAATCTGCCCGGCCATGTGGCCAGATTGCAGTGTCCGGATTTGTCGGTGAAAGTTTCATGAAGGGAGAGCGACGATGAGCGTGCGAGATGCCAATCCGGTCAACGTGCGAAAGCCCAGGCGCGTGGCGATCGTCATCGCCAATCCCGCCGTCTCGAACACGACCGGATGGCCGGTCGGCTTCTGGTGGAGCGAGCTTACGCATCCCTGGTTCGCCTTCACCGAACGCGGCTATCAAGTCGAGATCTTTTCGCCGGATGGCGGCAAATGCGAGGCCGATGCGCTGAGCGACCCGCGCGATCCATCGGGCTACTCTGAGACCGACCTCATCTCGCTCGGCTTCATTTCGAGCCCGAAGCTCTTGGCCCTCGTCGACAACACGCGGCCGGTGGCCGAGATCGACGTCGAGCGCTTCGACGCGATCGTCGTCGCCGGCGGCCAGTCGCCGATGTTCACCTACGAACACGCCGCCGGTCTGCAGCGGACATTCGTCGCCTTCCATGAGGCCGGCAAGGTGACGGCCGCGCTCTGCCATGGCACCGCCATCCTGCGCTATGCCAGACGCGCCGACGGATCGCTGCTTGCCGCTGGCAAGACCGTGACCGGCTTTGCCAATGCAGAAGAGGATTTCGCCGACAAGGCGACCTGGGAGATGGGCGCGCTCGAGCGCGGCAAGCATCTGATGCCGTGGCGGATCGAGGACGAGCTCAGGGCGATCGGCGCCAACTATGTTCAGGCCGGCTTGTGGCGCGGCTTTGCCGTGCGCGACGGCAATTTGATCACCGGCCAGCAGAATTTTTCCGGCGCCGAGACCGCACGGGTGGTGTGCGAGGCGCTTGGCGGTTGAAACCTAGCCCAGCAACTGCTTGCTGAGCTTGGCACTCTGCACGCGGATATCCGGGATGGCGTCGATCTCGAAGAAGGTGCCGCGGGTCAGCGGCCCGACGGCGAGGATCTTGGATGACACCGTTCCGTCGGTCGCGATCAGCTCGCATCTGGCGGTGACGTCGAGGCCGAGGCGAAGCGGGTCCGGCCGCGCCAGGCCGCGCTCGACAAGCGAGCGCACGACGCCGTTGGACGTCTTCGAGATGTCGCGGGCAATGCCCATGCAGTCATAGATGCGGGCGACCTCGAGCGTTTCCAGCGCCTGCGTGCCGCGCTGCTGGATTTTTACGACAAAGCCATCGTTCGGTTCGATGTCCACCACCCGGCCGGCGACGAGACGGATGCGGCCCGAGCGGACCGCTTCGGTGACGCGTTGATAGACCTGTGGCGCCATGCGGTGGCGATGGATGTCCCACCAGGCCTTGGTGTGCTCGACGAAGCGGCGTTTTGCCGAGGAGGGCCAGTTCTGCCAGATCTTCTGGTTGAAGGGCCTCAAGCCGTCGACGACGTCGCGCCAGTCGCCGCCAGCCTTCTGGTTCTCGCGGATCAGGTTGCGGAACCAGCCGACGAAATAGGAAAGCTGGGTGCCGAGCGGGATGTCGGCGACGTCGAGCTTTATCGGGTTGCCCTTGCGGTGCGGTGAGGGCAGCAGGCCGCGCCGCGACACCGCTATGATCCCGCCGCGGTGGCCGCGCTGCTCGAGCGAGAGGAAAGCGTCGACCATGCTCAAGCCGGTGCCGAGCACCAGGACCGGAGCTTGCGCGTCGAGCACGGTGTCGGCGTCCGAGCCCATCCGGATGGCGCGGCCCTGGAAGGCGCCCGGCTGCTCGTCATGGCCGGTGGCTAAAACGGCGAGATGACCGACGACGCTGGTGCCGTTGGCCAAGGCCACCTCGACGCCCGCCGAGGTCGGCGAGATCGACAGGCTCTCCTCGCGGATCAGGCGTAGCCTTCCGGACTCGCGCTCGCGTTCCTCGAGATCGTCGAGCAATTCCTTCAGATAGCGGGCATAGAGGCTGCGCGGTGCGTAGAACGGTCCCTGGTCCGGCTTGGCGAGACCGCGCTCCAGCACCCAGCGCGCGAAATTCGTGGGATCGTCGGCGTAGGCGCTCATGCCGGAGGCGTTGACATTCAACACATGCGCGGAGAGCAGCGTCGAGTAGGCCATGCCCTGGCCGAAATGCGGCCGCTTCTCGATCAGCGTGACGCGAAGATCTGGGTTCGGCGATTTCAAGAGATGCGCCGCCAGCACGACGCCGCTGGCGCCGCCGCCGACAATGATGATGGAATTGCCGCGTCCAACCATGACTTTGGATTCGGAAGCTACCGAGGAGCCGCGATCAAGCCTAAGCCGCCGTCAGGCTGGCATCACGAACGACTGGCGGTATGCGGTTCAGGTGGTCGCGCATCGTTCTCTCTCCCTAATGTTGATAAGATTACTATACTAAACCATTCGCACACGGAACCTGGTTTCAATTCCGCCGCTATCTGGGGCACGGATTTACCTGGGAAAGGTGACGGGAGGATTTTCGTTCGCTGGGGGCTCCATGACTTCGTCATATGGGAAGGGGCGAGAACGAAGTGACCTTGCGAATACCATGGAATTCGAGCGTCGCGCAGCGCAGGGAAATTCGAAACGTTGGCGGGCCAGCACCCCCCTCTGGCCTGCCGGCCATCTCCCCGCAAGGGGGAGATCGGACGTCGCTGCCGCCTTCGCCAATCGCCAACGTTGGAGGAAGAGCGCCGTCGACGAGGCTGCCAATCTCCCCCTTTTGCGGGGAGATGTCCGGCAGGACAGAGGGGGTGTGAAGGAACGCGGCGTCTAGCGGGTCTAGTATAGTCTCCGACAGAACATCGCGACCATCCTTTTGCGCCCTCGCAACCAATCCCGGGCGACTTTTTTCCACCAAGGTCGCTCGGTTGGAAGGATTTAACTCTACAAACTCGATAGAATTAACCGACTATGGAAAGGCAAATCCGGTTTTCTCCTGAACGGAGCCTTTCATGTCAGCCATTTCCAGACGCATTCTGCTTCTATCCTCGGCAACCCTTGCCGGCGCCGCCTATCTCGGTCCGGCCGCGGCCGAAGACCTCAAGATCACCATCGGCTACCAGACGGTGGTCGAGCCCTCAAAAGTGCCGCAGGCCGACGGCGCCTACGAAAAAGCCACCAAGGCTGCGATCGATTGGCGCAAATTCGATTCCGGCGCCGACGTCATCGCGGCGATAGCTTCCGGCTCGGTCGACATCGGCTATGTCGGCTCGAGCCCGCTGGCCGCCGGGGCGAGCCGCGAGTTGCCGATCCAGACCATCCTCGTCGTCGGCCTGATCGGCCCATCGGAAGCGCTGGTCGCCCGCGACGGCGCCGTCATCGAGAAGGTCGCCGACCTCGCCGGCAAGAAGGTGGCGGTGCCTTTCGTGTCGACTACGCATTACAGCCTGCTTGCGGCGCTGAAGCATGAGGGCGTCGATCCGAAGTCGGTCGAGATCCTCAACCTCAGGCCGCCGGAAATCGCCGCCGCCTTCGCGCGCGGCGACATCGACGCGGCCTATGTCTGGGACCCGGCGCTCGGCCAGGTCAAGACCTCCGGCAAGGTGGTGTTGGACTCATCACAGGTGGCGGCCTGGGGCGCGCCGACCTTCGACGCCTGGATCGTGCGCACCGACTTCGCCGACAAGCATCCGGAAGCCGTGCGCGACTTCGTCAAGGTGACAGGCGAAGCCTACGCCCAATTCCTGGCCAGGCCGGACGCCTGGTCGGCGTCTTCGCCCGAAGCCGGCAAGATCGCCAAGCTCACCGGCGCCAAGCTGGAAGAGGTGCCGGAACTGCTCAAGGGCTATGTCTTCCCGACGCTGGACGAGCAGGCCTCCGACAAGTTCCTCGGCGGCGCCACGGTCAAGGCGATCGCGGCGACGTCGGCCTTCCTCAAGGAGCAGGGCAAGATCGACGCCGTGCTGCCCGACTATTCGAAATACGTCACGACCAAATATGCCAGCGAGGCGCTTGCCTCGAACTGAGGCACTGAAAATTCGCGCGGCCTCTCTTCCCTGCCGCGCGTGCCTGTCCCGGGACCGCTGACGAGGAGCGGCTTCGGGGCAGGCACCCCTTCGACCCGGTACGGAGGCTCGAACCCAATGCCGCATCTCACCCTAGACAAGGTCACCGTCCACTATGACCGCCAGGCCGCGCCGGCGGTCGAACGCGTCTCGCTCGACGTCGGCAAAAGCGATTCCGGTAGGGGTGATTTCGTCGTGCTGGTCGGCCGCTCGGGCTGCGGCAAGACCTCGCTGCTCAACGTTGCCGCCGGACTGGTGGAACCGGCGCGCGGCGGGGCCACGATCGGTGGCCGGCCGATCACCGCGCCGGGGCCGGACCGCGTCGTCGTCTTCCAGAATGATGCGCTGTTTCCCTGGCTGACCGCGCGCGAAAACGTCGCTTTCGCGCTCAGGCTGCGCGGCGTACCGGCCGACAAGCGGGCGCGCCGCGCCGATGAATTGCTCAAGCTGGTCAAACTCGACGATGCCGGCGACAAGCGCATATGGGAGCTTTCCGGCGGCATGCGCCAGCGCGTCGGCCTTGCCCGCGCTTTGGCCGCCGAGCCGGAATTCCTTCTGCTCGACGAGCCGCTCGGCGCGCTCGACGCGCTGACGCGCGAGCGCATGCAGACGACGCTGCTCGATCTGTGGGCGGCTGCCCAAGTCGGCGTGCTGATGGTCACGCATGGCATCGAGGAAGCACTGGTGCTCGCCACCCGCATCGTCGTGCTGGCGCCGGGACCCGGCCGTGTGGTGCGGACCTTCGAAACGCATTTCGGCCGCCGCTACGCGGCCGGCGAGCCGATCCGCGCGATCAAGGCGGATCCAGCCTTTGCCGCGGCCCGCGCGGATCTGACCGATGCGATCTTCGAGGGAGAGGCGGCATGAGCGTCATCAGCTATACGGAGCGCCCGGCTGCCAAGACTGGCGAGAATGACAGGCTATCGGTGCCGTGGTCGCGGCCGCGGCCGAAACGCTCCGGCGTTTCGGCGCACCTGATCAGCGCTCTCACCATTCTCGCGCTTTTGGCGGCATGGGCGCTATCGGCCGAACTAAAGCTGGTGTCACCGGTCTTCCTGCCCTCGCCCGTCGCCGTCTGGACGAAGTTCGTCGTGGTCGCCAGCGACGGTTTCGTCGATGCGACGCTTCTCCAGCACATTGCCGCGAGCCTCTGGCGGGTGTTCGCCGCGCTGATCGTGGCGATCGCCGTCGGCGTTCCGGTCGGGCTCGCCATCGGCATCAGCAGGATCGGGCGCGGCGTGTTCGATCCGCTGCTCGAATTCCTGAGGCCGCTCCCACCGCTCGCCTACCTGCCGCTGATCGTCATCTGGTTCGGCATCGGCGAACCGTCGAAGATCCTGGTGATTTCGATTGCCATGCTGGCGCCGGTGGCGCTGTCGACCGCCGCCGGCGTGCGCGGCGTCTCGCGCGAGCGCATCGATGCGGCGCGTTCGCTGGGCGCGACGCGCGGGCAAGTCGTGCGCCATGTCGTGCTGCCCAGCGCGCTGCCCTCGATCCTCACCGGCCTGCGCATCGCGCTCGGCGCCGGTTGGTCGACGCTGGTGGCGGCCGAGCTGGTGGCCGCGACGCGCGGGCTCGGCTTCATGATCCAGTCGGCGGCCCAGTTCCTGGTCACCGACGTGGTGGTGATGGGCATCCTGGTGATCGCGACGATCGCCTTCGCGCTGGAGTTCGTCATCCGCAGGGTCGAGCGGACGCTGGTGCCATGGGCGGGCAAGGATTGAGCGAAACAAGGAGAATGACGATGACGCATTCCACCGCGGTGCTTTTCGCTGAGGTCGGCAACTGGCTGCTTGCCAGGACAAAAGAGCCCGAGACGCAGCAGGACAGGCCGAAATCGCCGGCGCCGGTGCGGCTGGATTCCGAGCGCGACCGCCTGCCGCCGCGTGACGAGAGTTTCTACTGGGCCTGGCAGTACTGGTCGCAGTGATCAGCCTGCGCAGACCTCCCCCTCCCTCCGCAAGCAACCAGGAGATTCCCATGAGCAACCCGTCCGCTATGAACAACCCATCCGTTGTCGACCAGATCATTCCAGCGACCGATGTCCTTCCGCTGACCGCCCGGGTCGGGGCGGAGATCAGAGGCATCCGCCTCGGCGCAAACCTGTCGGACGCTACCATAGCGTCGATCAATCAGCTTCTCTTGAAGCACAAGGTCGTCTTCTTCCGCGGCCAGGACCATCTCGACGATTCCGAGCATGAACTGTTCGCTCGGCGCCTGGGCGATCTTGTGCCGCATCCCACCCAAGGGCCGGTGGCGGGCACCGCCTCGATCCTCAACCTGGATTCGAGCCGCGGCGGCGGCCGCGCCGACCAGTGGCACACGGACGTCACATTCGTGGACGCCTACCCGAAATTCTCCGTCCTGCGCGGGGTCGTCATTCCGGCGGCCGGAGGCGATACCATCTGGTCCAACACGCATGCCGCCTATGAAAGCCTGCCGGCAGCGCTCAAACTGTTGGCGGACAATCTCTGGGCCATTCATAGCAATGCCTATGACTACGCCGCCGTGCGGCCTCGCGCTTCGGCAGAGGAACGGAAACATTTCGAGGAGGTGTTCACCTCGACCGTCTACGAAACCGAGCACCCCGTGGTGCGCGTGCATCCGGAAACCGGGGAGCGTTCGCTGCTTTTGGGCAACTTCGTCCAGCGCTTCGTCGGCCTGTCGAGGAGCGACTCCGCAAAACTCTACGAGCTGTTCCAAAGCTATGTGACGACGCCTGAGAACACCGTGCGCTGGCGCTGGCAGGCCGGCGACGTCGCGATCTGGGACAATCGAGCCACCCAGCATTACGCGGTGAACGACTATGGCGACCAGCATCGGATCGTGCGCCGCGCCACCGTCGACGGCGATGTGCCGGTCAGCGTCGACGGACGCCACAGCGTGACCCACGCCAAGACGGCCAAGCCGGCGGCAAAGGCCGCTTGACGTTCTGGGCGCCGTTCGTCCGACCGGACGCGCGGCCCCTGCCGATCTCCAGAGCGGATTGGCAGTTCCAACCCGACCGGCGGAGCGGCAGGCTTGGCCGGTCAGATGCGGAAGCGGTTCGCCCAGCGGAGGCCGAGCAGGCCGACCAGCATGGTGATGAGCCCGATATAGAGCCACTGCCTCTGGCCGGTCATGAAGCTGCCCTGGATCAGCCCGAGGCCCTGCAGCGACCACAGCACGCCGATCGCCAGCACGAGCAGCGCCAGCAAATTCCTGATCAGTCGCATCAGAAAAATCCCCCCGGAAAGTCGATTTTCCACCAGAATGAGGACGCAACAAAAGAGAGTAAGGAAGCGAGGCAGTCGCTCCCTCTTCTACTTGCGGACTGAGGGCCGATCCTACTCAAGACTTCCCGCAAATCGGCGCGATCATCACAAAGAGTACGCCCGTGCACACTGGAAATGTCATGACAAACTGTTTCGCGGCGACTCCAAACGTGTGCATTTGCCATGGAACCGCCAGATCGCTGCCGCATTTCCCGCCTCATTCGGCACATACGGCAGGTTGTCTATAAACGGAGCCCACCCCTAAAAGATGAAGAAAACCAACCGCACCGCGCTTGTCGCGGTAACGATCGCGGCTGGCCTGATGGCTGGCGCCTCGACCGCCTCCTCGGCCGCCGCGCAATGCGGCCGCGCCTCCTGGTACGCGCTGCATTCGAGAACAGCTTCCGGCGAGCGCATGAACCCCGCCGCGCTGACCGCAGCCCACCGCTCCTTGCCGTTCGGCACCAAGCTCAGGGTCACCAACAAGAACAACGGCCGCAGCGTCGTCGTGCGCATCAACGATCGCGGACCGTTCGTCAGGGGCCGCGTGCTCGACCTCTCCCGCGGCGCCGCCAGCCAGCTCGGCTTCATCGGCTCGGGCCACACCGCGGTCTGCATGGCGCGGGTCTGAGTTTTCCTTGGACCATGATCATGGTCTGAGTGTCCGGCAGAGGGGGCCGGACACATTTCCTACATATTTCGGCACCGCACAGTGAGCCGGCTCTACCGGTAGACGCCGGTTTTCAACAGTTTAGACGAAAGCAGCATTCGTCACGCCAAGTGACGTGTTGCATCGCAACAATATCTTGCTAACCTCGCTGCGAGACATTCGAGGCTCGGCGCTGCTCGTCGGCCCTTTGGTCGTCAGGCAGCAGCGGGGTTCCCGATGTTCTACCAGCTCTACGAATTGAACCATGCGGCGCTGCAGCCCGCCCGCCTCTACGCCGACGCGGTGCGGTTCTTCTACTCCAACCCGCTCAATCCAATCTCGCACACGCCGCTCGGCCGCTCGGTCGCGGCGGCCGCCGAACTCTTCGAACGAACGACGCGCCGCTACGGCAAACCGGAATTCGGCCTGACCAAGACGGTGGTCGACTGGAAGACCGTCGACGTCACCGAAAGAACCGTCTGGTCGAAGCCGTTCTGCAACCTCATCCGCTTCGAGCGTTCTCTTCCCGCCGGGCGCAAGCCCGATCCGAAGCTGCTGATCGTGGCGCCGATGTCCGGCCACTACGCGACGCTGCTGCGCGGCACGGTCGAGGCGATGCTTCCTCACGCCGACGTGCACATCACCGACTGGGTCGACGCCCGCATGGTGCCGCTGTCGAAGGGCAGCTTCGATCTCGACGATTATATCGACTATGTCATCGACATGTTCCACGCGCTGGGTCCGGACACCCATGTGATGGGCGTGTGCCAGCCTTCGGTGCCGGTGCTGGCGGCGGTGGCGCTGATGGAAAAGCGCGGCGATCCTTTCGTGCCGTCGACCATGACGCTGATGGGCGGCCCGATCGACACCCGCCGCAATCCGACCGCGGTCAATCTTCTGGCCGAGGAAAAGGGCATCGACTGGTTCCGCGACAACGTCATCATGCAGGCGCCGTGGCCGGTGCCGGGCTTCGGCCGCGAGGTCTATCCCGGCTTCCTGCAGCTTTCGGGCTTCATGAGCATGAATCTCGACCGCCACATCATCGCCCACAAGGACTTCTTCATGCACCTTGTGAAGAATGACGGCGACAGCGCCGAGAAGCACCGCGATTTCTACGACGAATATCTGGCGGTAATGGACCTGACGGCGGAATTCTACCTGCAGACCGTCGACACGGTGTTCGTGCGGCACGCCTTGCCGAAAGGCGAGATGAAGCATCGCGGCGAGGCCGTCGATCCGAGCGCCATCCGCAACGTCGCGCTGTTTACTGTCGAGGGCGAGAACGACGACATTTCCGGCCTCGGCCAGACCCAGGCCGCGCACGACCTTTGCGTGAACATCCCGGCCGACAGGCAAGCCCACTACCTGCAGCCGGCCGTCGGCCACTATGGCGTCTTCAACGGCTCGCGGTTCCGCTCCGAGATCGTGCCGCGGATCGTCGACTTCATCATCAGCTATGGCCGCCAGACCCGGGTGGCCGCGAAGCCGAAGCTGGTCCGCTCCGCCAAGAGCTGAGCCAGGCGCCGAAACGCTTGCTCGGCGGCTATGTTTGCGCTGGCAGGTCGCATACCTTGGCCGTTGGCCGAGACGCCATCCCGTCGTCATCCTTGGGCGGAGCGGGAAGCGAAGCGTACCGCGTAGACCCAAGGATCCATTCCGTTACACATGAGCGGTGCAGCGGTGCAGAATTCTGCTCCGCCGCTCGCTTCGATCAAGGTAACGGAATGGATCCCAGGGTCTCCGCGACGGAGCTTCGCTCCTGCGCCGCCCTGGGATGACGAGGTTGGGGAGGCTTCAGCTAATCCCCAGCGTCTGCGCTGATTTACGGAAGCGGACGGCCGGCGGCTTCCGGCGTTTGCCGCCGCTGCTGTTGCGAAAGTGCCGCTGTCAGGATCGCGCAGGTAACCATGCCGTCAAACTAGCCGTTGTCTCTAATTGACACGGACTGTAAATCCCCTTTAACGTTTCGTTAATAAAAGAACAGGGTGGACACGGGGGACAATGAACTCCTCACCGATGGCGCGGATGCTGCGTTTGTGTGCAGTCGCAGGGCTGGCGATCTCGGCCCATTGGGCGGTGCCGGCATGGGCGGCGGGCGCCATGACGACAGGCGGCCTGACCTCGCAGCCGATCGGACATTATGATTTCTGCAGGTCGCACCCGAACGAATGCAACATTCGCCCGGCCAACCTCGCGCCGGCCAAGATGACCGACGGGCTCTGGCGCAAGCTGGCCAACGTGACCGCCAGGGTCAACGCCGCCGTCAAGCCGTTGAGCGACCTCGACAATTACGGCAAGGACGAGGTCTGGACCTTTCCGGACAACGGCTATGGCGATTGCGAGGACTATGTGCTGGAGAAGCGGCGCCAGCTCTACCGCATGGGCATGTCGCTCGCCGATCTTCTGATCACCGTCGTGCGCAAGCCCGACGGCGAAGGCCATTCGGTGCTGACGGTGCGTACCGACAAGGGCGACTACGTCCTCGACAACCTGACCGACAAGGTCAAAGCCTGGGACGCGACCGGCTACCGCTACCTCAAGCGGCAGGCGATCGACAACACCGGCCGCTGGGTCTCGATCCGCGACGGCCAGCAGGTGCTGGTGGGGTCGGTGCAGTAGGCTTCAGGCTCGGCTTACGCGGCGCAAAGGCAGCTTCATCGTATTCGCCAGTTCGCGGGACGTCGGCGCTGCCCCTCACTGCTCTGCCGGGCATTTCTCCCCGTGAACGCGGAGAAAGAGGCTGGCCGCAATGCTGGCGCTCCTTCCTGCAACGTCGGCGATTGGCGAAATCATCGGCGACAGCGCCCTTCTCCCCGTTCTACGGGGAGAAGGGCGGCAGCCAGATGAGGGGCGGCGCCGACGTTGCCGATTGCCGCTTGTTAGCCGCGCCGACCCAACGCCGCTCGTATTGATGCGCTAAGACGGCGAAGCTCCGCTTCGTCCAGCTTCTCGATGCTCTCGGCCAGGAGATTCGCCAGCTCGGTCGCGGCGGGCGACAGGCCGGACGTGTCGATCCTGACCCTTGGATGCGAATTTTCGGCAAGGCGGGCGAGATCCTCGGCATCGTCCCAGATGATGTTGAAATAGCCGATGATCTTCTGGATCAGCGTCCAGGTCGGGGCGCCGCGGCGGCCATGCTCCAGCGCCGACAGATAGGCGGCGCTGACGCCGATCGCCTGCGCCATCGCCTTCTGGCTGACGCCGCGCTCGGCGCGCAGCGCCCGCAGCCTTTCACCGAACGGGGTCACTGTTGCGTCCTCATGGCCGGCACCCTCATGCGCGTGTCCGCCTGAGGCGAATATAGAGCGCGCCTGAGCCGCCATGGTTGCGGGCGGCATGATCGTGGCTGGAGACCAGATGGCGGAAGGCCGGCGTCGACAGCCAATGCGGCACCGAGCGCCGCAAGATGCCGTCGCCGCCGGAGGACGAGCCCTTGCCGGTGATGACCAGCACATAGCGGATGCCGCCGGCATGCGCGCGGTGCAGGAAGGTGAGCAGCAGAGAATAGGCCTCGTCCTGCGTCATGCCGTGCAGGTCGACGCGGCCCTCGATCGGCAGCCGGCCTTTTTTCAGCTTCTCATGCGTCTGGTCGTCCAGCGAATGCGAGACATGCTGGGCCTTCGGTTTCGCGGCGGCGGCCTCAACACCGTTGACCGGCGCGGGTGCCGGCTGGGGCTTGGGCTCGACGATGTCGGGGATCTCGACCGCGGCCTTGCCTTTCAACTTGCCTTTCAGGGGCCGCGTCGACCGCGCCACCAGGTTCCAGAGGATGCGGTCGTCCTCGCTGAGCTCGTCGTCGCGGCGGATCATCGACGCCTCCTGTCGACCAGCCCGCGCGGGATCAGCGCATGGAAATCGGCGGCGTTGCGGACGACGCCGGCGATTTCGCCTGCGGCGTCACCCGAGCCCGCGAAGAGGTCGCCCCGCGCGGATCCGGTGATGGCCGAGCCGGTGTCCTGCGCGATCATCAGCCGCCGGAACGGTTTTTGCTCGAAGGCAGTGAGCGTCGGCGCATCGATATAAAAAGGCGTGCCGAACGTGTGCAGCAGCCGGTCGACGGCGACAGAGCGACCAGGAGTCAGCGGCACCTTGGCGGCGGCGATGGGTCCAAGTTCTGCATCCTCGACCGGTGCTTCACGGAAGAAGATGTAGGAGCGGTTCTGCCAGAGGATCTCGTCGACGCGATCCGGATGCGCCTTGAACCAGGCGCGGATCGACTGCATCGTCACTTTTTCCAGCGGAATTTCGCCGAGCTCGCTCAAGATCTTGCCGGGGCCGGTGAAGCGCTGGCCGGATTTGGCGGCGTAGGTGACGCGGCAGAGCCGGCCGTCCGTCATCTTCAGCCGTGCCGCGCCCTGCACATGGATGAAGAAGGCATCGACCTTGTCGGCGACCCAGGCGATCTCAAGCTTGCGGCCGGAGAGCGCGCCGCGCTCGATTGCGCCGCGATCGAAATATTCGACCGGACCTGCCGGGGTCTCGCGCGCGAAGGCGAGATAGGGATCCATACCGGCGGGACGATTTTTCTCGTCGATGTCGATCAGGTCGGCGGGGCGGGAAAGCAGCGGCACGACGAACCACTCCGTCTTGACCTGCGAGGCCTCGACCTCTGGCTCATAGAAGCCGGTGACGAGGCCGGCGCCGCCGTTTTCCGCCGCCACCAAAGCGGGAACGAAATGGCGCTCGAAGAAGGACCGCGCCTCCAACCGATTCGCCGGCGAAACGGAGCGCGCTTCGGCATAGGCCTCGGCAAAGGCGTTGAAATCAACGCCGAGCGCACCCGTGCGATAAGGCTTGGTCAGCACATGGAGGGCGGACCGTTTAAAGGCCGCGAAGGCCGTAAGGTGATTATCCTCGGCCCAGCCGGGCAGGTCGCCGAAGGTTTTTTCGCTGAATGTGGAAGAGAGCGGCACGACCGAGCCCCGCCGCCTGAATCTAGTCTTCTTCTTCCGTGGCGACGAGCTTCCAGTTTGGATCGCGCGAGCGGGTATCGCGGAAGAAGGTCCAGACATCCTTGACCTCGGCGACCTTCTCAGGATCGCCGTCGATCACGGCGCCGACCTTGTCGCGGGTCGCCGAAATCAGCTCGCTGACGATGCGCAGCGTGATATGCGCTTCGGTGCCCTTCATCTCGGCGGCGACGACGTCGACCTTGTCGATGCCGACGAAGGAAGACTGGATCTTTTCCGATTTCGCCTCGCGCTCGCCGATCGCGGCGACGAAGCTGTCATAGACCTCGCGCGACAACAGGTTCTTCAGCGTCTTGCGGTCGCCGTCGGCAAAGGCCATGACGATCATCTCATAGGCCATCTTGGCGCCGTCGACGAAGGTTTTTGGGTCGAAGGACGGATCGTTGTCCTTGATCGCGCGCAGGCCCTTGTTGAGATCGCTGTCGGGCTTGGCGAAGGCGTCGATCGCGGCATAGGTCTCGGCCGCCGTCTCGCCCGGCATGCGCTTGCGCGGCAGCGACACCACATTCTCGGATTTCTGCGCCGCGTCCTGCTCGCGCGTGCGGCTTGCCGAATAGGGATCGAAGGGCGGGCGCTCGTTTCCGGTGCGACGCCCAAGCACGTTGCGCAGCTGGAAAAAGATCACAACCGCCGCAATCAAGAAGAAAATCGTGCCGAAGTCGAAGAAACCCATATCTTCCGCCAATTCGATCCCTGTCCTGGCCGGACCACCAGAGCCTCACCCGGAGTCTCACAATGGCGGCGGTCGCATAGCATTCAACACCCAAAGCATATAGAACGGCGGGCGCAATCATTCAAATCAAAGGCAGCCATACCTATCTAATGGCCCCAGTGCCAGCGGCGATTGCCCGCGGGCCCGCAAAACAAGAAAGCGATCGGTCAAGACTTGCGCGTTTCACTGTTCCCGTTGTTCCTGCTCCTGCTGCCGCTGCTGGAAATCGCCGGCTTCGTCATCGTCGGCCGCGAAGTTGGCGCTTTGGCGACGGTCGGGCTGGTTATTCTCTCGACGATTGCCGGCAGCCTGCTGCTTCGGCACCAGGGTTTTGGGGTGTTGGCGCGGGTGCGGGCGGAAATGGATGCGGGACGCGACCCCAGCCGCCAGCTTGCGCATGGCGCAATGATCGTGCTGGCGGCGATCCTTTTGATCATTCCGGGCTTCATCACCGACATTTTCGCCATTCTGCTTCTCCTGCCGCCGGTGCGCGATCTGGCCTGGCGGCTGCTCAAGAACCGCATCGTGATGGCGACGAGCTTCAGCGGCGGCTTTCGCGCCCGCGGCCGCGACAAGGTGATCGATCTCGACGACAGCGATTATTCGCGCGGCGACGATTATAAGCGCGGGCCGGACCACAATTCCCCTTGGCGGCGGCTGAAAGACGACTAGGTCTGAATCCGGGGCCGGTCCTCTATCCAATGCGTGTCATTGCCCCGGAATCGCTGCGCCAGTTTTGGGCGACATGCAGTTTGCCTGATGCATGTCGTTATCCCAAAACCGCCACGCAGTTTTGGGCGACATGCATAAAGGCGGCAAAACTTGTCTTGTCCTGCCGAGCGTGGTAGCGAACCCCCCGATTTCAATCCGGTCAGCAATGCTGCCGAGGCAAAAGGACAAAGGCTCATGGCCAGCAACGATGACGCCGCGGCAGGCGCCGCCAACGGCAACGGCAACCAGGCACAGCCCTCGCTCAACGTGCTTGCCCAATATGTGAAGGACCTGTCCTTCGAAAGTCCCGGCGCGCCGAACTCGCTGCGCGGCCGCGACAAGGCTCCGGGCATCGCCATCAATGTCAACGTCAACGCCAACCCGCTCTCGGACAAGCAGTTCGACGTCAACCTGACCTTGAACGCCAAGGCCTCCTTCGACCAGGAAGTGCTGTTCAATGTCGAGCTGGTCTATGGCGGCGTCTTCGCCATCAGCGGCTTCCCGCAGGAGCACATGCTGCCGATCCTGTTCATCGAATGCCCGCGGCTTCTGTTCCCCTTCGCCCGCCAGATCATCGCGGACGCCACCCGCAACGGCGGCTTCCCGCCGCTGATGCTCGACCCGATCGATTTCGCGCAGATGTTCCAGCAGCGCATCGCCGAGGACCAGGCGGCGAGCAAGGTGCAGGTGAGCTGAGGCGGTTCGGCGCCGTAGAACGAAGAGCCCGGCCGCGTGCCGGGCTTTTTTTTGTTGCCTCCGACCTTGGCGACTTGCCGCTACGACAGCTCGGTCGTCATCCTAGGGCGGAGCAAGGAGCGAAGCGACGCGCGCAGACCCTAGGATCCATGCCGTTACGCTAAGGCGTTGCAACGGTTACAGAATTCCGCACCGTTGCACTCTACGACAGAGGTCACGGCATGGATACTCGGGTCAAGCCCGAGTATGACGACGTCATGAGCGTTTCGGCTAATCTCCCGACGTGGCGCCAGAGACGGCCGCTCAACCTGCGGCCGCCACCTTCAGCCACAGCGCCTTTTCACCCAGCGTTGCGACCAGCCCGGCGTGCGCCGACCGATCCGCCTCGGTGAGGCGCGGCGGCAGGGCGATCGGCCTTGCGCCGATCGAGATATCGATGTCGGCCACCTCGCCGGCGCCGTTCACCTGCACCGCCACGGCATCGAGGATAAGGGCTGCCTGCTTGCCGCCGATGAGCTCGATATAGACCTCGGCCAGCAATTCGGAGTCGAGCAACGCGCCGTGCTTGGTGCGGCGGGTGTTGTCGATGCCGTAGCGCCGGCAGAGCGCGTCCAGCGAATTCGGGCCCATCGGATGCTTGCGGCGCGCCAGCGCCAGCGTGTCGACGACGCGGCCGATATCGATGGCCGGATGGCCGAGCCGGCTGAATTCGAGGTTGAGGAAGCCGATATCGAAGGTGGCGTTGTGGGCGATCAGCTTGGCGCCATCGGTGAAGGCCAGCCACTCCTCCACGACTTCCGTGAAGGTCGGCTTGCCGACCAGGTCGGCGGCGCTGATGCCGTGCACGGCCTGCGCCTCGGCATGGATGGCGCGGCCTTGCGGATTGATGAATTTGTGGAAGGTGCGGCCGGTCGGGAAGCGGTTGACCAGCTCGACGCCGCCGAGCTCGATGATGCGATCGTCGCGCAAATCGAGGCCGGTGGTTTCCGTATCGAAGATGATCTCACGCATTCGAATCAGTCCGCTCCAACGAGCAGAATCACAAACCAGAACAAAATGGCAATGGGGACTGCTGACAACAGGCGTCAGGAAGCGTCCTTGCCCGACTTATCCCCGTCAATTCTTATCCCCCGTCAATTCACCGACGATGGCTTCGACGGCCCGGCGCGCTGCGTCGAAACCCTGGCCGGTGTCGACGATGAAGTCGGCTTGGCGGCGTTTTTCGGCGTCCGGCACCTGCTTGGCGAGGATAGCGGCGAGCTTTTCCTCGCTCATGCCGGGCCGCGCCAGCACGCGGGCGCGCTGGATATCGGCGGGCGCGGTGACGACCACCACCTTGTCGACGCGGTTGCGGCCGCCGGTTTCGAACAAGAGCGGGATATCGAGCACGGCGATCGGTGCGCCGGCGGCGCGATGCCCGGCAAGAAATGCATCGGCGTCGGCGCGCACCAGAGGGTGGATGATCGCCTCCAGCTTCTTCAGCGCGGCGGAATCGCCCAGCACCTTTTCGGCCAGCCTGGCGCGATCGACCACGCCCGCTTTTGTCGTGCCGGGAAACGCCGCTTCGACCAAAGGCGCGGCTTTGCCTGAATAGAGCCGGTGCACCGTCTCGTCGGAATCATGCACCGGCACGCCGGCATCAGTGAACATCTTTGCCGTGGTCGACTTACCCATGCCGATCGATCCGGTGAGGCCGAGCACGATCATGGCTTTGCCCGTCATCTCAATGGGCTTCGATGTCGGCGACGATCATACGCCGCAATTCCGGCGTCACTTCCGGCCGCTTGCCGAACCAGCGCTCGAAACCGGGCACCGCCTGATGCAGCAGCATGCCGAGGCCGTCGACCGTCTTCAGGCCGCGGGCGCTCGCCGCTGCCAGAAGCGGCGTTTCCAGCGGCACATAGACGATGTCGGTGACGATGGCGTGGCCGGGCAGACCGGCCGGATCGGCGGCGAGGGTTTCGTTGCCATGCATGCCGAGCGCGGTGGTGTTGATGAGCAGGCCGGCATCGGCAAGCAATTCGCCGACCGCGCCGGCGCCATGCGCGGAAACCCCGGCGCCAAAGTGGTGGCCGAGTTCCTCGGCTCTCGCGAGCGTTCGATTGACAACGCGGATATCCTTGATCCCACGTTCTTTCAGCGCATGGATCACCGCGCGGGAAGCGCCGCCTGCTCCCAGCACCACGGCCGGGCCGTTTTTCGTCCAACCCGGTGCATGGTCATCGAGGTTGGCGGCAAAGCCGTAGCCGTCCGTATTGCCGCCCCAGAGAACGCCATCCTCAAACCACAGCGTATTGACGGCGCCGATTTCATCGGCCGCATGGTCGCGGCGGGCTACTCCGGCGAAAGCAGATTCCTTGTGCGGGATCGTGACATTGCCGCCGCGATAGCCCTTCTCGGCCAGCGATTTCAGGAACGCCGCGAAATCCTCCGGCGCGACATCGATCGCCTGGTAGTTGCCGTCGATGCCGTATTTCGCCAGCCAATGGCCATGGATCTTCGGCGAGCGCGAATGCGCGATCGGATGTCCAGCGACGAAGGCCTTTTTTTCAACCATCGATCGCTCCCAATGTGCGCAGTTCCCCCAGCACCGGCAAAAGCGGCAGGCCGACTATCGTAAAATAATCACCCTCGATTTTTTCGAAGAGCTGGATGCCTTCGCCCTCGATCTGATAGGCGCCGACGCTGGAAAGCGCCTTGGCGCCGACGCGCGCCAGATGCCGGCCGATGAAGGCGGGATCGAGCTTGCGCATGGTGAGGCTGGCGACCCCGACATGGCGCCACAGCACCTCGCCATCGCGGCAAAGCACGGCGGCGCTGTTCAGCTGATGGGTCTTGCCCGACAAAGCCAGAAGATGCCTCCGCGCGCCTTCCATGTCGGCGGGCTTATGAAAAATCTCGTCGCCGAGCGACAGCGTCTGGTCGCAGCCCAGCACCAGCGCGCCCGGTCTGCGCTCGCTGACCTCGGTCGCCTTGGCCTCGGCCAAGATCGAAGCGACATCCTCGGGAGACACGCCGCTGTCCTGCAACGGCGCCTCGAGCGCGCGCTCGTCGACTTCCGCCGGCACCGCTTCGATGTCGAGCCCGGCATTGACGAGCATCGCCTTGCGGAACGGGCTGCCCGAAGCGAGGATGATTTTCTCGGCCATGCTGGTTCACCCAACGGTTGCGATCCGTCCAGCACCCCTCATCCGTCTCGGCGCTGCGCGCCGAGCCACCTTCTCCCACAAGGGGAGAAGGAAAGTCCTGCGCCGACGCCTCTGCAAATCGCCACCTGGTGATATCTGCGGGACGCTGGCGCCACGTTCTTCCTTCTCCCCTTGTGGGAGAAGGTGGCCGAGCGAAGCTCGGTCGGATGAGGGGTGTTGGACGGAGTGCTCACTTATACCGCCTGCCCTATCGCGTCTTTCCGCGCAGGGCAACGATGGCCGCCGCCGTTTCCTCGATCGAGCGGCGGCTGACGTCGATCATCGGCCAGCCATGCCTGGTGCAGAGCTGGCGCGCATAGGCAAGCTCCTCGTTGATCGCGGCGCGGTCGATATAGTCGGTTGATACATAGGGTGCGGTGTTGCCGAGGATGCGGTTCTGGCGGACATGCGAGATGCGCTCGGCGGTGGCGACCAGGCCGACGATCAGCGGCGTCTTGGCGTTAATCAGGCTTTCCGGCAGCGGCACGCCGAGCACGATCGGAATGTTGGCGGTCTTGATGCCGCGATTGGCGAGATAGATGCTGGTCGGCGTCTTCGACGTGCGCGAGATGCCGATCAGCACGATGTCGGCATCGTCCATATTGGCCGGCAGCTGGCCGTCGTCATGCTCCATGGTGAAATTCAGCGCATCGATGCGGCGGAAATATTCGGCGTCGAGCACATGCTGGGCGCCGACGCGCCGGCCGGCCGGCGTGCCCAGATAGGACTGGAAGACGCTGAGCACCGGCTCCAGCACCGAAACGCAGGGCAGGCCCATGGCGGCGCAGCGTTCGTCGATGCTGCGCGCCAGCTTCTGGTCGACGACGGTGTAGAGAATTATGCCTGGTTCCTCCTCGATGTCCTCGAACACCTTGGCCACCTGCTTTTCCGTGCGGATCAACGGATAGATATGCTCGATGGCGCGCGCGTCCTTGTATTGGGCGGACGCCGCGCGGCCGGCCGCCAGCAGCGTCTCGCCGGTGGCGTCGGAAATCAGATGCAGATGAAAGAAGCTCTGGGGTTTGTTCACAAGCGCGGTTCCAGGCTGTGGGCTGTTGTGGACAAGGCTGGATGAAAAAGCCGATCCGGTGAAAGCGACTGTATCAGATGGCACCTTGTCCACAATTCGCCCTGCTGTAGGCTTTGTCGGGGCGCTGGGGACAAAACCGGGGATCAACATTTCTTGGCCGATATCGTCCACAGCGCGAAGCCCGGAGCCAGGAAGCCAAGCTTTTGACTCGAAAGCCTGAATCCGGTTCTTCCCCAGATCCCTCCAATTTGCGAACGAGGCTGCGCGACAATATGCTGACTGGCCTTTTCGAGCGGCAAGCTGGACAGGTCGCAACCACCACAACCAACAGACTCTTAGAATCAGAAGACTCTTTTAAAATAGATATTTGATTTAAGAGACAGCGCATGACCCCGAACCGGAGGTTCGGAAAGGATCATGCGCCAGATGACAAGTGCTACAGCGTCCTTTGCGCGTCTTAGGACGCGCGGCGCTGTAGAGAGGGCGAGCGCTGGATGGCTGGGAAACGGATCATGCTGGACGTCCTCAAGGGCGAGACGGTTTCACCGCCGCCGCTCTGGATCATGCGCCAGGCAGGCCGCTATCTTCCGGAGTACCGCCAGACCCGGAAGCGGGCCGGATCCTTCCTCGATCTCTGCTACGATCCCGACCTTGCCGTCGAAGTGACGCTGCAGCCGATAGAACGCTTCGGCTTCGATGCTTCCATCCTGTTCTCCGACATCCTCGTGGTGCCCAACGCGCTGGGGCGGGAGGTTCGCTTCGAAGAGGGACACGGACCGATCCTGAAGCCGATCGCGGCGAGGGAGATTGCGGCCCTGAACAGGGAAACGTTTCACGTGAATCTCGAACCGGTCTACGAGACCGTTCGCCGGTTGCGCGCGAAACTGCCGGATGAAACGACGCTGATCGGCTTCTGCGGCGCGCCCTGGACGGTGGCGACCTATATGATTGCCGGCCACGGCACGCCGGACCAGGGGCCGGCGCGGCTCTTTGCCTATCGCGAGCCGGAGGCCTTCGCGCGGCTTTTGAAGATACTGGCCGATCATTCGGCCGCTTATCTCATCCGCCAGATCGAGGCTGGCGCCGATGTGGTACAGATTTTCGATTCCTGGTCGGGCGTTCTGGACGAGCCTTCTTTTGAAGCGTTCTGCGTCGAGCCGGTGGCCGATATCGTCCGGCAGGTGAAGGCGGTTCATCCCGACGTGCCGGTGATCGGATTTCCGAAAGGCGCCGGCGAGCGCTATCGCGACTACAGGAGGAAGACCGGGACCACCGGCCTCGGCCTCGACTGGACGGTGCCGTTGTCGATGGCGCGGGAGCTGCAACGCGAAGGCGCGGTGCAGGGCAATCTCGATCCACTGCGGCTGGTCGCCGGCGGCAAGGCGCTGGCCGATGGCGTCGACGCCATCCTTCGCATGCTGGGCGACGGGCCGCTGATCTTCAATCTCGGCCATGGCATCACGCCGGAAACGCCGGTGGCGCATGTCGAGGCCATGGTGAAAATGGTGAGGAGCCGCCGATGACCGGCGCGAGCAACGAGAACAGCATCGGCCCGGCGATGAAGCGCATGACGATCGGCATCGCCGCGTTGGTCGTGCTGACGACGCTGCTCTTCTTCGTAGCGCCCGACAGTTTTTATCCTTGGGCGAAGGCGATCCATGTGATTGCCGTCATCTCCTGGATGGCCGGCATGCTCTATCTGCCGCGGCTCCTCGTCTACCACGTCGACGCCGAGAAGGGTTCGGTGCAATCCGAGACCTTCAAGGTGATGGAGCGGCGACTGTTGAGAGCGATCATCAATCCGGCGATGATCGTGACCTGGGTATTCGGGCTTTGGCTCGCCTGGAAAGGCTTTGGATTCCAGGGCGGCTGGCTGCACGCCAAGATCCTCGCCGTGCTCCTGCTTTCAGGCCTGCATGGCTATCTCGCCGGCGCGGTGCGGAAATTTGCCGAGGACAAGAACGAAAAGCCGGCCAGGCACTGGCGGATGGTCAATGAAATCCCCACATTGCTGATGATCGTCATCGTCATCCTGGTCATTGTGAAGCCGTTCTGAGCCTCAAACGACCACGCAAAAGGCGGCTTGCTCTTTCAGGCGACCGACGATAAAAGACGGGTCTTCCTTCCCGTCATGCGCCGCCCCATTTCTCGCTTTCGGCCGCGCCCGGCATTTATCGCATCCAGCCGATTTTTCTCCCCAAAGCCTACCCAGAGTCTATCTAATGCAAGAAATGAAACTCACCGAGTTCAAGAACAAGAAGCCCCCAGAGCTGATCGCTTATGCCGAATCGCTCGAGGTCGAGAACGCCAGCGTCATGCGCAAGCAGGAGCTGATGTTCGCGATCCTGAAGAAGCTCGCCGCCCAGGACATCGAGATCATCGGCGACGGCGTTGTCGAGGTGCTGCAGGACGGTTTCGGCTTCCTGCGCTCGGCCAATGCCAACTACCTGCCAGGTCCCGACGACATCTATATTTCGCCGTCGCAGATCAGGCGGTTTTCGCTGAAGACCGGCGACACGGTCGAAGGGCCGATCCGCAGCCCGAAAGAGGGCGAGCGCTACTTCGCGCTGCTCAAGGTCAATACCATCAATTTCGACGATCCCGAAAAGATCCGGCACAAGATTCACTTCGACAATCTGACGCCGCTCTATCCGACCTCGCGGCTGAAGATGGAGATCGAGAATTCGACCAGCAAGGACATCTCACCGCGCGTGATCGATCTGGTCGCGCCGATCGGCAAGGGACAGCGCGCGTTGATCAACGCGCAGCCGCGTACCGGCAAGACGGTTCTTATGCAGAACATTGCCCACTCGATCACCGCCAACCATCCGGAATGCTATCTGATCGTGCTTCTGATCGACGAGCGTCCGGAGGAAGTGACCGACATGCAGCGCTCGGTGAAGGGCGAGGTGATCTCCTCGACCTTCGACGAGCCGGCGGCCCGCCACGTGCAGGTCGCCGAAATGGTGATCGAGAAGGCCAAGCGCCTGGTCGAGCATGGCCGTGACGTCGTGATCCTCCTGGATTCGATCACACGCCTCGGCCGCGCCTACAACACCGTCGTGCCGTCGTCCGGCAAGGTGCTGACCGGCGGTGTCGATGCCAACGCGCTGCAGCGCCCGAAGCGCTTCTTCGGTGCCGCCCGCAACATCGAGGAAGGTGGCTCGCTCACCATCATCGCGACCGCGCTGATCGATACCGGCAGCCGCATGGACGAAGTCATCTTCGAAGAGTTCAAGGGCACCGGCAACTGCGAAATCCAGCTCGACCGCAAGGTGGCCGACAAGCGCATCTATCCGGCGATGGACATCCTCAAGTCCGGCACCCGCAAGGAAGACCTTCTGGTGTCGCGCGCGGACCTGCAGAAGATCTTCGTGCTGCGCCGCATCCTAGCGCCGATGGGAACGACCGACGCGATCGAGTTCCTCATCGACAAGCTCAAGCAGACCAAGACCAACGCTGATTTCTTCGATTCGATGAATACGTGATCGGGTTACCCTCCCCCTTGTGGGGAGGGTCGGCTTGCGGTGTGCTCTCCCTTCTCCCCTTGTGGGAGAAGGTGGCCGAGCGAAGCTCGGACGGATGAGGGGTGTTCCAGGGAACGCCGACGCCTCATTTCTTCCAGCACCCCTCAACCGTCTCGGCGATGCGCGCCGATCCACCTTCTCCCACAAGGGGCTAGTGTGCGCACACATTTGCTTC